>NZ_JARBXM010000001.1:324166-645833 GCF_028890305.1 Candidatus Methanosphaera massiliense
GAAATGACCTTGTAATAACACCAGAAGCAATAAACACGATAATTGAAAAATATACTAGAGAAGCTGGAGTAAGGGAGCTTAAAAGACAAATAGCTGCTATAGCACGAAAAACAACAGAAAAAATAGTGGTTGATGACATAGAAAGGCCATATGTTGTAACTGAGGACATGCTTTATGATATATTAGGACATGAAAAAGCACACTATGATATGGTACCAGCACAGAACCCACCAGGTGTAGTAACAGGACTTGCATGGACACCTGTTGGTGGTGACATCCTATTCATAGAAGCTGTACTGTTGCCTGGAGAGGGTAAATTGGAACTTACTGGACAATTAGGTGATGTGATGAAAGAATCTGCACAAATAGCTCAAAGTCTTATAAAATCAAGATTACAACCAATACTCAAAGACACAGAATTTGATAAGAGAAATATACACATCCACGTACCAGAAGGAGCTATACCAAAAGATGGGCCTTCAGCAGGGGTAACTCTTCTTACAACAATAGCCTCCCTAATAACAAGCACACCTGTTGATTCAACAATAGCTATGACTGGTGAAATATCATTACAGGGAAAAGTATTACCTGTTGGCGGTATAAAAGAAAAAGTGATTGCAGCTCATAGATCTGGAATAAAAACCGTATTATTACCTGAAAAGAATATGGAAGACCTCGACGATGTACCTGATGAAGTTAAAGAGGAAGTAACATTTAAACCAATGAAAACTGTTGATGATGTATTAAATGAATCTTTAAACATTAAATTACCAAAGCCGGAACATTTAGATATTAATGTAGAACAGATAAATAGGTTAAGCCTATAATACAAGTATTTATTACTACAGCATGATCCCCTTCATCTTACCCTTTTTTATATACAAATTACTTTCAAGTATTTCCATTAAAAGAAAGAATAACTCATAACTATTAATCCTATTTTTTATTAATTATAAATTCCTAAATAATATTAAGAACATAAAGTAGAATAGTAATCAATAGAAGTGGAAATATGAATGATAAGGAGATAAACTTTTGGTTAAATTTATCACAGGAAATCTCTGAAAAAGTAGAAGAAGCAATAACAAATGCTAGAGATGATCCTAAGTTAACAACAATCACAAAAATAGGTGCAGATGGAACGCCTACACACAAGATAGACGAATACGCAGAAAATGCAGCAATTGAAGTTATAAAAAATAGTGGTAAATCATTGATTCTTATTAGTGAAGAAATTGGAAAAATAAAAATTGGCAAAGAGGATGCTAAAAATCTTGTAATCATGGATCCTCTTGATGGTACCAGTAATGCTATGAAAAACATTCCTTGTTATGGTATTTCTATAGCTGTGGCAAGCATCCCTAATGATGAAGGAGTATCTGATGTAACACTTGGGGATATAGAGTTTGGTTATATAAAAAACTTCCCTACTGGTGATATATATACTGCTATCAAAGGAAAAGGTTCTGCTAAAAATGGTAAGCCTATGACGTTATCAAATATTAAAAAAGCATCTGAATCAACTATTAGTACATATATCTACAGAGCTAAAGAAGGAATGCTTGATAAACTATGCACATCTGTTAGACGTATGCGGTTAATGGGTGCTATTGCTGTAGAATTATGTTATGTTGCTGATGGAACATATGATACTTTTTTAGATGTTGGTGCTGTTCGTGTTTTAGATATTGCAGCTGCTCAACTGGTAATTAAAGAAACAGGTGGTGTTGTTACTGATATTGAATCTAATCCTTTAGCAAGTCAATTAGATTTACTTGAAAAAACATCCATTGTAGCATCAGCTAATAAAGAAGTACATGATGATATTATAAAATTATTATAGTAAATTTGTGATAATATGAAAATTGGAATTGTCTCACGGACAGATAAAGAGGAAGCCATAGAACTTGATAGAAATATTGTTAAATATTTACTAGCTAACCATGTTGAAATAGAATTAGACACTAGTTTAGCTAAGGAACTGGAAGAATACTCTGATCTAGAAACTCCTATAGAAGATATGACATCAGATATTGTTTTATGTGTAGGTGGAGATGGTACTGTTCTTAATGCTCAGCATGTATTATCTCCTAAAAAGATACCAATACTCAGTATCAATATGGGTACTGTTGGATTCTTAACTGAAGTGGATCCAGAGGATATCTTTGAATGCCTTGATAAATTGCTAAGTTATGATTTCTTCATTGAAGAAAGATTACAGTTAGATGTTTTATGTGATGATAAATGGATAACCGTACTAAATGAATTAGTTCTCATGACAAGTCAGCCAGCAAAGATGCTAAATTTAAGAGTTTCTGTTGATGAAGAAGTTGTAGATGAAGTTCGCGCTGATGGATTAATTGTTTCAACACCAAGTGGATCTACAGCTTATTCTATGTCAGCTGGTGGACCTATTGTTGATCCACGTGTTGATGCAGCAATCATTATCCCTATATGTCCATTTAAATTAAATACTAGGCCAAAAATCGTTCCAGCAGAAAGTACAATAACTGTTAAATTTCTAAAAGAGGGTAAACAAGCTATTGGTGTACTTGATGGTGTTTCACGTGAGAACTTTAATTATATGGATGAAGTTAAAATCAGAAAATCTGATAATGCAGCATATTTTGTTAGATTTAAAAAGAACTTCTATAATAGTGTAAATAACAAATTAATTGTAGGATAAGTTCATTAAATTCTTTTTTTAACTTCTTCTTTTTTTATAGGGTTGATTGATAAATTATGACTAAGAATATTTTAATTAGTGATGCTAATCACGGTGGTATTACTCTTCTTAAAGAATATTACAAGTATACAGATAATAACCTATTTTTCTATGATGTTTATAACAAGTTAACACATGATGAAAAACTAGAATTAAGTAATAATTATAATGTTAAATTTCTATCTCTTGATTATATTATTAAACATAGAACTGATTTTATAACAATAAATCCTATTCATATGAATCCTGTTTTTAGTAGTGATTATACTCATCATGAATTCACTGGATATTTAATTAATAAACATAGACTTAGATATGGATGGAATTTTAAGATTATAGAAGTTACTGGCGTTAAAGGTAAAACTAGTACAGCTACATTGATAAGTTCTGTACTGAAAAATAACAGTGTTCTCACACTTACTAGTCATGACTTATCATATCACAGCCCGTCAGAAGATATTGTATTATCAACATCCCTTAGTATTACTCCTGCTAGTATTATCACAGCTCTTAACATTGCATGTGAAAATGATTTACTGGATAAAATTGATTATTGTGTTTTTGAGGTTTCACTTGGTATTACTAGTTACTGTGATATTGGAATATTAACTAATATATTAGAGGATTATCCTATAGCTCAGGGCAATCAAACAGCAAGTAGTGCTAAGAAATCAATATTTAATTCAAAACAAGTATTATGTGATATGAGTGCTTATAATACATATTATTCTAATGTGAATAAAGATGTGATAACTGTTAGTACTAGTGATTCTAGGGCAGATATACATACAAGCAAGATTAATTATGATATTAAAAATACCCACTTTAAAGTTCAGTATAATAAAGAGGAACTATCCCTATCAATGTTTGCAGTGAGTGACTTCTATATTACTAATATTCTTTTTGCTATGGGAGTAGGACTAATACTTGGCTTAGATAATAATGAAATTATTTCAAATATAGAAAACATGAATATAATACCAGGTAGAGGATCATATAAAATTGTTAATAATAAGATGGTATTAGAAGATATAAATTCTGGTCTTAATACTACTTCCATAAAAAAATGTGTGGACAATACCACAAGATACACATCCAATTATATAATAATATTAGGTGGTGATTACGGTATAACCTGTGAAGAGATAGATGAGAATAAACTATTAAAATACTTAAAAACAGTACCATCCAATAAAGTGATACTTACTGGTGAATTAGGAAATAGTCTAAAAAAACAAGGTTTGCCAATAATTTACATTGATAATCTCCAGGATGCATACCATGAAGCATTAAATAGAAATTATGAAATAATACATGTAATATACAGAAGTGAATACAATACTAGAAAGTTAGTATGTAACTAATTACAAAAAATACATAGTATTTCATTTATTTATATTTTTATAAACTAATAATTTCAAACTTTTTTTCTATGAATTTTTTTAATATTCTAACAGAGCGAAAATATTCATGAAACTGATAGTTAATGAAAATAAGTAAACATGACTAGAGTGAAACCTGTTTTATAATTCTATTTTATTCTAACAAGTCTTTTATTTTTAATTAATCTATACTTTTTTAATAATTAATACTATCAACAGTAGCTCTTTCATAGATATCTATAAGAAGTCTTTATTTTATTTAAAATGTATTCTTATTAGTTAAATAAGACATAATTGAGTAAATATTCTATTAAATACTATTTAAAATAATTAAAAATAATAAAAGAAGTATAAATAAAGAAGAGTTATACAAAAATATATTAAATATATTAAATATATAATTATAAAGAGTTAAAAAATAAGTTACTGAGATTATTATAATTGATAATAGCTTAATATTAGTTATTTTAAGAAAAAAATACTCATGATCATAGTTATTTAGAATAATGGAGGCGTAATTAGTGATAGTTGGTACACGAGGTAGTAAGCTTGCTACAACTCAGACTCAAACTGTTGTAAAATCACTTGAAGAAATTACTGGTGAAAAAATAGAAACAAAAATAATTAAAACAACAGGAGACAAAATTAAAGATTCACAATTATATAATATTGATGCTAAAGGTATTTTTACAAAAGAATTAGATACTGCACTAATAGATGGAGACATCGATTTTGCAGTACATAGTTTTAAAGATTTACCTAGTGAATTAAATGACCAACTTACAATAACAGCCATTCCTAAAAGAGAAGCTATCAATGAAGTATTAATTTCTAATTATACCTGGGATGAACTACCTGAAAATGCTACATTAGGTACTAGTAGTGTTAGAAGAGAAGCTTTCTGTAAATTCCATGGAAAGAAAGTTCAAACAAAACCTATACGTGGAAATATTGATACACGTATCCGTAAAGTTGAAGAAGGACAATATGATGCTACTATAATGGCTTTAGCAGGTATTAATCGATTAGGCTTACAAGATCATGTTAAAGAAATTTTTGATGAAACATACATCGTACCTCCAGCAGGACAAGGAGCTTTAGCAGTGATGACTAATAAAGATTCTGAATACAATGATATTATTTCAAAACTTAATGATGAAGATTCAAGAATAGAAGCTTTAACCGAGAAAGCAATTCTTGAGACCATTGGTGTAGGATGTCAATGGCCTATTGGTATAATTTCAAAAGTTGATGGAAACAATATTAATATACACTGTAAGTTATTAAGTCCAGAAGGTAAACTTTTAGCAGATGTTAATGAGACAACTGAAAAGAATGAAGCAATAGACACTGCAAAAGCTATTGGAATAAAATTAAGAGAGGATACTTTATGAAACAGACAAACGTGGGTGTTATAGGAGTAGGATCTATGGGTTACAACCATGTTCGTATATACTCCGAATTGGAAAATGCAAATTTAGTAGCAATATCTGATATGGTAAGAGGTACACTTGATAAGGTATCAAAAGAATTCAATACTGTAGGATATGTTGATTATGATAATATTCTTCAGATTGATGATATTGAAGCAGTAAACATATGTGTACCTACAGTATTTCACCATGATGTTGCTATGCGTGCAATAGAAGCAGGCAAAAATGTGTTAGTAGAAAAACCAATCGCTTCAAAATTACCAGAAGCAAAAGAAATGATTAATGCAGCAAAAGATGCTGGAGTAATTTTAGCAACAGGACACGTAGAAAGATTTAATCCAGCAGTAAGAGTTGCAAAAGAATTACTTGATGCCGGAGAAATTGGTGAAGTAGTTACAGCTAACGCAAAAAGATTAGGTCCATACCCACCAAGAATAAGAGACGTGGGAGTAGCAATAGACTTAGCTATTCACGACATAGATATATTTAACTATTTATTTGAAAGTAAAGCAAACACAGTATATGCAAACATGAGCAGTAAACTAAAAAACTGTGAATTTGAAGACCATGCAGAAATAATGACCAAATATGATAGCGGAGTGTTAACCATACTTGAAACAAACTGGCTAACACCATACAAAAAACGACAATTAAACATCACAGGAGTAGATGGTATAATAAGCGTTGACTATGGTGATCAAACAGTTACACTATACAAGGAAAATAATCAAGTTGAAAACGTGAAAGTTGAAAATAAAGAACCTCTCAAAGAAGAATTAAGATCATTTGTGAATGCAGTACAGCAGGATACAGAACCTGAAGTAACAGGTCAGGATGGATATGAAGCATTAAGAATAGTTGATGCTGCTATGAAATCATCAAAAGATAAAAGATTAGTATATTTATAAAAATAAGTGATTAAAATGAATAGCAAACTAATTGAGAAAGCTAGTGAACTTAGAAATAAAGGATTAACCACAGGTGAAATAGCAGATGAATTAAACATTTCAAAAGATACTACACAATGGTTAATAATGCAAAAAACACCTGTAAACAAAAATAAACAAAAACAAAAACCCGACGATTTTGCTATTAACTGGAAAACAATAGGAACTAGTTCATCACGTATGCAATACATTTCATCAGCACTAGCTGATTTAACACTAGAGGAAGGTGTTGTTGACGCGGTTGTAGGTATATCAGTAAGCGGAGTTCCATTTGCAACAATAATGTCCGATTTATTAGATGCGGATTTAGCTGTATTCCACCCAGTAAAACATATGAAAAATGAATCAGCACAGGGAGCAATAAGTAACAACTTTGCTAACATAAAAAACAAAAATGTTGTTATAGTTGATGATGTTATAACTAGTGGAGCTACAGTAACTGATGCAATAAGGGTATGTGAAACACATGGAGCAAAACCAATAGCTGTAACAGTTCTTGTAGACAAAAAAGGTATTAATGATTTAGAGGATGTACCAGTAAAATCTTTAATCAAAATAAATAAAGTAGGATAAATATAACCACCCTTCTTATTTTTTTCTTAATTTTTTTAGGCTTTAAATCATGAAAATCTAACAAATTCTATAAATTAGTTTAATTTAAAAAAAATTATATAGTTAAAAACGATATATAATATATAACATAGAATTATGATTTTATATACTTAGAAATTTAATATACATTTTAATCAATGAAATTTAATTTAACAATTACTCATTAGGAAAGAATGGAGGATATATAATTTGAAAAAATCTAACAATAAGAAAAACCATAACCATAATAACAACCAAAATAACGGAGAGAACATCCGTGTAAGATCACCAAGAAAAGGTGAAATTCCTGGAGTTGTTGAGGAAATTCTAGGACATGGAAAACTCAAAGTAAGATGTAACGATAAAAAGATCAGATTATGTCGTATTCCTGGAAAAATGAAAAAAAGAATTTGGATTCGTCAAGGTGATGTTGTACTTGTAAAACCATGGGACTTCCAAAGTGATGAAAAAGCAGATGTTATTTGGAGATACACACGTACAGAAGCTAATTACCTTGAAAGAAGAGGATTCTTAAAAATATAATGTTGATATCAAAATAAATAATAAACATAATAGTTCGAAGAGGAATTTAAATGGATTTAGTAGAAAAATTAGAGCCTGTTCTCATCTTTGGAGCTATTATATTAGGTTTATTATTTAAAGATGTGACAATATTAAATCAAATCAGCCCCTATTTAATAAATATTTTTTTAGCATTAATGTTATTTGCAGTATTTCTGGATGTTCCTCTGGAAGATATTAAAAACAGTTTTTATAACAGACGATTTACTGTAACAAGCCTCCTGATTAACTTCTTATGGACACCATTATTCGGCTATTTTTTAGGTGATTTATTCCTACATGGAAATATTAATCTACTTCTTGGCTTTTTCATGTTAATTTTAACACCATGTACTGACTGGTATCTATTATTTACTAAAATGGCAAAGGGTGATGTTCCTCTGAGCTTATCTATTCTACCAATAAACTTAGTACTACAATTAGTATTACTTCCAGTGTATTTATTATTGTTTTTCTCAAATAGCAATACACTAAATATATTAAGTCTAGCAAATAGTCTTTTAACGTTTATTGTGATTCCTTTTATCACTGCACAAATTGTTAAATATGTCTTACAGGGAAGGTCCATTAAAAGTGAGATTATATCATTTTTCAGCAGTTACCAGACAATCTTTCTATGTATTGCAATATTCGGGTTATTTAATACAGAGGCAAGTAATCTTTTTGATAACATTAATATTATAGGAATTGTATTTATTCCATTGATATTATTCTTTATCATGAACTTTATCTTAGATTATATTGTAGCAAGAAGAAGTGGTTTTAATTATGAGGATTATGCTAGTTTAACTTTAACTACCTTAGCACGTAATTCACCACTTGCACTTGCTATAGCTATCAGTTCATTTCCAGATAATCAATTAGTTGCTATTGCACTAGTAATTGGGCCATTAATAGAGTTACCAGTATTGTATATTGTATCAAAAATACTATTACAAATACGTAAAAATTATTAGAGAATAAATAAAGAGATAATAGCATTAGAAAGGAGTTTTTTAATTGAATAAACATTACCGTGATGCAGATAATCAGATGCGTAAATTAGAAGAGACTAAGAGAATTAAAAGTTCCGAAGATAAACAAGTTTCTAGTGAAGTTTTTGATGATAAAACACTGAAAGTATTGTATAAATTAGCAAAACAGGGATATATTAATACTTTAAATGGTGTTATCAGTACTGGTAAAGAAGCTAATGTTTTTCTAGGTATTGATGATGATGGTAATAATGTTGCTGTTAAGATTTATAGGGTTATGACTCTTGATTTTAAGAAGATTAAAGAATATATTGCCGGAGATCCTAGATTCAAGACTCATGGAAATAACACTAGACAAATAGTTACAACATGGACAAGAAAGGAGTTTAAAAATCTTAGCAGATTATATAATTTAGGATTAAATGTTCCTGAACCTTACACTGCTATGGAAAATGTTCTTGTAATGGAATATTTAGATTATTCAGATAATGATGCTACAGCTGCACCACCACTTAGTAAAATTAAGTTAGATAATGCTGAGGAAGTTTTCGAGGAAATTCTTAATTTTATGGATATTGCATATAATGAGGCTGACCTTGTACATGGTGATCTTTCACAGTATAATATTTTATTATCTCATGGTCATCCATATATTATAGATTTATCACAGGCTACACTACGTAGTCATCCTTCCAGTAGAGAATTACTTGAAAGAGATATAAAGAATATTGTATATGATAGTAAAAAATTTAAAGTTAATTTAGATTATGATTATGTTAAACATAGAATAATTAAAGAAGAATAACTATTTACTTTAAACAACATACCTATCATATCTTTTTTATACCAAGTTTTTTATATTAGTGTTAATATAGATAAATAATAGAATTAATATTAATATTGATGTAAAGAATGTTATTAAAATATTTGATTTTAAAAATAATAAAAAATAATAAATATTAATTAAATTATATAACAATAATAACAAGACAATACTTCAATAGTATTACTATCCCCAATCAGATAAAAAGAATAATAAATTTTTTTTCTATTTAATGAAGATTAGTTAAATAATATCAGTATACCTTTTTATCATTTATTAAATAGATAATGATTAGTATTGTAATCATATTAAATTACTTAAATTATACGACTTATGAGAAAAAATATTACACGAAAAGGAGCTTTTTTATAATGGTTAATACAGAGTACCTTAAAATACCAAAAGACAGAGTTGGCGTAGCAATCGGGAAAAATGGTAAAATTAAACACCAATTAGAAATTATTACTAAAACAGAATTGAAAATTGACAGTGATACAGGAGATATTGCTATAAGTTCAACTGATGAGACTGATGATCCATTAGCAACATGGAAAGCTAGATATATGATTAAAGCTATAGGTAGAGGATTTAATCCAGATATCGCATTAACTCTTGAAGATGATGAAATGATTTTAGAAATCATCAACTTACAAGATTATGTTGGAAAATCAAAGAAAGCATTAGTAAGACAAAAAGGTAGAATTATAGGTAAAAATGGTAGAACCAGACAGATTATGCATGATATGCTTGATGTTGAAATCAGTATTTATGGTAAAACTGTTTCCTTAATTGGTAAAATTGAAAATATTCAAATGGCTAGAGAAGCTATTGAAATGATTCTTGATGGTTCCAGACAGAAAACTGTTTATGCTTATCTTGAGAAGATGCATGATAAACTTAAAAGACAAGAATTTGATGAACTTGTTAATGGTAAACCGGACAGAAAGGATATTTTAAGAGAAGATTTAGATACTGATGAAAACTTTACTGATGCAGAAAAGGATTATAATAAAGATGCTATTAGTGAAGAAGATGAGGATGAAGATGAATTTGAAGAAGTTCCTGAAACTTTATGATTGATTTTTTTCTCTTTAATTTTTTTAGTAAAATATTCACCACCAACTAACTTAATTTTTTTTTATTTAAATTATTCATATTTTTTAATTGTGAACTTTTATTTAGAATAATATTTATGTTATATATCAATTACTTATCAAGACCCCCCAAAACTAACATATTTTTATCAAGTAGGGTATATACAATGGTTTTATATTGTATGTTTTACATATATAATTAATAGAAAAAATAATCGTTTTTAAATGATACATATGTATAAACTATTGAAATTACAACAAGTTTTAACATATTATCTAAAAAGAGAAGAACAATTATTATTAAATTAAAAGTAGAAAAAATAAAAAATAATACTTATAATTAAATAAGTAATATTAATATAAACGGAGGAATGAAATCCTTGGAACGTGATACATCCGATTTATTTAAAGAATTTAAAGAATTAACCGCGTCAGAATTCTTCAGACGTAACAAACAAATGTTAGGATTCTCAGGAAAAATTAGATCACTAACAATAGTATTCCACGAACTAATAACAAACAGTCTCGATGCATGTGAAGAAGCAGGAATTCTACCCGACATAACAATAGAATTAAAAAGATTAGGAAAAGACCACTACCTACTTAAACATGCAGATAACGGACCAGGTATACCAGAAGAATTCATAACCAAAGTATACTGTCAAATGTTCGCAGGAAGTAAATTCAGAAATATACAATCACGAGGACAACAAGGTCTCGGATGTAGTGGATGTGTATTACTATCACAAATGACAACAGGACAACCTGTAAAAATAAGATCAAGATACAAAGATGGTGATGAACTTAAAGGAGTAGAAATGACCGTAAAACTTGATGTTAAAAAGAATACAGGTATCATCTTAGACAGAAAAGAATTTGAAACTGATCGTACAGGCTCAGGAATAGAAATAGAATTTAAAGATGTATCATATTCCATGAGTGAACAAGGAGCATACGAATACATAAGACGTACAGTAATAGGAAATCCACACGCAAGAATAGTATTCAAAGACCCATCCGGAAGAAAATATACCTTTGAAAGAGCAACAAATGAAATACCTCCACTACCAAAAGAAGTACTACCACACCCAAAAGGAGTAACAGCAGACGATATAATATACCTCTGTAAAAGTACAAACAAAAAACGATTCAAAAACCTATTAATGGACTCATTATCACGTGTATCAGCAGCTAAAATCAAAGAAATCGAAGAAGCTACTGGAATCGACATGAATAAAAGACCAAAAAGTATAACATGGAAAGAAGCAGAAGCAGTAGTTAATCAATTCGATAAAATGAAATTTATGGCTCCACCAACAAGTGGTCTTAAACCAATAGGAAACGAACAAATAGAAAAAGGTATTAACGAAATACTATTACCAGAATTTTCAACAGCAATAACAAGAAAACCACAAGCATACCGTGGAGGAGTATCATTCATCATAGAAGCAGGTATTGCTTATGGTGGAAAAGCAGGAAGACTCATAGGAAATCAGAGAAAAGCAGAAATAATGAGATTTGCAAACAGAGTTCCACTAACCTTTGACCAAGGAAGCTGTGCAATAACAGAAGCTCTAAAAAGTATAGATTGGAGAAGATATGGTATAAGAGACCTTGACAATGCACCAATAACAGTATTTGTAAACATCATATCAACAAACGTACCATACTTATCCACTGGAAAACAAAGTGTTGCACCAGAACCAGAAATAGTAAGAGAAATCAGACAAGCAACAATGAAAATAGCACGTAAACTAGAAAAATACATAAGAACCAAAAAAGCAGCTAAAAACGAGGAAATGAGAGCAAAAATATTCGAAGACCTTGTACCAGTAGTAATCAAACAATCAGCACTATTAGCAGAAAAAGATGTTCCAGAGTATGACCATGTAATGGATGAAGTAACACACAAAGCAAAAATCATGGACATGAAAAACCGTCTTAAACAACCAGAAATTGAACCAATGAAAATCAAAACAGAAGAACCTAAAATGCGTCTAAAAACCGAAGTTGACGAAGATTTTGATGAAGAATAAACTCTTTTAAGAATAAATAATATGAAATAATGAGGGAAGAATTCATATGATGAAACATAAAGAAATTGCATTAAACAAGCTAAGAGGAATGGGAGATGAAGTACTAGAAGAAATACTTCAGGAAAGAGTACCTAGCTTACAAATACCATCAAGAGGAACTGGAAATATTATATATAATGAAGATAAACGATACTTTGAATTAGGTGACCGTACAGGAACTAGATCCCTAGGTAATGTTAAACAAATTAAAAAATTAGCACAAATGATGTGTGTCGGAAACTTCTGTAAAGAACTAGTAAACATACAAAAAACAGCTACCATGAGGGAAATGTACTATGTATCAGAAGGATGGGATGTTGGATTTGATAACCAGCAGGAATCAAACAACATTACTGAAGATATAGAAGTAACATTAGGAGTATCACGTGAAAACCTAGGATTACTCCCTGAAGAAGATGGAGCATCTGTATATGGTGATATCACACTACGTGATGATGACGTAGAATTCAATGCATTAAGACTAGGAAAAGCAGGATATACTATTCCACCAACAATAGATGATGTAGAATTTGTAGATTCTAATGTTGAAAGAATTATTGCAGTGGAAACTATGGGAATGTATCACCGTATGGTTCAAGAAAAAGCATATGACCGTTTTAATACATTAATTGTAGGATTAAAAGGACAAGCTGCACGTGCAACACGTAGATTTATCAGAAGAGCTAGTGATGAGCTACAAGTCCCAGTATATATTTGTAACGACGGAGACCCATGGGGTTTCCACATTGCTATGGTAATTATATCAGGTAGTGCAAAATTAGCACACGTAAACCATGACCTTGCTACACCAGATGCAAAATTTTTAGGTGTAACAGCATCAGACATTATTAATTACGATTTACCAACTGACAAACTAAAAGATATAGATGTAACACGTCTAAAAGAATTAGCAGCAGACCCTAGATATAAAGGAGAATTCTGGCAGACGGAAATCAAAAAAATGATTAAACTAGGACGAAAAGCAGAGCAACAGTCATTCTCCAAATATGGTTTAGAATATATTGTAGATACATACTTCCCTAACAAAATAAGTGCTATTGAAGGAAAACCTCTGGAATAGGCTTAAAACTAGGTATATGATTAGTTATATTATCTAATCATATCATTTTTAGGAGAGGATAGTATGAGTTTTAAAAACATGCTAAAAGGAAAAAGTATTGCTTTAACTATCTTAATGATTATAGCTTGTTCATTATTAACTAATGATAATAGTTTTATAATACCCACAATACTTTTCATAGGAATAATCTCTGGTATAATGCTTCATGTTAACATAAAGGAAACATTACTTAATTCTTTTATCGCTTTTATTATCGGATCAATAATTGCATTTATTGTATCCCTAATAACCGTATATTATACGTATGGTGGTTTATATGCTATAGCAGTTGTACAGTACTCTCTTATTAGTATAATAACATATATTATTATTGGATGTATTGGTAGCTACATAGGATATTATGTATCAGAAGAATTAGGATTATTAAATCAAAAATAAATAAAAAAACACTCTTTTATCAATGAAAAAACTTATGAATCTATATATAAAATAAGATAAAAAGTATTAGAAAGGAGTTAGTAAATATGGATTTTAACAAAGTAACCCAAGGAAAAGCTGTACCTTTAGGAATAATAATTATCATAATCACTTACTTAATAAGTGGTTCAAGTTCAAGTATATTACCATTTATATTTATTACAGGAATACTTGTTGGAATTATGAAAAATGAAGAAGTAGCCGAATCAACAGTAGCAGCATTTCTCAGTACACTTATTGGTGCAGTAGTAGCTACCGTAATTTCATTAATAATGATGTACATGTCATACGGACCAATATACTTCACATACATGTTATACTCATCATTATACTCATTAGTATTTTACATCATAGCAGGTACCATTGGTGGTGTAATAGGCTACTATGTATATCAGGAATTAGATATTAAAAAATAAAGAATATTATTATAATTCCACACACTTTTTTTCTCTTTTTTAAATTCAATGAATTCTATTATAAAAAAATTATATTCAACTATTTTATAGAGGTATTCACTAAAAAACAGTAAAATTTTAAAATAAATTTATAAACATCATAATTCTTATATAGTAATATAACTGAAAAAAATTTTTAGAAACGATAATCTTTCTAATATAAACTCTTAAAATATCAAGGGATTATAATATTTTTTTACAGGGATGTTACATTATGAAAAATATTGGAATAAATGGATATGGAACCATAGGTAAAAGAGTTGCAGATGCTGTATCTGCTCAAGATGACATGAAAATTGTTGGAGTAACAAAAAGATCTCCTGATTTCGAGGCACAGATGGCTGTTAAAAAAGGATATGATTTATACCTCAGTGCTCCTGAAAAAGAAAGTCAATTTGAAGAAGCAGGTATTGAAGTATCAGGTACTGCAGATGAATTATTTGAAAAATTAGACCTAGTTGTGGATTGTACACCAGGAGGTATTGGTTCACAGAACAAAACAGATATCTATGAAAAAATAGGATTAAAAGCCATATTTGAGGGTGGCGAAGATCATGATGCAATAGGTTCATCTTTCAATGCTGAGGCAAACTATGAAAGTAACATAGGCAAAGATTACGTACGTGTAGTTTCCTGTAACACCACAGGATTATGTCGTACACTTAAACCAGTATATGATTTAGCAGGTATTAAAAAAGTTAGAGCTGTAATGGTAAGAAGAGCAGCAGACCCTAATGATGCTAAAAAAGGACCTATAAATGCTATTGTTCCGACAACTGAAGTTCCATCACATCACGGACCCGATGTACAAACAATCATACCTGATGTTACTGTAATAACCATGGCTTTAATGGTTCCGACCACACTTATGCACACACATAATATAATGGTTGAATTAGAGAACAATGTAACAACAGATGATGTGCTTGATGCTTTCAAGGAAGCTTACCGTGTACTACCTATTCAGAAAAGCCTTAAATTAGGATCTACTGCTGAAATAATGGAGTATGCTAAAGACCTTGGACGTTCAAGAGGAAATATGTACGAAATACCTGTATGGGAAGAATCAGTAAATGTTGAAGATGGAGAATTATTCTATATGCAAGCTGTTCACCAAGAATCTGATGTTGTACCAGAAAATGTTGATGCAATCAGAGCAATGCTTGAATTAGAAGATGATGGAGAAAAATCTATAATAAAAACCAATAAAGCTATGGGTATACTATAGAGTATAATTTTAATTCTTCTCCCTCTCTATTTTTAACTTATTTTTATCACTATATTTCCAGAACATTTAACAAATATCGAACAAAACTATGATAAAATAGTTTATACTATAATCAAGAAAAATATATAACATTCAATTAATACCTAAATCATTGAATAGTATATGTTAATATTAAAATTTTTAAAGGACTGTAGAAATAATGTATTCAGAACAAATATTATTACGTGGACATATTATAGACTCATTAATATTGCCTAAAGCAATGGACACTATCCTAGAACAGGGTGGTGACTACGAAATTGAAGATTTAGAAGTAGGAAAACTAAAAACTGATAAAAGTACTGCAAAACTTCTAGTAAAATCCGAGGATTATGAAACATTCAACAGAATACTAGACATGTTAACTGATTACGGAGCAGAAGTTATTAAAGATGTAGAAGAAGTTGAATTAATAGAATCAGAAAAAGATAAAACAGTACCAAGCAATTTTTATTCCACTAGTAACTATAATACTAAAATAAGATACAACAATCAATGGATTAATATTGATAATATAGAAATGGACTGTGTTATCACAGTAGATACTGAAAATGAAACAGCTACTTGTAAACCATTAAATTCAATAAAAAAAGGAGAAAAAATAGTAGTTGGTAGAAGAGGAGTTAAAGTAACTCCACCTGAAAAGGCTAGAGGTAAAAACCAGTTTGAATTCATGAACAGTGATGCATCTGCTGAAAAACCTACCCGAAGTATTATTCACAAAGTAGCAGTTGAAATGAAAGAAATCAAGGATAATGGTGGAAAAATACTTGTTGTAGGTGGACCTGCAATTATACACACAGGATGTGCACCTATACTAGCTGATTTAATACGTGAAGGATATGTAGATAAAATATTTGCAGGTAATGCTCTTGCTACACACGATATTGAAAATGCATTATATGGAACATCACTTGGTGTAAAGATGGAGACCGGAGAACTAGTTGAACATGGACATAAACATCACTTATCTGCTATTAACACTATTAACAAAGCAGGTAGTATTCGTGATGCTGTAGAACAAGGTGTTTTAACTAGTGGTATTATGTATGAATGTGTAAAAAAGAATGCACCATACGTTCTTGCTGGTAGTATTCGTGATGATGGACCACTTCCAGATGTTATAACAGATTCACAGGAAGCACAGCAGAGAATGCGTGAAGAAGTACAGGATGTTGACATGGTTATTATGATTGCAACATTACTTCACAGTGTTGCTACTGGTAACCTTATTCCAGCTAGAATAAAAAGTGTTTGTGTAGATATTAGTAATGCTTCTGTAACTAAGCTTGCTGACAGAGGTAGTGCACAGGTTATAAGTATTGTTACTGATATTGGTTCATTCCTACCTATGTTAGAGGATGAATTACACAGACTAGAATAAGTTATTAAATACTTATTCTTTTATTTTTAATATTTTGAGGATAATTTTATGGATATCTTAACAATTATATTGCTTATTATAGGTTTTGTACTTCTTATTAAGGGTGCTGATATGTTTGTTGATGGTGCCAGTGATCTTGCTACTAAACTTAAAATCCCTGCTATGATTATTGGTTTAACTATTGTAGCCTTTGGTACTAGTGCACCGGAAGCTGCTGTTTCTGTAACTTCAGCCCTTAATCATAGTAATGCTATAGCAATAAGTAACATTGTAGGTAGTAACATTTTTAATTTACTTGTAGTTGTAGGTATTACTGCTATTATTTATAAGATTGATATAGATGACGTATCACTAAAACAGGATTTTCCTGTTCTTTTAATAAGTAGCATACTATTACTCTTATTTATTGTAACTAGTAGTCAGATTAGTAGGATTGAAGGTATAATCTTCCTAATAGGTATAATAGCATACGTTGCACTTCTTATTGTTAAATCTAAAAAAGAAAGTAAGAACATGCCTGTAGGAACTACACACTTATCCAACATAATGATTGTGTTATTTATAATAGTTGGTTTAGCTTTCATACTAATTGGTAGTGATTTAGTAGTAGATGCTTCAAAAGATATTGCTTTAAGCCTAGGAATGTCTGAAACATTAGTAGGATTAACAATAGTATCAATAGGTACATCTCTACCAGAGCTTATGACTAGTGTAACAGCAGCATACAATAAGAATACCGGAATTGCAATAGGTAATGCTGTTGGAAGTTGTATATTTAACATACTATTCATTGTTGGTTTAACAACAACAATAACTCCTATTGCAACAACAAATGTTATGGTAATTGATACTATTATAATGATTTTAGCATTAATTATCACATACATATTAGCATATGATAAAAAGGATTTCAACAGGAAAGATGGAATCATCCTAGTATCCTTATTTATTGTATATATGATCTATATCATCATAAGAAACTAGAAATAACCTCCATTCTTACTTATTTTTTTATAAAAATAACTTTAAACAGTTTAAAATACAGATTAAGACATTGGCCCTTCTTTTTAAAGACTAATTTATTTAAATAACAAAATATAAAATAAATATCAGAGGTGATTATTTATTAAACGAAATAATTTAACATTTAAAAAATTATTTCCAGTATTAGTAATAATAGCATTACTAGTATGTATAAGTGCAGTCTCAGCTGCTGACACAAATCAAACAGGTCATAGCACTGTTACAGCAGGTATAGGAGTTGGGGCAGATAATATACAAGTAACAGATTCTAGTAATCAAAATGTGAAAGATGATAACTCACAATACACGAACACACAAAATACAAATACACAGACCACAGTAGAACAAAACACAACACAAAAAGATAGTGATAATACAACAAGTACTACTACAAAAGATTCTAAAACAGTGAATAATACAACAGGATACAGTAAAATCTATGTGAGTACATCTGGAAATGATAATAATTCCGGTGCAAGTAGTACTACTGCAAAGGCAACAATAAAAAGTGCTCTTACTGCAGTGAATGATAAAGGAACCATTTATCTTGCAGAGGGTAATTATAATCAACATAAAATACTTATTAACAAGAATGTAACTATAATAGGTAATAATACTAAAAAAACAATAATCAACGGTAGAGGAAGCCATGTATTTACCATAGCTTCTGGAACAACTGTTACTTTCAAAGCATTTACAATTACAAGTGCTAAAGATGAAAATGGTGGAGCAATATACAACAAAGGAACATTGAACTTAGAGTCAATGAAAATAACAATGTCAACTGCCACAGCAAATGGTGGTGGAGTATATAACAAGGGTAGATTAACTGCTGTTAAAACATCATTCTCAAATAACAATGCAGATTATGGAGGAGCAATATATAATCTTGGTTCATTAAGCTTTTCAAGATGCTCTTTTGATAAAAATAATGCAAGTAAACTTGGTAGTGTAATAACATCATCTAATGGTGTAACATTATACAATACAAATGTAACATACAATGGTAACACAGCAATTTATCTAAGTTCAGAAAATAAAACATCCACTATTAAAACAGGAATATTCCTAAAAAACACTGGTATAAATGGTGGAGCAATATATAACGTTGGAAAATTGAATTTAAATAAAACCTACTTTAACAGTAATAGTGTAACCAAAGATGGAGGCGCTATATACAATACTGGAACAATAGCAGGGTATAATAATACATTTGTAAGTAATAATGCTGATAGCAAAGGTGGAGCAATATATAACAAAGGAACACTGTATTTAAGTCAGAACAGCTTCAAAACAAACAAAGCAAATATTACTGGTGGAGCAATAAACAATAATGGAACATTAACAGTCAAATACTCACAATTTACTAACAATAACGTTAACACATATGGTGGAGCAATATTTACCACAGCATTATCTCCTATGAATATTACAATAAGCCACTCTACCTTCACAAATAACACTGCAAAACTAGGTGGAGCAGTATATGCGGATGAAGATAATAAAGTACTCATAAACTATTCAATATTTACTTTAAACAATAATAATGCAGTATACCTTAAAACCACAAGGACTAACTATGTATACAATTCAACATTTAACAAAAACTATGCATCAACTGGTGGAGCTATCTATGTTAATGGAGCAGGTGCAGTAATCAACAAAGTATTCTTTAAAGCAAACAATGCTACAATTAATGGTGGAGCATTATATAACTATAAAGGAAAAACAACTATTCAAAATTCAGTATTATTCGATAACAATAAAATAGATGTATACAATAACAAAGGAAAACTAACTGCAAACTATAACTGGTGGGGTAATAACTCAAAACCATCAAGTAGCAGACAGTATTCAACAACAATAAACAATTGGATCTACTTAAAAGTGACCACGTCCGGATCAAATTACGTAAATTCAACACTAAAAATCATGACAACATTAAATTACATATATAATGGAAATAAAACAAGCGCATATAATACTAGCAGTAAATTACCACGCTTAACCATAAATGAAGCTATTGTTGGTGGAGGAATACGTAATACATATACAACAACCACTGGAACAATAACAATATCCAAGAAAATAACTAGCACAGGAAATATAACAATAACAACATACTCATATAACCAGAAACTTAAAAAAACCATAAACGTTTTAACAAACACAAAAATCATAACGAACAAGAAAATGACTGCATTATATGTGAAATTAGACAGTAGTGTAACTAAAGCTAATGTAACACAATGGGTAAACGCTAAAATTACAGATGTATATGTTCAATCAAGAGCTTCAACAAATAACACAGCTTTACTAAAAAAAGTAATATCATTATGTAAGAACACCAATATTAATGTACATACATACATGGTATGTTTCAGTACAAGCAATGGATTTAATGTAAGTACAGCACAGCAAAATATGATAAAAAACTTTGTTAAAAAAGTTATCAGGATTAATGGATTATCAGGAGTATGTCTTGATTATGCCAGATACTCTGGATCAAATCCTAGTATAGTACAACCATCAGTGATAACAAACTTCGTTAAATCTGTTAACAGTATTGTAAAAGGTTATAATAAAAACTTAGTTGTATCAATGACAGTTTATGCTGAAAAAAGTGACACTAAAAAATATTACGGACAAGATTATGCTAATTTAAGTAAATATGTTGATGTAATGATGCCTATGGCATACAAATACTCATACCATGCTGGTACTAACTGGCTAAAAGACTCAACAGCATATGTTGTTAAGTATGCTACACATTCTAAAGTAGTAACCATACTTCAAACATACGATAATTCATACAACAAATTATCTGCATCCGAGCTGAACTCTGATGCAAAAGCAGTGATGAGTGGCGGATCACAAGGTTATGCACTATTCAGATATGGATACATAACTAAATATCCTACAGCAGCAGCAAATTTATCATAAAATAACATAACAAGTAATATGTTAATTAACCTTCCTTTTTTTATCTTTTTTGGAAGTTTAGAATAAATATTATCCTTTTTTAAATAAATAATTGAGCTTTATAAAAAATTATAATTTTATATAACGCATATTATTAGTTAATTTCATCTCTTTTTCTAGAAATAGTTATTAAAATAAAAAAAATGAAGGAGAATAATATTATGTACTTTCCTATTCTCCCAGATTATTCCACCCTAAGTACTGAGTGTGTAGTAGCATGTCTATATTTAGATGTTTCACCAGCCTGTACAAGTAAATCATACTTTCCTTTCTTTAAATTACCAATATTATAGTCATATTCTATGATTCCATTAGTAACATTTAAATTACATATAGATTTACCTGCAACTTTAATATTAACCTTTGTTTTTGAGGTTACAATATTGCCTTTTGAATCTTTTATTACTGCTTTAATATGGATTGTACCATTTTTCTTTACACTGATATTAGGTGAATCCATTACTTTATACTTCTTAGAGACTATTAACTTGGTAGTAGTATTTGTATGATAATACGAACCAGTATCTCCAGTGACTATTGTTAAATTATAGATTCCTGAGCCCATGTTATCAGGTAACTTGTACGGTAATATTATTTGACCATTTACTACATTTACTGTTCCAATTGTCACATTGTTTATCTTTATTGATGCTTTTATTGTCTTGTTAATCAGTTTTTCATTTGAGAATATTTTTGCTTTGATTGTTATATTACTGTCCACTATTGTGTTTATGTTTTGTGATGTGATTTTGATTGGTTGTCTTTTATTTATTAGATATCCTGTCCATTGTGAGGCGTCATATATGTTATTTTCTCCACTGATAATTGTGATGTTATATGTTTTAGCATTGTTATTGTTACTGTAAGGGTATGCTATATGACCATTTTTTATTTGTATTGTGTTTACAGTTACATTGTTTAGTTTTATACATGCTTTTGATGTTCCTTGTATTGGTTTTCTTGTTAGTGCGTCCATTACTGTTGCATTGAATATTATCTTGTTTCCTTTTGATGAGTATATGTTTTTAGATATAATGTATGTTTTCCTGTTGTTTAGGGTTAAGTTTATTGTTTTTGTTGTTTGTCTGTATTTTGATGTTTCCTGTGTCATTATTGTTAGAGTATATGTGTTATTTGTGTATTTATTGTCTAGATTTAGTTTATATTTTAGTGATCCATTCATATAATATGTGTTTGCTAGTGTTTTGTTATTTATTTTTATTATTGTTGGTATTTTTGTATTTACTTGGTGTTTATTTGAGTTTATTGTCGTGTTTATCTGTATTTGTTCTAATTTTGTTAGTTTTATGTTGTTTGGTCCTGTTATGTATGTGTTATATTTTGTTATTTTTAATGTAGCATTTCTTGTTGTTGGTTTTGTGTTTGTTGTGTTTTTTGTCGTTATTGTTATGGTTATTGTTGATTCTGTTGTGTTTTCAGGTATTTTATATGTTTGATTTAGTGTTCCATTAGTAAATTGTGTGTTTATTGTCTTGTTATTTATTATTATTGTTGTTGGTATTGTTTCGGTTATTGGATTTCCTTCATAGTCGTTTATTGTTGCATTTATTTTTATTGTATCTCCAGGTGTTGCTCTTATTGTGTTGTTTGTTGTTATATATGCTGTTGTTTGGTGGATTGTTTTTGTTATTGTTGTTGTGTTTGTGGATGGTTTGTATATTTTTGTTCCCAGATATTTTGCTGTTATTGTGTAGTTTCCTATTGGCTGGCCTGTCATGTTATATATTAAGTTTCCTGTGTTATTTTTGATATTTGATGTGCCTATTAAGTTATTATTTAGGTAATATTCCATGGTTCCATTGTTTATTTCATCATAACTTGTTGTGTAAACATAGGTTGTTATGTTAAGTATATTTTTATTTGATAAGTATTTTGATATATGTGTTGTTGTGTTTGTTCTTTCAATGTCTATTATTTGATTTGTATTAGCATCATTGTACCATGAGGAGTTTTCATATGTGAATGATGCAGTATAAACATTATCTGCTTGATATTCATTAGGTAATATAATTATAGTATCATTAGTTGTGACAGGAACTGTGTCAACAAGTGTGCCATTAATTATTATGTTTATAACCCCATCATCTACTGTTCTATCATAGGAGTAACATCTAAGATCTATATTAATACGTCCATTCTCATCTAGTGTAACATCTTTCACATATAACTTGTTGGTATATTTAGTAATATTCATTAATGATTCTGCACGTGACTCGTTATATCTTTGAGTACCATAGTAAACAACTGTTAAGTTATGCATGCCGTAATCTAAGTTATCTGGTATTAGATAGGTAATATTAATATGACTATTATTAGCTATACTTGTAGCAATACTCTCGTTATCTATAAAGAATTCCACTAATCCATTTGTTTTATCATCAACATAGTTGTATATTGTTGCTGTTAGATTAACAATATTATTTCTATGTGCTGTAACATTACTTGTGTATACATTTGTTCTTATTTTTCTTACTGTTAATGTAGTATTATATGATTGTTCATTGTAAACATTGCTATCCCCGTAAACTATTGTTACATTATATTTACCTTCAAGATAATTTTCCAAGTTTATATTTATAGGTATGCTGCTGGTTACATCATATTCATCTATGAGTATATCATCAACATATACATCGAGTTTTCCATCATTCACTGTCTTATTTGAATAGATGGTTACTGTTGTTGTTACATTTGATCCATGATATCCTGTAATATAAGGTATGTATATATCACAATCAAGGGGATCCACATTTATTAATTCAGAGGTATTGAATGATTCATAGTAATTGTTACCTGTGTATACAAAGTCTATTAGTTCAGAGTTATATTTATTAGGTATTATTATTGATGAATCCTCTTCTGTTATATTCATGCTTTTTATCATTGTATCATTATAATACAGTGTCAATGTTCCAGTGTTAACCTTTTTTTGACCTGATATTAGGTTATAGGATATATTTAAGTTGTTATCTTCATCAAATATTGTATCAGTGATTGTTATATCTGTATCATGTTTATTTATTGTTATTGTTGCATTTGTTCCTGTGTTTTTATATTTTAAACTTCCTGAAAAATCTATTGTTAGATTATAAGTACCTGCATCGTATCCGTCCGTGTCAAATTCAAATGGTTCCTGAGATATTGATATATTTTGTACGCCAATAATCTCCTTATTAATATAATAGGTTAATATTCCATCATCTAAATTTGCAGGTTCTGATGATACATTAATATCAATTACATCACCTACCTGACAAGTTACATTATCTGTTGATATTTCGATATTTTCTTGTTCTTTTGCTTTTTTCAGGACTTTTGATTGACTCTTATTATTAACTGTTTTATAACTTGTATGAGTATGATGTGATGTATTTACCTGACTGTTAGTTGTAGTTGTATTTGATATAACCTGTGTATCATTTATATGTTCTATTGTCATAGAATCTGGATTTTCAGCATTACTAACTGATAAACCATACATTAATAGTAGAAGACAGACTACTAATAACATTGTAGTAATTAATTTATTATTGTTAAATTATTGCACCTCCACATTATATTCTTATTATGAAATGTAGAGGTTAAAAGAAAAATCATGGGGGATATTTTTTTATTAATTATTCACTTGACAGTTTTAATATGATTATACTTGGAGTCTTGTTTAGTTTAATTAATTTATAGGTAATTCTTTTAACCTCTACCATTTATTTTGTATGAAGGTTAAAAGTTGCTTATTTATGATATCAAAAAATAGAAAGAAAAAAAGAGTTTAAACGATTATTTAGGATTATTTTTAATAATAACTTATTCCATTCAATTATTTTCAAATATAAACATATTTTATGTGGATTCTAATGTTACAATTGTTATCTGTGGTGTTGCCATGAACCTAAAGGGTACAATTCGTTCACCAATTCCATTAGTTACTACTAACTGTGAACCATCTTCTTCATATAATCCAGAGATATATCTGTTACCTTTTGATGATTTCTGCACCCATGGAGCATATCCAAAGAAATTAATTTGTCCACCATGCGTATGTCCTGTTAGAGATAAATCTATACGTGAATGATTTATCAGGTCAAAGTAGTTTGGGTTATGGTATGCCATTATCACAAAATCATTTTCTGTTGTTCCGCTTGTTGTTCTACGAGGATATTGTAGGTCTGTTGAAATATCTCCTACTCCTCCTAATCTTATTCTTGCACTGTTCTTCTCTATCCATACCCCGTCATTACGTATGTTAGTTATTGTAGTGGATTCATCTAATAATTCACTTGTTTTATTTTTTGGATCATTATTTCCAAGTATACCGTATACTCCGTATTTTGCATGAAGATTATTTAGTATTTTAATACAGGTGTCAGCATCATTTTCATCATTTGTCACATAGTCTCCTACTAATACTATTATATCAGCATTTTGTTCATTTGTTTGATTTACTATGTAACTTACCCTGTTTTCATTAACATATTCCCCATAATGTATATCACCCACAACTGCTATTCGTGTACCATTAAATTCCGCGGGTATGTCACTAGATTGTACTTTTATTTCATTTACGTCAAGTTGTGTAGGTTCAACTACCAGTATTGTTAGAAATATACAGAGTATAATCATTATTATCTTTGATTTTTTACCTACCATGCGTCTAACCATCCCCCCCTTAACGATTTAAATACCATTTGAATATAGGTTTTCCTACTACATTTACTAGTTTCATAAATGTTTTTAATCCAAATGGTTCTAGTTCATCAGATACTTTCTTTAATTCCTGAGGTATGTTAATTTTTTGTGGACATTTAATTATACATGCACCACAATTTATACAATTACTTGCATATCCTGGTTTTCCACCCATTATCCCAGATACTCGAAAAGTATACTTTGTATCTTTTTTAAATATGTATTTTGCATTATATGCTTCGAAACATGCTGGTATATCCACATGTGCTGGACATGGCATACAATATCTACACTGTGTACATGGTACCTGAATTAATTCCTCATATACCTTTTTAACATTATTGTAGACTTGTAACTCTTCATCAGATATTGAATCAGATTCAGTGCTATTCATCGTTTCAATATTTTCATCTAGCTGTTTTATTTCACCCATTCCTGATAATATACATGTTATCTCTTTTTGATTGGCCAGCCATTTTAATGCCCATCTACTAGGTGTTTCATCTATATTTTCCTCTTCCATGGTTACTTTTACTTTTTCAGGAACATCATGTGCTAGTAATCCACCTTTTAATGGCTCCATAATAAATACACTTACATCATGATTATATGCGTATTGCACTCCTTTTCTTCCAGCTTGAACTTCTTCATCTATAAAATTGTATTGTAGTAGACACATATCCCAATCATAGTCATCAATTATCCTTGTGAAATCATCATAATTATCATGATACGAGAATCCTACATGTTTTACTTTTCCCTCTTTTTTTATTCTGTCAAGAAATTCTAAGACATGTAACGGTTTTAGTCTTTTATATGTTTCATAATTTAAGGAGTGTAGAAAGTAATAATCAATATATTCCACGCCTAACTTTTCCATTTGTTTATCCAGATACTCTTCTAAATCCTCTTCTTTTTTAACAAACCATACAGGCAATTTTGTTGAAATCTGCACATCATTTCTTCTATCTTGAAGAATATTTCTAAGAAATGTTTCACTTTCCCCATTATGATATAGATAAGCAGTATCTATAAGATTTACACCATGGTCAATCGCATAGTTAACTAACTTAGTAGCTTTTTGTTTGTCTATTCTACCATTTCTTGTCGGTAATCTCATAGCACCCAAGCCAAGTAATGAGACTTCTTCCCCTGTTTTTTTTATTGTTCTAGTTTGAATCATGGGCATTAACACCTTTTAATCCTAAATTAATCGTTTTTAACATTTTAATATATTAATACTATTATCAAATCTATTATTTATAAATGATATAACTTATAAATAATTAAATGTATCAGACGTATAATAAAAAAACAAAATTAATTTTTATATAACAATTTTATATTAATAAAAAAAATTATAGGAGTGTAAATAAATGGTTGAAATAGTTGAAAAAAGAATCCCTGAGCAAAAAGTAGCTTATGTTCCACATACAGATAGTTTCAGTAAATTACCTGAATTTATCAAGGAAGTAGGAGATCTTATAGCTGAAAATAACTTTAAAGCTGTTGGCTATCCTTATGGTTCATATGAGAACGATCTTGAGGAACGTGCTGAAAATAACCAAATGTTTGAAGTAGGTATGCCTATTGATAACTTCTACAACGATGGAAAACCTGCTGGTAGAATAGGAAAACTTGGACTTAAAGAAGTTACATCACATACAGTATTAGCTGCTCGTCATAAAGGAACTCATAAAAATTTTAATGAAACTATTAAGGCTATAGTTGATTATGCTATAAAAAATCAATATGATATTGTTGGACCTATCACTGAGATATACTTCCCTGCAGAAGAGGGTAGCCCTGTTGAAGAAAACATGACTGAAATACAAATTCCTGTAATATATATGGGTCCTAAACGAGATTAAAACATTTTATTTAATATTTTACTATTTTTTATCTTTTTTTTATAATAATTAGAATTAGCTGTTTATCTAAAAAAATTTCTATTTCTATAGAAGATTAATTATCTGATTATTTGAATCTATTTCCCAGTATAACAGGAATAGAGTTTAAATTAAAAATATAATTAAAAATATTGAAAAAAAGGTTATGTAGTTAATTAATAGAACTTAGCATTTTTTTATTCTATCTGATTAGCTATTATCTTTCAAAAATAAATTATAATTAATAATTTTATTGCTCAGGATTTTATTGTGTAGATTAATTCCTTATTAATTTATCTCTTGAAAAGAATGTTATAAAGTATTTAAAGATTAATAAAATATTTTTCATAAATCTTTAAAAAAATTTTGAAAAAATTATACTATATCTTTTTAAATTTAATATTTTGTGAGTTTTTCTTTTATTTAACTTTAAATACTATACCATTCGTTAATAGCTAATTAACTAATTATATATTATGTTGATACTCCTATATAAAAAATTGGTAATTCATCACTAATTATCATTAAATTTTTTTGTATAATATTTTCTGTATAAAATAAGTATTGTTTAATATTATTATCCTAGTTAAGAGATAATATATAACTTTTAACTATTGATATTATAAATATTTCGAAAATTAGTGAAATTTTAATTCAGAAAAAGTATTCAATTTTATTTTAAAAAAAAGGTATTATTATTTATTATATGTAATAAGAAAATATGAGAAAGAAGAATTAGTTTCCTCCTTTTGTTCTCATGATTTTCATGTTTCCTAATGCTTCTATGTATTCTACTTCTTTACCTTCTGTGATTTGATCTTTTAATTCATCAGGTATTGGTAAATCGATGGTTTCGTAGGTTTCTAAATCCATAATTTGTACTTCTGAACCCATGATTGCAATTACTTGACCTGCTCTTTTATCAATGATAGGTATGTCTACTTTTGCGTTTACAGGTTTTACAAGACTTCTTTTTTGGTTATCGAATATTCCTACTGCTTCTATACGAGCTTTTGCTGCTCCGTGTTTACCAGGTGATGATGTTGATATACTGGTAATTTTTGAAGCTTCTCCATCTAATACTAAGTATTTTCCTTGTTTTAAAGTTTTAATTTCTACTACTTTTGTTGGCATTAAATTCCCTCGAAAATAAATAAATTTTATATTTTTTTATGATTTATCCTAGATAATTCATTGTTCTTCCATTAATCATGTATTAAACAGTATTATACTGATTTGAAGAACAATCATCGTTACTTTCTAATTATAAGTAATTAAATCACATTATAAAAAAATTAATTGTATAACATTGATACAATATAAATATGATATAATTTATATTCAATCTAATTAATATAAGTTACTCTCATCTATAAGTATCTATAGATATTAGGAATACATAATATGTAATAATGATGAAAAATAAATATCTTATTATAAGATAAATAATCTTATAATTACTGATTAGATTTAAAGAAAATCTAATATATTTTTCAATAATTTTAATAAGATATTATAAAATAAACAATACGAGGTAAATTATATGCCTATAAACAGTAATATTAATAAATTTCATGAGATGCAATCATCATGGTATACATGGAGAAATAATGCAAATACCATTACGATGGTAGGATTATCATTTCTAGTTGCATGTTTCACCGGATTAATGGCACAAGTAACAATTGCAACTCCTTGGAGTCCAGTATTAATCTCATTCCAAACATTTGCAGTACTACTTGCAGGTGCATTCCTCGGAGAAAAATGGGGAGCATTCAGTATGGTATTATATGCATTACTAGGAATTATAGGAATGCCATGGTTTACTGGAATGGAACACGGCTTTGCATGGATTTTATCAGCTAGTGGAGGATATATTGTAGGATTTGTTTTCGCTGCAGCATTCACTGGTTACATGTTTGACCATCATCCTAGTTCTAGAAAACCTGTTCAAACAGTAATTGTTATGTTAATAGCTAACTTCATTTGTATATACATTCCAGGATTAATTGGATTATATAACTTTATGTTAGGTACTGGCAGTGCATTATCAATTAGTCAACTAATATTAATGGGTGTATTACCATTTATTGTAGGTGACATTATAAAAATTGCAATTGCATCTGGTATATCAACATCAATATTACCAAAAGAAGATTAAATTCTTTAATAATGTGAAATGGAGAATATTATTTTTTCTATTTCATTAACTTCTTATTTTTTTAATAATATACTCTTTATTTTAATAAACACTATTTCTAAAAAAAAGTTTATATGATAACTAAAAAAGGGATATCATAGTCTATGTTATATTTAATATTCTACAAAAAAAGTATTTCTATTCAAAATTTAAAAAAAATAATAGATAGTACTGAAAAATTATAAGTTATTCAGTAGTACTATCTATTGGATTTTTATGTACATTATGATCTCTGTTAAGCCATGCTTCATCATATACATTTTTAAGAGTATGCATATCCACACTTGTATAAATCTGTGTTGTACTAAGATTACTATGTCCAAGTAATTGTTGAATAGATCTTATATCAACACCATTTTTAAGTAAGTGTGTAGCAAATGAGTGTCTTAATATGTGGGGAGTTACCCGTTTATTAATACCTGCTCTTTTAGCATGATCTTTAATCATTAACTCTATGTAACGTGAGGTTAGTTTATTATTTTTTTGGTTAACGAAGAGATATTCATTCTCCACTCCCCGTTTATCAAGATATTCATTAATAAGATTTAATGTAGTATCATCAAATATTACAATTCTATCTTTTTCTCCTTTACCTCTGACTCTTATTGTTCTTTCATCCTCATCAATCGCTCTTATCTTAAGATTTACTAGTTCAGATACACGTAATCCTGTAGAGTATAATAATGTTAAGATTACTTTATTTCTTAAACGTGTGATATTCTGTGGGTTTGATTTCTTAGGATCATAATCTGCATCTCTAGCATGTATAAGATCATATACTTCTTGTTCATTCAAGGATTTTGGTAGTGATTTTGTTCTTTTTGGTGCTTTAATTTCATCATATATTGGAATTTCAGCATATTCAAAGAATTTCTTTAACACTACTGTTACCAGATAAAGGTAGTTCTGTGATACTTCCTTTTCTCTTTTTAGGTATTGTAAATATCTTTTAAATGAACGTAGCATGTCTTTTGGAGAATTAAGCTTTTTTTGTGATAATAGAAATCTGTGAAAACTGTTAAGGATTGACTTGTATGTTTTCAAAGTATTTGTTGAGTAACTTTGAATATCTAATTCAAGTATGTAGTCCTCGATTTGATCTTCTAATTCTAATTCTTCTAGGTATTCTGATGTCAAGTAGATACACTTCCTTATCTCTATTTTCACTTATTCTACGATTTCTTCTATTAAGTTTATCATAATGTATTTTTTTATGATTGTTGTTGTAATTATTTTGTAATTATTTTTATTGTTTCAGGTTTTTTTACAACTTCATTCATTTTTACTGCTGTTAGACATTCAACATTTTTTTCTCTGGCAAGATCAACCAATCTTTGACTTATTATTCCATCAAAGACTACTGTTTTTACATCATCTTGGGTGTTTTTTATTTCATTGTATATGTTTGCTACTGGTACTTCCTTGATTTCATTGAAATCTGCGTTGTAGAATTTTCCTTTGCTGGTTCCTGATAGTTGGTTTAATATTTTTTGATATTTGTTTAGTTTTGGTTGTTTTTTTTCTGTTTCCTGTTTTTGTGTGTTCTCTTCTTTTTCATGTCTGGGTTTGTCTTCTGGTCTGTGTTGTTTATATTGGTGTCTTATTTCTTGTTTGTGTTGTGGCTGTTTTTTTTCCTCGTGGTTGTATTGTGTTGTTTGTCTGTGTATTTTATTGTTTTCTGTGTGGTTGTTGTTTGTTCTTGGTTTGTTGTGGAATTTGTGTTGGTTATGGTTGTAATTTGCATGACTTGTTATTTTGTCTACTGATGTTTTGTTTTTTAGTGCGTAGATTACTTGGTCTTTATCTAGGTATTCTACTTCCTGTCCTCTTGGTGCTCTTGTAACATAGTCTATGTCACCTATTTGGAGTAATTCTTTTAGTATTAGATCTCCTCCTCTGTCACCATCTAGGAATGCTGTTATTGTTCTATCTTTTGTAAGGTCTACTACTGTTTTTGGTATGTTTACTCCTTCTACTGCTATGGTGTTTTTTATTCCATATTTTAGTAGGTTTAGTACGTCTGATCTTCCCTCAACAATGAGAACTGCATCTGATGTTGGAGTATTTGGACCTGCAGGAAGGTTATCTTCACCATATTCTATAATTTCAGGCATTCTTATTGATTCTTTAACTTCTTCTATCATTCTTGAACTTTCAGGTGTGAAGTCTTCCATCATGTTCTGATATAATTCTTTTGCTCTTTCAACAATTGTTCGCCTTTTTACTGCTCTTACATCTTCAATTTTCGTTATTTTTAGGTTTGCTTCGCATGGACCTACTCTATTTATTGTTTCTAATGAAGCAGCGAGTATTGTTGTTTCTACTCTATCTAAGCTTGATGGTATTATTATTTCTCCCTGGGTTCTTCCTGATTTGTTAGTCATCTCTACTTTTATTCTTCCTATTCTACCAGTTTTCTGTAATTCTCGTAGATCCAGACTATCACTTAGAAGTCCTTCGGTCTGTCCAAATATTGCTCCTACAACATCCGGTTTTTCTACAAAACCCTTTGCATTTATTTGTGAATGTATTAAATATTTTGTTGTTGTAATTTCATCTTTTACCATGTAATAATAATCTTCGTCATCATGGTATTTGGCATTTTTATGTGTCATTTAATCGCCTTTTTTTTATATTTTAAGCGATTGATGAAAGGAATTGTTTCTATATATTTATTATTGTTAAGGAAATATTCAATGATGAATTTCCATAACTTCGGTTTATTTATGATTTTAGTAAATTTTATAATAATATAATAAATTAACTTAAGAATTCTTCTTATATGAAAGAATCTAAGTAATTTTAGTCTTCCATTAGAATTTTAAGCCTTATTTTTATCATGTTTTATCATACAACATGTAATTATTGTCATCAATAATTAATGCTTATTATTGTAATAAATTCATACATATATTTTATAACTACTTCGTTATATCATATACAGTTAATAATTTATATCATATATTATATTAAGTTATTGGATAAACTATAGAAGAATATATCTAACATAAAAAATATATATATAGTAAAAACTAGCGATTATATTAATCGGAGGATATTATAGAAATGGAAAATTCATTAATAAGAGTAGTTTTAGACATACTAAAACCACATTCACCATCACTACCATCATTTGCTATGTATTTAAGTAGTCTTGAAGGTGTAGATGGAGTAAATATAACATTAATTGAAATAGATAAAGATACAGAAAACATTAAAATTACTATGGAAGGAAATGACTTAAATTACGATAAAATACGTGAAGCAGTAGAACATTACGGTGGATCAATCCATAGTGTCGATGAAGTTGTTGCAGGAAGAAGACTTGTAGAAGAAGTAACAACACCACAGGACTAAATAAACTAGTATCTAACTAACCCCCTCTTTTCTTTCATTCATTTCTTAATTATTAATTATTTTTTTTAGATAATGAAACTTGAATAAAAATATAATGTATAATAAAACACTAATCATATGGAGAACATTAATACAATAAATTATTATATAGGATGTGCATAAAATGTCAGGAAAAATAACACCAAAAACTGTTTTAAATTTCAATAAAAAAGAGCCTAAGAAAATAACACTAGATAATTTACTTGATATTTCTAGTACAGATAATGTGTCAGATGCAATGAAAAACTTATATGGAAAACAAGGTTTACTCTGCGATGTTAAACCAATAGATTCATCATATAAGGTAGTTGGAAAAATTAAAACAGTTGAAACTGATTCTTATGATTGGGGTACATGTATAAAAGGAATCTATGCTGCTGAACCTGGAGATGTGTTACTCATAAAATGTTCAGATACCGAACATGCTGTCTGGGGTGAAATGGCTTCTCAAGCAGCTAAAAAACATGGATTAAAGGCAACAGTTGTATATGGAGCATCACGTGACACTCCTGATATTATAAAACTAGGTTATACAGTATTTTCAAAGGAAATAAAATCCCGTGCAGGTCTACCAACAAATGATGGTACCATAGGAGACAGATTAATCCTTGACGATATGGCTATTTGTGATGGAGACATCCTTGTTGGAGATATGGATGGTGTTGTTATTATACCACAAGAAAAAGTAGAGGAAGTACTTGAAGAAGTTAATAATATTAAAAAATTTGAATCTAGTTGTATTAAAGAATTAATAAAAGAAGATAAGCCATTAGATAAGATATTAAAAATAGAATAAAATTTTTTATTAATCGCCCCCATTTATTTAATCTTTTTTTACAATGTAATAGAATATGAACTAAAATAAATTTATCATGCATACTATGTGATATAACCTGTTCCTATAGTAAACCTATTTATAAAAAAATAGATAGTATTTAAAGCTATCCAAAAGTATAAATATAAAGACATGTAAACTTTATAATATCATTTATAAAAAAAATGTGATAAAATATATAAAGGAAAAAAATAATTTTTAATGAATAAAAAAATACAATTCAGAAAAAACAGAAAATCACCTTCAAAACTAAAATAAACATAACAACCACCCTTCAATAAACCAAGAGAAATAATTAAGACTAATTTTCAAAAAAGTATAATTAATCCAATAACAATCATCAATCATTTTATTATAAAAAAATTATTAATTCCAATTCCATATAATGGAATAAAATAAAATATTAAAGAAAATGACGAAAAAAGATAATAAATTTAAAGAAATAGGTACAATAAGCCACATAACAAGCACAAACAAAATAATTGTACCGTCAAAACAAACACCACGGATTGGCACAACGATACTAAACAAAAAACACAAGCCAATAGGTAAACTAAGTGACATCTTCGGATCCACTAAAAAACCATACCTATCAATAAAAACCAGCAAAAAATACAGAAAAGCCAAGCCCGGTGAAAAAGTATATTTACCACCAAGAAATAATAAAAGGAGGATGAAACAACGGCAGGCATACTAAAAAGAAAAAGAAGATACGGAAGACCTCACAAAACACGAAAATCAGAGAAAAACAAAAAATCATCCAAAAAAGAAACAACTGAGAAACCAACACCCACCACAAAACCAAAAACACAAACCAAACCAAAAACTAAAAAACGAGGACCGGGAAGACCACCAAAAAGCAAAAAAACCAGTAAGAAAAAAGATGAGGCAATCACAGATACCGAATCTAAACATACGACAACAATCCTAGAAAAACAAGAACCACCAAAGAAAAGAGGACCAGGAAGACCACCAAAAAGTAAAAACAAGAAAACACAGGAAAAAGAAGTTAAACGAGGCCCTGGAAGACCAAGAAAAGAAACAAAAAGAAAACCAGGAAGACCTAAAAAAGAAACAACTGAAACAAAACCTAAACGAAAACCAGGAAGACCAAGAAAAAATAAGAAAAAAGAAGACGAAACTAAGACAACAACCAAAAGAAAACCAGGAAGACCACCAAAGAACAAAAAAGAAGAGAAATCCAACGACGATAAGAAGAAAGAGAAAAACAAGAAACCAAATCCATTACTAGAAATAATGGATAACTTCAAAGACGACAACAACGACACATCATCCGATGACGATACTGAAGCAGAATTAAACGATTTAATAATCAACAATCCAATGGGAGATAATGTTGATGTTATAATACCTGAAGATTCTGATATAGAACTCATGTCCAATTCTGACCTAGACGTTGAAGAAATCATCAAGATAGACACAACAGACACTGATGAAATTGAAAAAGAATTAGAAAATAATAATGGACTCAGTGAAAAAGAACAGATGAAAGAAGACGTTGCAGAGATGGAGAAAAAAGAGACAAAATGTCCAGAGTGTGGTTCAACAAAACTAATCAATGACCATGAACGTGGAGAAGTAGTCTGTGGAGCCTGTGGTTTAGTAATCGATGATAACATTGTAGACATGGGTCCGGAATGGAGAGCATTCGACCATGAACAGAGAGATAAAAGAACCAGAGTAGGAGCTCCAATCACATACACAATACACGACAAAGGACTATCAACTATGATAGACTGGCGTAACAAAGATATCTATGGAAGAGATATACCAGCAAGAAACCGTGCACAATGGTACAGATTAAGAAAATGGCAACGTAAAATCAGAATCAGTGGTGCAACAGAAAGAAACCTGGCATTTGCATTAAGTGAGTTAGACCGTGACTCATCAAGATTAGGACTTCCAAGATCAGTACGTGAATCAGCATCAGTTGTATACAGAAATGCTGTGGACAACAAACTTATACGTGGACGTAGTATTGAAGGAGTTGTAGCTGCATCATTATACGCTGCTTGTCGTAGATGTAAAGTACCAAGAACACTTGATGAAATTGCAGAAGTATCCAGAGTAAGTAAAAAAGAAGTTGGAAGAACTTACAGATTCCTAACCAGAGAATTACATATAAGACTACCACCAACATCCCCTATCGACTATGTACCTAGATTTGCTAGTGAACTAAACCTATCAGGTATTGTTCAATCTAAAGCAATAGAAATCATTAACCAGGCAATGGAAAATGGTTTAACAAGCGGTAGAGGTCCAACAGGTGTAGCTGCTGCTGCATTATATATTGCAAGTGTATTATTAGGTGAAAGAAAAACACAACGTGATGTAGCAGATATTGCAGGAGTAACAGAAGTAACAATCAGAAACAGATACAAAGAGTTAACAGAACAACTAGATATGGGTGTAAACCTATAATACTAGTTATTTAATCCTCACCATTCTCCTTTTTTTAGAAAAAATAGCTAATTATATTATTTATTTAAGAAACAGTTACGAATTAAATTTTATTTTATAGAAAAAAATAGTATTAAAAAGGGAATTATAGAAATAAAATCCCTAGTCATTTATATAAAAAATATTTTTGATTCTAGAACGGTTTAAATACCATTACAGCCCATACTATGATGAATAATATAACAACACCATATAATATTTTTCTTTGTTTTGCTACTTGTTGCTGTTTTAATTGATATTGTTCCTGACATTTATCAGAGCAGAATGATTCAGTCATAGGAATAGGTTTACCACAAATAGCACAATGTCTATGAGCTTCAACTACCATAAAATATTACCTCCCGTAGGTCATGTGAATGTCTAATCAGTAGTTATGAGTGTACCGATAGGTTCATTGATAGCTTTTTTAACATTCTCTGGATTGTTACCATTAAGTATTACGGTTTTTATACCTGAACGTTTTATTATTTCTATAGCTGTTTTATCAATGAATTCATAAGTACCTGCTTTTGTTTCGTTGCCTGATACTATTTCCATTAAGTTATCTGCTGTTACTTCATCGAACATGACTGCGTCATCATACTTGTTTGGATCTTTATCATATAATCCGTCAACACTAGTAGCATTGATAACTAGGTCTGCTCCAACAAATTCAGCTAGAATACTACCAACAGCATCTGTACTGTGAGCAGGTTCTGTACCACCCATAACAACAATTTTATTAGTAGCAGAGTATTCTAGTGCTTGTTGGAAGTTAACTGGAATAGCAGGGAATGCTATGTCTTTAAGAGCTAGTTGAAGTAATCTTGCATTAATTCTAGTAACTTGTATTCCAATCTCGTCACATATGGATTCTGTTTCACCCATATCTCTGACAACACTTATATAATCACGTGCAGGTCTACCTCCACCAACAACAATGAATATTTCATGTTCATTGTAGAGTTCTCTGATTACATCTGCATATGCTTCAAATTTCTTATTATCATATTCTTTTAGTAGAATTGATCCACCAATTGTAATAACTATACGCATTAATACTCTTCTCCTAATAACTTTAATCAATATACTACAAACAATCTATAGAATAGAAAGTTTAAATTTTAACTATTTATATTTATCTATTCTATTATTTTTATATTTAATTGATAAGCAAAAAACTAACATAAAACTAAAATAGAATATAAAACATAAATATAAACATAATGTAAAATTGAATATTATTCACATATATATTCAAAAAATAGAGTAACAGGAACTAAGGATTACATGACAATAGAGTGATTAAAGTATAATCCAATGATAAATAAGAAAGTCACCTGCTACTAAAAACAACACATATTAACGCTAAACAATATCATCAAATTATTAAAAAAAAAAGGAAAGTGAATTATAAAATGAGTGACGTATCATCAAAAGAAATGTACGAAGTTAAAAAAACTCTAAAAGAATTAGAAAATAAGAAAGGAAGAGGAACTGAACTAGTAAGTGTATACATACCGCCTGACAAGCAAATTAGTGATGTAAGAAAACAGATGGTTGACGAAATCGGACAGAGTTCAAACATTAAAAGTAAACAAACAAGAAAAAATGTACAGTCAGCTATTGAAGTAATTATACAAAGATTAAAACTATTCCCAAAACCACCAGAAAAAGGATTAGTAATGTTTGTAGGTATGATTCCAAAGGGAGGACCTGGAACAGAGAAAATGGAAACATACGTATTCCAACCACCTGAACCAGTACAGACCTACATATACCACTGTGACAACCAATTCTTTGTAGATCCACTAAAACAGATTATAGAATACAAGGAAGTATATGGAGTAGTTGTACTAGACAGAAAAGAATCAACCATAGCAACATTAAGAGGAAAAAGAATAGATATCATCAAACACTTAACTAGTGGAGTACCTGGAAAACATAAAGCAGGAGGACAGTCACAGAGAAGGTTTGACAGAGTAATTGAATTAGCAGCACACGAATTCTTAAAACGTATAGGAAGACATGTTGATGAAGCATTCCTACCACTGAAAGATGAACTAAAAGGAGTACTAATTGGTGGACCAGGACATACAAAGAATGATTTTGTAGACGGAGACTATATACACTATGAAATACATGATAAGATTATCAACATTGTAGACACATCATATACTGGAGATTTCGGAATAAGAGAAGTGATAGATGAATCCATGGATACATTAGCAGAAATGGATATCATCAAAGAAAAGAAACTTATGAAAAGATTCCTCCACGGATTAATATCAGAAAATGGATTATCCACATATGGTGAAGAAGAAGTTAGAAGAAACCTGCAGATGGGAGCAATAGAAACACTGCTGCTATCTGAAAACCTTAAATCAAAAAGACAAACATACACCTGCCCAGCATGTAACACAATAGAAGTCATAACAACAAGACAACACCAGGAACCACCGGAAAAAAGATGTCCAAAATGTAATGAAATCATGAAAATAACAAAAACACAAGAAACAACAGAAGAACTAATAGAACTAGCAGAAGAAGTAAACACCAAAGTAGAAATAATATCCATCGAAACAGAGGAAGGAACCCAATTAGACAAGGCATTTGGTGGAATAGCAGGAATACTAAGATACAGAGTTAAATAAATAAAACACTATTAACCCCCCCCCCCCTCAAATACCTTTTTTTAAAATAAAATTAATAAAAAAATACCTCCACATACACATGAACTACTTATAAATAAAGAAATAATAATATAACCCTTATTCAGAATAAAAGAATTCATAATATAAAACAAGATTACTACTTAACTACCATTAAAATTAGAAGAAAAAATAAATAAAACAATAGAAAAATAATTAAAAAAAATAAAAGCAGGGTATTAAAATAACAGACCTACTTATTTAAATCATCAAGATAAACAATATCATCAGTAACCCTATTTAATAATCGCTTATCATGACTGACAAGAAGAACACCGACATCCCTCTCACGGACAATGGTAAGTAAACTATCTAAAATCTGAACCTGAGTAACAGCATCAAGCATAGTCGTGATCTCATCAGCAATAATAAACTTAGTTCTAGGATTCATTGCTCTGAGAATAGAAAAACGCTGTAATTCTCCACCGGATAACTCTGAAGGAAAACGTTTGAACCATTCTTCCTTAATACCAAAAGTATCAAGAACATCCTCTGGTGGCATCCAAGACTCAGTAAGTACCTGACGCATATTCCAGCGCGGATTCATAATCTTCTCAGGATGCTGATAGATTAATTGAATAGGATTGAATCCAGAGCTAAACTGTTCACCATTAACGGTTACCTGACCATCATAATTCTTGATAAATCCAGTTAATATCTTACAAAAGGTACTTTTACCACTGCCACTATCACCAAATAATCCTATAACCTTATCATTAGTCATTTCAAAGTTCACATTATCCAATACTTTATGTTTACTTGTGTATCCATAGGATATGTTTTCTGCCTTCAATGTATTCATATTAATCCTCCTCAATTAATGGATGATAGCATCTGATCATTGTCCCATCTATTTCTCTAAGTTCCGGAAGTTTATCAATACACTCCTCTGTCTTATATGGACAATTATCCTGGTACGGACATCCCTCTGGTATATGCATGTATGATGGCTGATGACCCTCTGTTAATTCAAAGTACGTGTCAGGTAATGCTCGGTACAATGATCTTGTATATGGATGTAACAGGTTTTCACCCTCACCCCTGAAGTTTTCAGTATCAGTAATCTCAATAACATAACCGAGGTATAATATTGCTATACGGTCACTGGTTCTCATTGCAGTATCAATATCGTGGGTAATCAGAATCATGCCCACACCATCATTTTTCAAGTCAATAAGACTATTAATTGTTTCTTCAACAGATTTCTCATCTAAACCTGGTGTAGGTTCATCTGCAATGATTGTATCCGGATTATTTAGTAGTGCTGTTGATATTAATACTTTACGTGCCATACCCCCCGATAGTTGGAAGGGATACATTTCATCAACTTCCTCTGATAAACCATAACGTTCAAATATTTTTCTCTGCTTACTCAGACGCTGTTCTCTTATCTCAGGGTGGTCCTCATCCACATATCCTATAGCTTGTTCTTTAACCTTCATTAACGGGTTAAGATAATTAACAGATTGAGGTATGAGACTGATATTCTTACCACGTACCTTTTCCTGCAGTTCTGGTGTCAGTTCCTCACCTTTATATTTTATACTACCATTAACTTCTGCATTTAATGGCAGAATACCCAGAATGGCATGTGCAAGTAGGCTTTTACCTGACCCGCTAGAACCAAGAACTGCTAATATTTCATGACTATGAACTGTCATTGTTAAATCAGATATAACATGTAGTTTACGTTGTTCCAGTCCCTTGAAATACTGGTTGAAAGATATTGAAAGATTCTTTATTTCTAATAACTCATCCATGCTTAGTCCTCCTATGTTTGTGCACTCTGCGGATCTAGTAGTTTATGGACATTCTCCCCTATAAGATCAAACAGCAATACTAAAAACAGTAATGACAATCCCGGGTAGAATGCTAGCCACCAACAGCCCAGACTAAGATAACTCATACTTTCTGATAAGATTATACCTATTGCCGGTTCGTGTGGTGAAAGACCAAATCCGAGGAAGGTTATACTTGCCTCGTGCATAATTGCATGAGGGAACATTAAGATTACTCCTACAATAATCTGTGACACTACACTAGGTAGAATATGATGTCTTGCAATCCATAGCTTTGATTTATCCAGATTTTCAGATAATTTAACATATTCTGTTGTTTTAAGTTGTTTTATCTCTGCTCTAAGTACTCTTGCTAGTGGTGTCCAGTGTGTTAGTCCAACACCCATAATTACACCATAGAATCCGCCTCCACAGGATATGGATATTAGTATAATTAGTAATATGTGCGGAATTGAACCGAACAGGTCAATAGCAGCTGCTACAAATTCATCAGCTACTCTGTTAACACTAGATAATATACCAAATAATACTGCTATAATTGTACTTACAACAGATGCAAATGCACCTACTCCTATACTAAGACCTAATCCTAGCAGTGTTCTTTGGAACATGTCACGGCCCATCCAATCAGTGCCAAATATATGTTCAAAGGAGGGTGCTTCATTAATACTTGCAAAGTTAGTTGTTAAACTACTAGAATCAATGAAGAAATTACTAAGAAATACACTGAGAAGAATTAAAGATGCAACAATAATTATAACCAGTGTTTTAGTTCTGAGGTTAGCATGATATAAAACCCATGGTCCTTTGTCTTCTTTATTCTTTTTCAAGATTCTCATTCTCCTTTATTCTTGGATCAACAAAGTAGTATAGTATATCTGCAAATAGGTTACCTGCAAATACGAATATAGCACTTATCAGCACTATACCTAATAGTAGTGGCACATCACTTTGAAGTCCTGCTGCTACTGCTGTCTGTCCGATTCCAGGATACTGGAATACTTGTTCTACTAGTACTGCTCCACCAAATAATTCACTGAAATTCATGAATTGCAATGTGAGAGCAGGAAGTAATACATTTCTTATAGCTTGTCTTTCAATTAAAGGCCATCCTGATTCTCCTCTTGCCTTAGCAAATAATATGTAATCAGAGGATAAGACGTCAACTAATTCATTACGTGTGTATAATGCTATTGGTGCTACTCCAACAAGACTTAACGTTAATGTTGGAAGTACCAGTCTTGCAATCCACTGCCATATTGTTACATCTGATTCAACTGTTCCAATGGGAACTCCTAATCCTATTGGGAACCATCCCAGATATACTGAGAATACTATCAGTACCAGTAGTCCTATCCAGAAGGATGGTGCTGATTGCAATATGTAACAGTATACTTTTACTAGTTTATCTATCCATGAACCCTTATTTTTACCTGCAACAATTCCTAATCCAAATCCGAGCAACCCACTTATAACCCAGGATATTGCCATTAATACAATAGATGCTTCAAATTTCTGTGCAATAACATCGACTACTGGAATACGGTATATGAGTGATGTTCCAAGATTTCCTTGTAATAACATGAGTAACCATTTACCAATTTTAGTAGTTAATGGTTCACCAACACCCCAATACTGTTCTAGTGAAGCTCTTTGAGCAGCTGACACTGCTGTTTGTTGAAGATATGCATTTACTGGGTCAATAGGAGATAAATCTAGTAAAATAAAACTGAAAATTGCTACTGCAATCATTAAAACAATGAAATGTATTGTTTTATTTCTTATAAAAAGCATTGCTTTTTTATTCATTAAATACCCCCATATTGTAATAAAAAACTTATTTATTAAAAAAAGAAAAGAACTGGAAATTTACTGTTTTAATCCCAGTTCCCTAATAGTTTATACTATTCTAGTTAGTAGAGTTATCACGAGTCCAGTCACAAATATTGGCCATGTAATCCTGTCCCATTTTTGGAGCCGTACCCATGTTAATACCATCTTTTACAAAGTAACAGTAATGATAATCTGCTACCCATAACCATGGTGCATCACCGTTAGGACCAAATCCTGAGCCATCGCCAATGTATGCCGCCTGTGACCAGTACTGGTTAGCCTGGTCCTGGCTGGTTGCACTCATTGCTTGGTCTAGTATACTGTCTACCTGTGAATTATTATATGCGTTAGGATTCATATAATCATCACGTGTTAGATTTTCTTTACTGTGATACTGCTGATAAGTGTTTCTGTATGGGTCATCAGAGGATTGCTGCATTAATACTCCCTGACTGTACATGTTTTTGTAGATTGTATCCCAATCCGTACCTTCTAGTTCTACATTAATACCTATTTGTTTTGCTTGTTCTGATATAACTGTTGCTAGTGCTTGTCTTGATTGATCTTTAGAACTGTAGTATAATTTGAATGTTGCATTTGTTCCATTTTTCTCCACTATTCCATCACCATCAGTATCAGTCCATCCTGCCTCTGATAGTATCTGTTTTGCTTGGTCAACATTATTATCAGTTACTTTTGATGCATTGTTTGCATATGGTAATGAGTCCACACCACTGAATTCTGGTGTACCATGACCTTTGTATACTGAATCAATAATCTCCTGACGGTTAATACCTACATTTAATGCTTTTCTTATTGCTGGATCAGCTGTTACATTATTTCCTACTGGATCTCCTTCAGCTGTTTTTATTCCAGTGTCATTTAGATATGGTAGTGACACACCTTGTGCACGTGGACTATCATAATCTACTAATTTGTATCCATCTACTGTTTCATTTAAGCTAGATAGTGGTGCTTGTACGACATCTGCTTGACCAGATTTTACTAGTTCAAATGCTGTGTCCTCTTCTGGGAATAACATTGTAACCTGTGTGAAGTATGGTTTTTTACCATAGTAATTATCATTTACTTCAAAGATTGCCTGTTGTCCTTTATCCCATTGTTTTAATTTATATGGTCCTGAACCTACAGGATTAGCACCGAATGTTGTGTTATTATATCCATCTGCTTTAACAATACCAATGTATCTAAGATTATATACAAATGATGATTGTGGTTTAACCAGTTTCATCTCAACAGTAGTATCATTAATTGCTGTAGCACTATCAAGGTTAGACATGTCTAACTGTGAATTACTAGTTTTAGCTGTGTTAAATGTGAAAGCTACATCTTTTGCTGTTAAACTTGAATTATCAGAGAATTTTACCCCGTCTCTTATATTAACAGTCCATGTTAAACCATCTGAACTTACATTATAACCAGTAGCTAAATCATTAACAAAATTACCGTTCTCATCTGATGTTAATAATGTACTGAATATGAGAGGATTAAAGTTTAAGTGACCACATCCCCATCCAGTTAATGAATCAAAACCTGTTTCAGGTTCACCTGCGTGACCTGGACATGTAACAACAATATGTGTTGGATCATTATCATTACTAGTACCAAAATAAGAAGCAGCAGCTATTACAGCTATGACTATAATAATTAAAGCTACTATACCATATTTTATCTTCTTATTCATTATTTATATCTCCTACAGTACCCCCTCTAATAAATTAATAAAAAATTATTCACAAAATCATCCTCATTAACATTAGAAAAGTAATACTTTTTTTATAAAACTTATTATAATCCTATTTATGAATTCAATTATATTTAAATCTTACGTAGAGAAATAAACAATTAATAACAAAAGTAATAAAAAAAGGGATAAAATAAACTAAAAAGTAATACAAATAAACAATGTACATAAAATAAATAAAAAAAATAAACAAAATCAATAAACTTATATAACATGATAAATAAATAAAAAAAATAGAAAAAAAAACAACCTGGCGGTCCTGGGAGATAGCTTAGTAACCTTACTTCAAAAAAAATGAAGTACAACCCAAGAAATTTTACTACATAACCATCAAATATGTAGATAAAATAGACCATAAACACAATAAAAAGAACACTGGGGACAAGTGGAATAGCTTAATTACTACTCAAAAGAGTTAACTTAAGAAGTGAGAGATTACTTACAGTTCAAGTTCTAATCCAATCGGCAAAGGGAAAATAATACATAAATTATATGCATATAAAAAAAATGGTGGGATAACTGTAGAATTACAATAGCCCACCATAGTATTACCCTTTAATAAGTACAAATTATACATGATTCAATTCATTGAAATATAGAACATCCTCACTCACAAATAATATGTAATTCATTAGTACGGCCATGACTATGAGTTGTCTTCGTCACTTCCAATTAATGCTTGAGACCATATACTATAATAGCTATTTACATCCTTAAACATCACAGTATCTATAGGGAAATCTACTTTTAAATCATTTTAATATGACGTGATTATTATATCCATGATATGCTTATATAGAATCATATAATTAATAAATAGATATAGATTATGTGAATTAAATCCAAATAATATTAAGTTAAAGTTCACAAATATAAGCAATTCATCTCACGTAGAACCTTTTGAAGTTTTATAATTATACATCATTTTTTTGCTTCTTCTAAAAATGTATTTTCTTTCCATTTTTATAATTTCTCAAGTAAATTAATACTTAATTCCATTTATAAATTCATATTATTAGTTAAAAAAAATAAATGAAAATCCTGATAAAAAACAATAAAATCAGAAATGATGTAAAAGTATTTAAAAAAATTGTAATAAAAAAAATGAAAATACTTAAAATTAATAAAAAATGTAAAAAAATATAGTTTAAAAAAAATGAAACACCCATTATTTAGGTGTTTCCCTCAGCGCCGAGAATGGGATTTGAACCCATGAGGAGATAACTCCACGGGATCTCAAGTCCCGCGCCTTACCTGGCTAGGCTATCTCGGCATATGTTAAAAAAAATTTAAAAACTAATAAAATCTATTACTTATTTATATCAGTAATAATTTATATAGTTTTTTATTAGTATCTAAGATTTAAGTTCTATTTCGATACTTACGTTATCAGGTACGTTAACTTTCATAACTTGTCTCATTGCACGTTCATCTGCTTCAATACCAATAAGACGTTTGTGAATACGTAACTCCCATTTTTCCCATGTTGCTTTACCTTCACCATCTGGACTTTTTCTAGTTGGTACAACTAATTTCTTTGTTGGTAAAGGAATAGGACCTGATAAATCTACACCAGTTCTTTCAGCTATTTTGATTAATTGGTCACATACGTTAGCTATTTTTTCTGGATCGGTACCTGTTAATTTAATTCTTGCTTTGTTCATTTAAATTCCCCTTTAATAAAATATATCCCATTATATAATGTAACAACTAATAAATTATATTCAAAGTATACACATGAATATAGCATAATAGCTAATATAAATTAAATCTATTAAAAATAGTTATTACATGAGTCGATTTTTTTGAAAAAAAAAAATATAAGTAAAAATTAATTTACTTATTTAGCTTGGGTTATGTCTATACACATACCTGCTGCTACTGTTTGACCCATATCACGGATTGCGAATCTTCCCATGTGAGGAATTTCTTTGATGTTTTCAATTACCATAGGTTTTGTTGGTTTAATGGTAACTAATGCTGCATCTCCTGTTTTTAGGAAGTCAGGGTTTTCTTCTTTAGGTTGTCCTGTTGCAGGATCAAGTTTTACATCTAAAGATAAGAATGTACATGCAACTTGTGCTGTGTGTGCGTGGAATACAGGTGTGTATCCAACTGTGATTACACCAGGGTGTTGTAATACAACAACTTGTGCTTTGAATTCTTTTGCAACGCTAGGTGGGTTTTTGGTTGTACCTGCTACGTCTCCTCTTTTAATATCGTTTTTACCTACACCTCTTACGTTGAATCCAACGTTGTCTCCAGGAACTGCTTCTTCGAGTGTTTCGTGGTGCATTTCGATAGATTTTACTTCTCCAGTTACTCCTGCTGGTTCGAATGCAATATTTTCAGCTGTGTGTAATACACCAGTTTCTACTCTTCCTACAGGTACTGTACCTACTCCAGTAATGGAGTATACATCTTGTACAGGTAATCTTAAAGGTAAGTTTACAGGTTTATCTGGTTCATCTAATGCATCTAACTCTTGGATTAAAGTGTTACCTTTGTACCATGGAGTGTTTGAACTTTTCTCGGTTATGTTGTCTCCTTCAAATGCGGAAACTGGGATGAATGGTACTTCTGAAGGTTTGAATCCTACTGTTGAGATTAGTTTTCCTAATTCTTCTTTGAGTTCGTTGAATTTTGCTTCATCGTAGTCAATTACATCCATTTTGTTAATTGCAATGATTAATTGGTTTATACCAAGTGTTCTTGATAAGAAGATGTGTTCTTTTGTTTGTGGCATGATACCGTCGTTTGCTGCTACTACGAGTACTGCTGCGTCTGCTTGTGATGCACCAGTAATCATGTTTTTAACAAAGTCACGGTGTCCTGGACAATCTACTACTGTGTATTCGTATTTTTGTGTTTCGAATTTAGCGTGAGCAAGGTCGATTGTTACTCCTCTTTCTCTTTCTTCTCCGAGTTTGTCCATTACAAATCTAAATTTGTCTTCTCCTTCATCGAGTTGTTGTTCTGCGATAGCTCCTTCTAATAATAAAAGGTGTCCTACTAATGTTGATTTTCCGTGGTCTACGTGACCAATGAATGCTAAGTTCATGTGAGTTTTTGCTTTTGCCATTATATATCCTCCATATATTAAACATGTATTTGAATATAATTTATAAATCAGGTACTATCCTTTGGATAGTTTGGTTTATAGATGTTAGCAAGCCGATTGCTAGATATATTTTATCTAGAGAACGTCCTCTAACTGTGTAATAAAGAAATACGTAGTTCTACTACAAGAAATATACCAGGAGATTGGTATATTCCCCTGTAGAAATATTTCTTATATATTATCCTTAATTACAATTTTATAAATTACAATAATTTTCCTAAATCTCTTGTGGAAATCTAGATATATTAAATTTATCTTTTAGTAATTATTGTATTTATAAATTTTTATTTATATACTTTATGGTTATGTTTTATAAAAAAAGTATACGTGGAGATAAGTAATATACTTATCCTAAGTAGTGGTCCGGTCCATATGGTTCTGGACTTAAACCTTTTCTTTCACGTATCTCTTTTACTATTTTATTTTGTAATTCTCTTGGGATTCTTTCAAATCCAGAGTTTTCTGTTGACCAAATACAACGTCCTTCTGCTGCTGATCTGATATCTCCAGCAAATCCGAACATTTCTGCTACAGGTACTTTGGATTCAATTGTAGACATGTCTCCTTCCTGACCCATTTCTACAATTTGTCCTCTTCTGTTTTGGATTTCACGGGTAGCTGCTCCCATGTAGTCTTGTGGTACACTGATATATACTTTTTGCATTGGTTCCATTAATGTTGGTTGTGCTAACATCATTGCACCGTATATTGCTTTTCTTATAGCAGGTAATACTTGTGCTGGTCCTCTGTGTACTGCATCTTCGTGTATTTTTGCGTCCATAAGACTGATTTTTATTCCCATAGCTTTCTCATCTGCTAATGGTCCATCATCTAGTGCACTTTCGAAACCTTCCATTAATAATTCTTTAATTTCATCTAAGTATTGGATACCACGAGTTTTGTTTACAAATATACTGTGTTTGTATACATCCCATACTTTCTTAGCTTCGTCTTTGTCTAATCCATGTTCTTGGAATACTTTTGCACTTTCTTTACCTTTTACTCTACCTTCTTCTATTTCTCCTTCGGAGATAGCGTTCATTAAATCATCAGATAATGGTTCAACGTCTATGTAGAATCTGTTATGTTTGTTAGGTGATTTACCTTCAACATTGGTTGCTGTGCCAGCAATTGTTTCTCTGTATACAACAATAGGCTCTGAAGTTTCAACTTCTAATCCTTTATCATTAATTCTGTAGATGATCACTTCTAAGTGTAATTCACCCATACCAGCAATTAAGTGTTCACCAGTTTCCTCGTTAATCTCTACTCTGAGAGTTGGGTCTTCTTTACCTACTTGTCTTAATACTTCTATAAGTTTAGGTAAATCTTTGGTGTTTTTAGCTTCTACAGCTACTGTAACTACTGGTTCAGATATGTGTTCAAGACTTTCGAATGGTGCTATTTTATGATCTGCATCAGTGATTGTTTCACCAGCAATAGCTCCTCTAGCTCCAGTAATAGCCACAATGTTTCCAGCTGGTACAGAATCAGTGTTGATTCTTTCTGGACCCATATATACTCCTACTTGCTGGGTTCTTGCTTTTGCCATTGAACCTACAAAGTATATTTCGGAACCTTTTTCGATTGATCCACCATATACACGTCCAGTAGCTATTTCTCCAGCGTGTTTATCTATACTTACATCTGTTACCATTACTGCTAATGGGGAAGTTGAATCGGTGTTAATCATACCTTGACCTTCAACTGATTCGATGTCTCCGGACCAAATTTTAGGTACCCTGTATTGCTGTGCTACTTTAGGGCTAGGTAAGTGTTTTACTACCATACCAAGGATTACTTCCTCGATTTTTATTTTTTGAGCTAATTCTTTTTGTTTGTCTTCATTACAGTATTCAATAATATCTTTGAATGTAATGTGTGTTTTTTGCATCTCAGGTACGTTGATAGCCCAGTTGTGGTATGCTGAACCGAATGCTACTGTACCATCTTCAATTTTAACTTGCCATTCTTCTTTGAATTGTTCAGGAGCCATGTTTCTGATAAGTTTGTTTACTCCTGCAATGATTTTAATAAATCTGTTTTGTAATTCAAGGTCGTCAAGTTTTAATTCGTTTATTAATCTGTCTACTTTGTTAATGAATAGTACTGGTCTTACATTTTCTTTTAATGCTTGTCTTAGTACTGTTTCTGTTTGAGGCATGATACCTTCAACTGCACATACAACTACTACTGCACCATCTACTGCCCTCATTGCACGTGTTACGTCTCCACCAAAGTCTACGTGTCCTGGTGTATCGATTAAGTTGATGAGGTATTCTTGATCCTCATAAGTGTGTACCATTGATACGTTAGCTGCATCAATAGTAATTCCTCTTTCTTGTTCTTGTTCATCAAAGTCTAGGAATCTTTGATCACCTGCTAATTCAGAGGAAATCATTCCTGCAGCTGCAAGAAGATTGTCTGATAAAGTAGTTTTTCCATGGTCAATGTGAGCTACTATACCAATGTTTCTAATATATTCTGGCTTGTACATTAAATCTTTAATTTTGTTAACCATTTGATCTCGTCGACTCAAATATATCACCTAAATGTTAATCATAATATAATTATTTATCTTTTATTAAATGTTTTTTAATCTTTCGATTATTTTCATAAAGTCAAAAATTCTAGTTATTTCAAAAGAAGTAAGAAGAACTAGGAGTAGTTCAAGAACTAGTGTGCGGATCTTGCTACTCTTTCTTTTTCTTCTTTTTTCTGTACAGCATAGCTTCTGGAATCTTCTTCTGATGCAAGTAAGATTTCATCTGCTAAGCATTGTGCAGCTGATTTTTTGTTTTTGAATGCAGATTGCATTGCTCCTTTTGTTAAGAATCCTAATGATAAGTCTACTCTTCTTTGAGGTGCAATATCTACTGCTATTTGGTATCCTATTCCACCATATTTTATACGGGTGGTTTCTTCTCTAGGTGCTGTGTTTTCTACAGCTTTTACTAATACTTGTACAGGATTTTGTTTGGTTTTGTTGTTGATAATTTCTAAAGCATCTTCTACTATGGAGTATGCTTTGTTTTTCTTACCACTGTTTCTTTCTGTTTTCATGAGTTTGTTCATGAGTCTTTCTACAATGGATACTCTTGATTTTGCAAATTGTCTTTTTACGTGACGTCCCATTGTGTGTGGTACTACAATTTCATCTAGGCATACATAGTTTTGTAATCCCATATCTTCTACTGTAACTTCTGTTACATCCCATTTATCAAATAATTTGAAGCTCATATTAATTAAATCTCCTTGAATAACGTAATTACCTTACAGGTTTTTCGATTTTTCCACTTACCATTTCAGCTAAAGCAACGTTGTTAACTTTTGTAACTTTCCATCTTACTCCAGGAATATCACCCATGGACCTACCTGATGGTCCTCCTATTCCTTCAATCATTACTTCGTCGTGTTCATCGATAAAACCGATAGCTCCGTCACCTGGTGCGAATGCAGTGATTTGTTTACCGTTTTTAATTAACTGAACTCTTACACATTTTCTTATAGCAGAGTTAGGCTGTTTTGCTTCAATTCCCACTTTTTCTATTACAATTCCTCTTGCTTGAGGTGATCCTTCTAGTGGGTCTGCTTTTATGTTTAATCCGAGGGTTTTACGTTTGTATTGTGTGTCTTTCCATCGGAAGTTTTGTCTGTTATCTTTTAATTTTTTTGCTGCGAATAATCCTGGCAAATTTATTCCTCCATTAATTTAATTTTATTTATTCTATTCAAAGTTTTAGTTTCACATGCACATATTACCTACTAGATGAAGAGAGTAAGTTTTAATGCTTTCATGCTATATTTCATCTAAATTTACGTGAAATTACTTCCACATACTTTTCATTATAGTTTTATAATTTTTGTATTAACTGAGTTCTAAGATTAAAAGATTAAAATAATGGTAATAATACCATAATCTGATAATCTTTTATTTAATCATAAATATGGTTATTTTATGATAATATCACTAATTTCAAATTGTCTTTTAGCAAATTGTCTGGCTCGCTGAATATTCTGACCATTTTTACCAATGGCAGCTCTCTTAGTCTTTGAGTCGACATCTAAGGTGGCGATTTTATTACCCTTAGCATCAGTTGAAAATTCTATTGAATTTATTGTTGCTGCTGATAATAAATTTCTTATAAATTCGCCGGGGTCGTCGGAGTGTTCTATTATTTCAACACTCCTATCTACAGATTTCTGCATCTTACCAATAGTACTTCCACGTTTTCCTATTGCTAAGCCCATGTCTCCTTTTTTTACCAAAAAAGTAACTTTATTATGTTCGTCATCTATGATACAGTCCTTAACAGTGGCACTAGTTATTGTTTCAAATAAACTTATGTATCTGATTTCGTTGGTTGTAAGTTTGACGGACATAGTATCAACTTATTCTTTTAACTCTAATATATTAGAGTCTCCAGGTTCTAGAACTACTAGAACTGTTACTGTGAATGGTTTACCACAGATTGAACCTAATTCTACACTAGAACCTTCAAAAGTGTATACTGGCATATCAGATAGTTTAGAATATGTTTCTATATCTTCTTTTACATCTTTTGGAGCATTAGCTGCGATTACAACGAGTTCTCCTTTTCCAAGTTTTATTGCTTGGGTTGATTTGTTGGATCCTAATATAACCTTACCAGTATCTACGGCTACACGTATCCCTCTTTCTATATCCATTTACTGCCTCCTAATTTTTATCTTTCATTACAACACCAACAGACCCAGTTCCATGGGGTATTGGCTGTCCAACAATGACATTCTCGATTATACCTGTGAGATTATCAGTTTCTCCACGTATACTAGCGTTAAGTAAGTGTTTACCAGTTTCCTCAAATGCTGCACGTGCAAGTACACTGGATTTTTCTCCACTAATACCATGTCTACCAATGGATTTTACAACACCATCAGCAGTCATCATATCAGCTACTAACATAATATGTCTTATGTCTACACTAAGTCCCTGTTCTTCCATGGTTGTGTATAACTCATGTATGATAGCATTACGTGCTGCTTCTATACCAAGAACTTTTTCAATCTCAAAGATATCGTTTGTTGTGGTTTTAACAATGTCTACACCATCAATTTTAAGAATAGCTCCAATATTAGAACCTTCTGTGTGTATTACCCATTCATTATGTTCATGACGGATAACTACTTTACCGATACCTTTAACACCACTAATCTGGAGATCTCTGACTTTATCAGCAAGTAATCTTAATTCTCGAATACCATGTTGAATTTTTTCATCATCTTTAGAAAATGTGGTTTTAAAACTCAGTAAATTATTATCTATATTTACTTGTTTAAAAGTTTTTTCAATTACACTAGTAACTTCTGAAAGTTCAAGTCTACGTTCTTCAAGTATATCTAAATCAATTTCAGCTGTAATTATATTATCCATATAGTTTACATTGAAATTTTTAATGACATCATTTAGTGTAATTTTACCAATTTTATTTCCCATTTTTCTGATGAATTCTTCATCATTTTTGTATTCATCTGTGAAGTATATGTCCATTGTAGGAGTTGCTATTTTCTTACGTGCATCTACTACTTCTATAAGTCTTGGAAGACCTAATGTTACGTTAAGCTCTACTACCCCTGCGTAGTGAAAAGTACGCATGGTCATCTGTGTACCCGGTTCTCCTACTGACTGAGCAGCTATTGTTCCTACTGATTCTCCAGGTTCTACTTCTTCACGTTCATATGCTTCTTTAACCTTTGAGACTAGTGTGTCTAGTTCATCATCGGTTAAATTGTTACGTTCACTTGCCTGAGCTATTTCTTCAACAAGTTTAATAGGGAAATAACTAGCGCCTTTTTCGTCTACTACTTTTTGTACTTGTTCTGTATCCATACTTGATTCTCCCCCTATTTACTGTTTGTACTAGATTCTAGTCTCATTTCTTCTATGAGTTTATCTAGGTTTGCAACTTGTCCATAATCACTTTTTGCTGGGTTAATTCCATCTTCTCCATATTTGAATTGGATGATTGCTCCCCTGTTATCTCTTACTGTACCATCTTCATGTACACTTAAGTCGTGAAGTGCGTTTACAAGACGTCTCTGCATGTAACCACTCTGTGCTGTACGAATAGCTGTATCTACTAATCCTTCACGTCCTCCCATTGCGTGGAAGAAGAATTCTAATGGATCTAATCCTTTCTTATAACTACTGTGTACAAAACCACTTGCTTTAGAACCTACATCTCCTTTATGGAAGTGAGGTAATGTTCTGTCAATGTAACCCCTGTTAATACGACCTCCACGAACAGCTTGCTGTCCTACACAGGTTGCAATCTGAGTTAAGTTTAACATTGAACCACGAGCACCAGTAAGTGCCATGATTACTGCACTGTTTGATGTTGTGAAGTAACGTTCTGCGATAACACCAGTGTTATCCCTTGCTTCTCCTAACACTTGCATGATTTTCATCTCAAGTGTTTCACGTAGACTACGTCCAGGTAATGCTTCTAGTTCATTGTTTTCATATGCTTCGATGAGTTGTTCCACTTTACGGTCAGATTTTTCAAGTAATTCTGCAATTCTGTCCTCTGCCTCTTTAGGAATTTCCTCATCTGCTGTTCCTGTGGTAAATCCTCTCTGCATTACACCACCAAAGATTGCTAGCTTAGTAGCATGGTCTAGGAAGTATCTTGCTGCATCAGATCCAAATTGTTTTACAATTGCATCTAATATTTTACCACTACCGGAACCGTATCCTTTATCATCTACTACTCCCTGTAGTAGCTGACCATTACTGATTACAACATATGCATCATATTCACAGTCTTTATGTTTACATTCCTCACAATTTCTACAAATCTCAGCCTTATATATTAAGTTAAGTTTGTCAGGTAATAGTAAACTGAATATTTCCTTACCCGTCCAATCTCTACCCTTAGGCTCTGGAAGTTCCATCTTAGACCTTTTAATAATCTGGAAAGCCTTATCCTCAGGATATGATGTAGCCTTGTTTGTAAGTAAATATGCACCGGTAATATGGTCGTGTAAAGCACCAATAATTGGTCCACCATAACGTGGTGATAGGATATGCTCCTGTACCTTCATAATATCATTTGCTTCAGCACGAGCCTCAGGGGTCTGGAATACGTGCATGTTCATCTCGTCACCATCAAAGTCAGCGTTGTATGGTGGACATACACATAAGTTTAACCTGAAGGTCTTGTATGGTAAAACTCTTACTTCGTGTGCCATCATGGACATACGGTGAAGTGAAGGTTGACGGTTGAATAATACTATATCACCATCAATAATATGTCTTTCAACAATATATCCTGGTTCAAGGTTTTCAATTACAGTATCCTTTGTCTCATCATATACTCTGATTTTACGTCCATCAGGTCTGATAATATAATTTGCACCTGGATGTACATCCGGACCATTACGGATGAATTTCTTCATCTCTTCCATGTTCCATTCAGTAACTGCTATAGGTACTGTTACCTCTTTAGCAATCATTTCCGGTACACCGACCTCGTTAATACTGAGGTTAGGATCTGGTGAAATTACAGTACGTGCTGAGAAGTTAACACGTTTACCAGCAAGGTTACTTCTGAATCTTCCCTCTTTACCTTTAAGACGTTGAGCTAATGTTTTTAAAGGTCTACCAGACCTATGTCTTGCAGGTGGAACTCCTGATGCTTCATTATCAAAGTAAGTTGTTACGTGGTATTGTAATAACTCCCATAAATCCTCAACAATTAACTGTGGAGCACCGGCTTCCATATTCTCTTTAAGCCTCTGGTTAATACGTAAGATATCAACTAGTTTGTGTGTAAGGTCATCCTCTGATCTTTCACCAGTTTCAAGTGTGATTGATGGTCTTACAGTTACAGGTGGTACTGGAAGAACAGTTAACACCATCCATTCAGGCCTTGCAACCTCCGGATTAATACCAATGTATATGTAATCCTCTTCAGGTATATTTTCTAATCTTTCACGTACCTCACTAGCTGTTAATTTATAATTACCTTCAACAAGTGAAATAGGCTTATCTATCTTAACTTCTATTTGTTCTTCACCACAGTATGGACATTTATCCTTCTTAGCTGCTAAATGGATTTGTTTAAGAATCTTAGAAATATCTTCACCATTTTGGATTCTTTCCTCAAGTTTCTCTTTGTACTCAACTTTCTCAGTATCAGTTAAGAGAACTCTTCCACATTTACGGCAAGTGGACCTTAATATTTTATGGATTGTATCAGCAAATCCAACGTGTATAACAGGTCTTGCAAAGTTAATATGTCCAAAGTGTCCCTGGCATTCTCCACCTTTAGAACCACATGTACGACATTTAAGTCCAGGGTCAATAACACCTAACCTTGGATCCATTAATCCAGCTTCTATTGGATAACCATCTTCATCATATGTATCTGGTGTTACAATCTTAGTTACAGACATCTTCCTAATAGTTTCAGGAGACATTAGACCAAAATCAATTTCAGATACTTTTTTAATTATTCCTTTCAAGTATTAATCCTCCTAGATACTTATGCTTTATCCTCTAATACAAGACTTGGAGATATACATAATGATTTTAATTCATCAAGTAATAATTTGAATGCATATGAAATTTCAACTGGGAATGTTTCTGTTTCACCACAGATAGCACAGTATGTTCTATCACGAATCTTATCTCTTACAGCTAATCCACCACATTCACCACAAATTAATGCTTCATACTTATCTGATTCATCAAGTAATCTTTCCTTCAATGACAATGCTGCACCGTGAGCAATGAGACAGTCACGTTCCATCTCACCAAACCTAAGTCCTCCTTCTCTTGCTCTACCTTCGGTAGGCTGACGTGTAAGAACCTGTACAGGACCTCTGCTTCTAGCATATACTTTGTCTGAAGTCATATGGTGTAATTTCTGGTAGTATGCTACTCCAATAAATATCTCTGCTCTGAAACGTTCACCTGTGATACCATTATATAATTGTTCACGACCATGAGTTTCAAAACCATTCTCTCTTAATAAACATTTAATTTCATCCTCAGGCATACCAGTAAATGGTGTACCATCAATACGTTGACCAATCATACAGCCAGCTTTACCAGCAAGCATCTCAATAATCTGTCCAATAGACATTCTTGATGGGATAGCGTGAGGGTTAATCATTAAATCAGGACACATACCTTCCTCATTAAACGGCATGTTTTCCTGTGGTACAATAAGACCGACTACACCTTTCTGACCGTGTCTTGAAGCGAACTTGTCACCATACTCAGGTTGTCTGTGGTCACGAACTTTAACCTTAGCTAGTTTACTACCTTCAATAGTCTCAGTTAGGATAACTTTATCTACAACACCATGTTCTCCATGGCGTACAGTTACACTAGTTTCTCTTCTTCTTTCTGCAACGGTACCGAATTCGTCAACATCTTCAAGGAATCTTGGAGGTGATGTCTTACCAATTAATACATCTCCACTTTGAACAGGAACCTCAGGATTTATAAGACCGTCTTCGTCGAGATTCTTATATACTTCCTCAGACCTGTAACCTCTAACCATGCTCTCAGGGTATTCGAAGTGATCCTCTTGACCACCAGGATATCTTCTCTCAGATGCCTCGTAGGACCTGAAGAATGATGATCTACCAAGACCTCTTTCTAGTGAACCCTTACTCATAACAAGAGCGTCTTCCATGTTACACCCTTGGTATGATAAAATAGCTACTACAAAATTCTGACCAGATGGTCTTTTATCATATTCTGTAGAAACCATACTTTTTGTTTTAACAACAGGCATTTGTGGCTGATGTAACAGGTGTGCTCTTGTATCAGTTCTGAGATTATAGTTTGACACATATAATCCAAGAGCCTGCTTTGTCATACCTGCTTCCATAGTGTTCCTAGGAGAGGAGTTATGGTTAGCATAAGGAATAATACCAGCACAGATACCAAGCATAGTGGAAGGATCAATTTCTAAGTGAGTATGTTCAGGAGTAATATCTTCCTCAAACATTGCAATATAAGCATTCTCTTCCTCTTCTGCATCGATATACTCGATAATACCTTCATGGATAAGATCAAACCATTTCATCTCTCCTGAAGCTACTTTATCGATAATTTCATCTGTAAGTTTAGAAACACCATTCTCAACAATAACTAATGGTCTTCTAGCCCTTCCAGGATCAGTGAATATAAATATCTCATTATTATCCTCATAATAAGTGATGTTTAATTCATGAGTTAATTCATTAGATCGTCTTCTAGCCTTAACTTCCTTAACAAATGCTTCAGGTTCCTCTGTTGTTCCAATTAATTTACCATTTATATATACTTTAACTGTTACCATTATAAGTCTCCTTAAATACAATCCTTCAATTTTACTCTAAGTTATGATCTAATGGTGTGATGTAATCCATTGCCTTAATATCCTTCTCAATCTCCTTTAAAGGATAACCTTCAGAAATCTTAGTCACAATAGCAAGGTTCTTAACCAATCCACAGTTAGGTCCCTCAGGAGTTTCGTTAGGACAAATCTTACCAAACTGTGTAGGGTGTAAATCTCTTGCTTCAAAGTGAGGCTGACTTCTAGATAAAGGAGATACTACACGTTTAAGATGTGATAAAGTACCCATGTAACTAGTACGGTCGAGTAACTGACTAACACCAGCTCTACCACCAACCCAATTACCAGTAGCAATAGCGTGTTTAATATTCTCAGTTATAACATCACTTCTAACAGCCTGTTTAACAGATGGCTCCTTACCACGTGATAAACTTCTCTCTAACTGATAAGTCATATCCCTAGTTAAACTAGTGAAAGCAACTCTGAATAAGTCTTCCATAAGATCTCCAGATACTCTGAGTCTTTTATTAGCATAGTGGTCTTTATCGTGAGGTTCACGTTCACCATTAATAACTTGTAAAAGCATTTCAGTCATTTCAGCAAGATATACTGCTTTATCTATACGGTCTTCTGGATCTACTCCAACGTGAGGTAAAAGATATCTATCAATTACATCTTCTGCTCTCTTAATTCTGTACTCTTCAGTCATACCCCTAGCTACTTTGTTACCAATGTATTTAACAGCATCATATTTAGTATTGATACCAGTAGTCTGGATATCATCAATTAATAAGAATTGAGTATTAATATCATCAGATACACTGTTAACAAGATCTACATCTTTCTCAAATCCAAGAGCTCTTAATAATATTACAAGAGGTATTTCTCCTGGAACATAAGGGAATGAAATTCTGAGGAATACTCCTTTTTTATGTGGTTTTCTGTACTCTAAAGTAATTCTAGCACGGAATCCACTTTTAATTGATGTTACAACAGCTCTAGCTCTTCTATCAGCTTTATCTTTTTCACTTTGTTCTAAGATAATTTTGTTAGGAGCAATCTCTTCCATTGTAACAATAGCTCTTTCAGATCCATTTACGATAAAATATCCTCCAGGATCCTGTGGATCTTCACCCACTTTCTCTAATTCTGCATCGTTTAAGCCATATAAGTGACATGCTTTAGATTTAAGCATGACAGGTAACTCACCTATATATACTTTCTCCATCTCATAATCATCAGATTCACCTTTAACAAGAGCCATGTCAAGGTACATATGAGCAGAATAGTTAAGATTTCTTAACCTTGCCTCTGCAGGTTCAATAATACTTTTAGAACCATCTGCCTCTTTTATGAAAGGTTTAACTATTTCAACGTCACCCGTTTTAATAGTGTATTCACCATGATCCAAGGTAATTGGTTCAGTAATATCAACAATCTCCTGAATCTTATTATCAAGAAAATCATTGTATGACCTAATATGGTGGTCAACTATATCATATTCATCAAAAAATGAATCAACTAAAGGCCATGCATTTTTTGTCATATATCCATCTCCCATTTGAAAAAAATTCCATAAACAAATAGAAATTAATACACACTAATCATAATTTCATCTGGAATTCCTTTCTAAAAATTTTCAGTCAACTACATGATATTCAAATTAAAGTATTTCACTAATTATGTGAAACACTAATAAAAAATAAATGATTAACAGAGTATACTCTAAATACTACATAATATACATTAATCCATGAATTATCAACTACCACTTATAAGTGATGGTAATTAAGTAAATAGACAATAATACACAAACTAATACAATCAATTCTCCACAAGAATTAAATATCCTTGCCTCAACAAAAATGTAATATCAAATAAAATAATACTATATCATATCATAACCAAATGATAAGAGACAGTGAAAAAAAGAATTTACAAAAAAATCCATAATCAATAAAAAGTGTAACCAAATCCATAAAACAATCAGAAACATCCATAAAAAATCCAATAAAGATTCGAAATACACAATAAAACAACACATGTATTCATTGTAATTAATATAATTCAAAATCCTTACAGAAAATACTCATGAACTCCCATTATAATACCAATTCTAATTACAAATTTCCTCTCTTATGAATGATTAAATATTAATAAATCCTAAATTTACAAAAACCCATCACTTATCAAATAACAATAAAATAATCACGATTTACTTCAACAAAAAAGTAATAAAATTATTTAATTCAAATGAAGTTACGATAATCATTTACAGCATTATTAGACATCATTATAAATTTATTATTATATCGAATATCATCATATATTTTAACGTTATATTATCTGCCTAAAACGATAATAAAACTTTAAAACATCTTATTTCTTCATAATTAATTTTAGAATAAAACATTTAATTCTATCTAAAATAAATATACATAGAATTTCAAATCTAATAAAGGAAACATGATTTAAAATTTAATTCTATAAATTAATACGTATATTTTATGTATGTACCTCATCTAATAAAAACATATAGTTTTATATATAAGTGGTTTCTTTTATATACTCCCTATTAAAAAAAAGATAAAAACTCTATATTAGAAATAAAAAACTAATAAAAAAAAAAGTTAATTGTTAAATCGTAATCATGATAAATTATTCTCTAACAACTCTATAAGCAACAAATATTCCTGCAGTTTCACTTTTTCTAGTAATTTTAATAATATCACCTAACTCAGCACCAATTGCCTTAACTACAGGGTCAGTAGGTAATATTTTAGGAATTTGATCTACACGAACATTTAACTTATCAAGAACTTCTTCAGCTTCTTCATCAGATAATATTGTATGTTCTGGAACTAGATTATGTTGTAATATATCAACTTTCAAATTATATCCTCCAAATATGAATATTCACTATAAAAAAATTATCATTTAATTATTAATAATTTTACAAGTTATGATATAAATATTATTTGTATTCATTGAAAAATTAATTTTATAAAAAATAGTTAAATGATTTAAAATTCTAGCGGGCCCGACGGGATTTGAACCCGCGACCGCATGGTTAAGAGCCAGGCGCTCTCCCAGACTGAGCTACGAGCCCTAATATATTATAATGAAAAACATTACATAATTAAATAATAATAAAATGTTAGCGGGCCCGACGGGAGTTGAACCCGCGACCGCCTGGTTAAAAGCCAGGCGCTCTCCCAGACTGAGCTACGAGCCCCTATGTAAAAATATTATCAATTTTAACAACATGTAATATTGCTGTAATTAATAATAATAATCAAAAATTAAGTTAAAATATTAGCGGGCCCGACGGGAGTTGAACCCGCGACCGCCTGGTTAAAAGCCAGGCGCTCTCCCAGACTGAGCTACGAGCCCCTATGTAAACGCCGTGGCCGGGATTTGAACCCGAGTCGCAGGCTCGACAGGCCTGCATGATAGCCTCTACACTACCACGGCATATTAAATATATTATGCATTGTATTTTTCATATACAAAGCAACTAGTTTACTATTTAACTTTAATAGTATTTAAACTTAACTATCTTACATGTTATAAGATAAAGTAAAATTTATAATTAATAAAATTATAAAGGTATCCCGTCTGCCGGACTTGAACCAGCAACATTCGGATCTACAGTCCGATGCTCTGCCAAATTGAGCTAAGACGGGTAAATATGGGACCGCCCGGATTTGAACCGGAGTCTCAGGCTCCCAAAGCCCAAAGGATCGACCAAGCTACCCTACGGTCCCACGTAAAATTTAGAGCCCCAGGGGGGAATTGAACCCCCGACCGCTTGATTACAAGTCAAGCGCTCCACCAGACTGAGCTACTGAGGCATCTAAAGTATTTAACACTATATCGTATAAAGTGTTAAGAGCTATTAATTATTTTAGTTAACCATAGTATATAAATGTTACTGTTTGATTAAATCAAATAATAAAAAATCACTTAAAAAAGATATAAAAAGAAAAAAATAACAATAATACCTCAGAAAATTCTGAAAAAATTATTTAATTCTTATTTAATTTAGCAGAATCAATTAAAGCTTTTACAGCAGGTAATTCTTCACCAGCAATGAGATTTATACTTGCTCCACCACCACTACTAATATGGGTAATATCATCATCTAAATCCATATTACTTGCAGCAGCTGCTAAATGTCCTCCACCAATTATAGAAAATCCCTTTGATTCAGCCATAGTGTTTAATAAAGATTCTGTTCCTAATTCAAATCCTTCTTTCTCAAAGACTCCTGCTGGTCCATTTGCAAATAATGTTTTTGCTAATAGGATTTTTTGATTATATATTTCAATTGTTTTACTACCTATATCATATATTGGTAAATTAGGAATATTATCAATAGGATATTCTACTCTTTTATCATCTTCGAGAATAGCTAAATCTACAGGCAAGATTATTTTATCAGAGTAATCTTTTAGTAAATCTTTTGCTATATCAATATACTCTTCAAATCCTCTCTCTATAATAAAATTATAATTATATTCTTTTAAGTCAATTCCTTTAGCTACTAAAAATATATTAGCTACTAATCCTGTTGTTAATATATAATCAGCACTATCAGTTTTTAATGCATTAGCCATTACATTAATAGAATCATCTGCTTTAATTCCTCCAAGTACATATACTCTTGGTTCTTTAGCATTATCTAGTATTCCATATAAGGAGTTTAGTTCTAGTTCCATCACTCTTCCAGCAACTGCTGGTAGAACTTTAGCAAAGCCTATTATGGATGTTTGAGATCTATGTGCTGTTGCAAATGCATCATTTACAAAATAATCTGCTAGTGGTGCTAATGTTTTTACCATGTATGTATTACTTTGTTCTTCTGGTGTTAGTTTTGGCATTTCCTCTGAGTAGAATCTTACATTCTCTAATAATGCTATTTCTCCATTTACCATGTTTTTGATTATATCCTGTGCTTGCCTTGAGAATATTGAGTCAACGTATTGTACTTCTTTTCCTAGAATATTGGATAGTGCTAATGCATGTTGTTTAAGTGGTGTGAAATCTGATTTTCCAGGCCTACTTTGATGTGCTAATATTACTACTTTTGCTCCTTTCTCTGATAATTCCTTGATTGTTTTTGAATGTAGAACTAATCTAGTATCATCTAATAAATCACCACTTAATGGGTCTACTGGAGAATTGATATCCACTCTTAGTAGTACTGTTTTTCCTTCAAAATCAAAATCATCTATTGTATTAAATTTATAATCCATGTAAAATAACCCCTAATATTCAATAGACTAGTTGGTTTAGATTAAACTTACTAAATCTATTAATGCTTGTTTCTGATCATCAGCTTTAATAATTCCTGAAGCTAAAAGAACTCCTTCAGCACCAAGTTCTAAAGCTGCTTTCATGTCTTCACCTGTTGATATTCCAGCTCCACATAGTACTGGAATATTATTGTTGATTTTATGTATTTCTTCCACTGTTTTTTCAACAACTTCAGGACTTGCTTTAGATACTGGTATTCCTGTACCTATTAATTCTGGTGGTTCAATAGCTATATAATCTGGATTAAAAGATGCGGCTGCAGCACTTGTTTTTACGTTATTAGTGCATAATACACTTGTTAAATTAAGTTGTTTTGATTTTTCTACTATTGCATCTATGTCTGCGAGTGTTAATCTCTGTTCTGAATGATTGATTAAGGTACCTGTTATTCCTGTTTCTTTAAGTGCTTCAGGTAATGTAGAGCCTGTGTGTCCTCCTGGTGTTATATTATCCATATGTTGAGAATATACTGGAATATCTACTGCTTCAATAATTGGATATAAATCAACTGCTTGTGGTGCAATTGCCATATTTACACCTGTTTCATCACTTGCTTCTTGAACATATTGTGATAACGTTACTGCATTCTTACCTGTTGATTCTGCATATGTTTTATAATTTAGTATTATTATTGGTGTTTCCTTTTTAGTCATAAAATTACCTACTAATCAAAAAAGTTAATTTCTATATTATATATTACATAGAAATTCTATTACTTGTTAATATATTATATCTTAATTATTATTATAGTAATTTAATTTAATAGGATGAGTTGAGGTATTTTTTTTAAATTATATTTTTATCTAAGAACTGACAAATATAGAAAGTAATATGTTAATTTCAGAAAAAAAACAAAAAGATTTAGAAAAGAAAGGTTATCGTTTTGCAGGAGATAAGTTACATGCTGCAAATAAGATATGTCATTGGACTAGAAAGAGTATAGTTGATGAAGGTACTTGTTATAAAGAACAATTTTATGGTATTAAAAGTCATAGATGTTTACAGATGTCACCTTCAGTCCCTTATTGTCAAAATAAATGCTTATTTTGTTGGAGAGATACTGAAATAACAAAAACATCATGGGATACTGATGATTATGATGATCCAAAAACTATAATAGAGGACTGTATTAACAATCAGAAGCAGTTATTATGTGGATTTTTTGGTAATGAAAATGCTAATCCTAAAAAATTAGAAGAATGTGTTAAACCAAACAATGCTGCTCTAAGTCTTGCAGGTGAACCTTTATTATATCCTGAAATTAATCAGTTAATTGAAGAATTTCATAAACAGGATTTCACAACATTTCTTGTTAGTAACGGTGAATCCCCTGAAAAAATACAAGCTCTTGAAGACCATGAACCAACACAATTATATTTATCACTAGATGCACCTAATGAAGAAATATATCGTAAAGTATGTAAACCTCAAGTAAATAATAGTTGGCAAAAATTACAGGAAAGTATTGAATTATTATCTAGTATAGATACTAGAAAAGTTCTCAGAATAACTTCAGTAAAAAACTTGAATATGACACATGCTAGTGAATATGCTAAAATTATTGAAAATAGTGATATTGATTATGTTGAAATAAAAGCATACATGTTTGTGGGAGATTCTAGAAATAGACTTGAATGGGAGAATATGCCTAAAAGTGTAGACATCCAAAAATTTGCACAGGATGTAGCTAATGAAACTAGTATGGAAATTATAGATGAAGTAGAGAAAAGTAGAGTATTATTACTTGGTGATAAAAAACCACGTAAATATAATAACTAATAGGTTAATTATAATATTAGAGGTGAAAAATTATGTGGGGAAAAATAGTTGGTGTAATAATTTTAATAATTATTGCAGTAGGATTATTTGTACCTGTAGGATCAATCACTAATACTGTAAGCAACGACAATAACACAAGTGACGTTGCTGTTACCTACGGAGAAACAACATATAATAACGGAAACTATAAAAATACAGTTGACCAATACTTCCAAGATAATGGAAACCTTGACTTAAACCATGTTAAACAAACAGTAATCACAGCAGATGATGTTAATAAAATATCCGGTGACATAAGTCATAAAACATATAATTCCAATCAAGTATTATCTTGTGCAATGGTTGAATTAAACACTAATGATGATATTCAAGTAGATGTTGATAAATCAAAAATTACCACAGTAACAGAAAGCATGTATAAATCTGCATTAAATTCTTCTGGTATAACTAAAGGTCATGTAATTGTAACATCACCAACAACAGCTACTGGTGAATCAGCACTTGCAGGTGTAATGAAATCATATGAAACAGCAACTGGTAAAGAAATTCCAAGTGATTTGAAAGACGCAGCAAACAATGAGATCTATACTGAAAGTCAAGTAGTAAACAACACTAATGCTAGTGCAGATGACGTTGCAAATCTTGTTTCACAGGCAAAAGAACAAGCAAGTCAACAAAACACAACTGATAATCAGACTATAACAAATATAGTAAATAATGTAGCAAGTAACAATAACATCAACCTATCAAACAATGATGTAAATCTCATAGTACAATCAGTATCACAGAGTCAGTCCGTGAAAGACCAAGCTACTGATTACCAATCACAGATATCTGATTATGTTGATAATAATGGTTCACAATCATTATTCCAACAATTATGGGAGATGCTACAATCATTAATAAATAATAATGGAAGTAGTAGTAATACTAACTACTCCAATTAACATTCTCCTCCTAAATAATTTTTTTTATAAGGTTCTTATTTTATCAATAATTTAATCTAAAAAAATAGTAGTTTTTATAATTTAATCTAAAAAAGTAGAAATGAAAAAATTAGTAAAAAAAATTAGGAATATGAATTATTTATAATTCATTTAAAATAGAAACAGCCTTTTTAGCTGCTCTTTCCATAGAAGTTTCGAAAGGTATATTATGTTCTCTTAATATTCTTTGACCTTCTTCTTCATTTGTACCAGTTAATCTAATAACCATAGGTACTTTAACTTCCATTTCATTAGCTACATCTACAACAGCATTAGCTACATCATCAGCCCTAGTGATACCACCGAGACAATTTAAGAAAATAACTTTAACATTAGGATTTTTAAGAACTAATTCTAATGCCTGTGTGATACTTTCCTCTGATGCTCCTCCACCAACATCTAAAAATGTAGCTGGTTCTCCACCATAATATTTTATTAAATCCATACCAGTTAATGTTAAACCTGCACCATTACCAATAACAGCAATGTTACCGTCAAGTTTTACATATGCAAATTTTTCATCTTTGAACTCATCGAATTCTTTGAGTTTTGTGTGTCTGAAGAATGCATCATCATCTATTGCCATCTTAGCATCTGCTGCAATGAATCCGTCAGTTGTTTTCATTAGTGGATTTATTTCTGCTACAGTTGCATCATATTCTTTAAAGACATTGTATAGTTTCCAAATGAAATTACCTACTTCAGAGATTTCACTTGTGTCTACTCCCATCTCTAATGCTATATTACGAGCTTGATATGGCATGAATTCCTCTAGTGGTTCAACATATTTTTTAACTATTTTTTCTGGTGTTTCTTTTGCTACTTGTTCAATGTCCATTCCACCAGCAGTACTTGCCATGATTAATGGTTTTTTAGCATCTCTATCTAGAATAATTGAAAGATAATATTCATTAATTTTATTTTCAACTTTTTCTTCTATGAGTACTTTTGTTACTCTTTCACCTTTGATTCTTTTTTGGAATAATTCTTCAGTACGTTCTGCTGCTTCTTCTGGAGTATCTGCAAATAATATTCCTCCAGCTTTTCCACGTCCACCAGATAATACTTGTGATTTTACAGCTACTGGTTTGTCCATTTTTTTAGCTATTTCTGCTGCTTCTTCAGGAGAGTGTGCTAAATGACTTTCTGGTACTTTGATGTTACCTCTTTTAAATATGTTTTTTGCTACGTATTCATGTATATTCATGGTTGAATCACCTACTCTTTGTTTACTATTTTTGTTCCAACTTCAAATGCTTTTAGGTTCATTTCTTCAGTTCCTTTAGGTACACTGTCGAGTATTGCTTTCTTAGCTGCTTCTTCAGAAATCATTCCTGTTATCTCTACAAATGACCCTAACATTACTATGTTGGCTACAATTTTTCGTCCTATTTTTTTATCAGCTGCGAATGTTGCTCTTGATTTATATAGAACTATGTTTCTTTCATTGATGATTTCTGATATTTCTTCTTCATGTACAAGATTAGGGTCTATAATTAAAGTTGCATTTTCCTGAATATCATCTATGTACTTCATTAATGCCTCGTGAGACATTGCTACAAATATTTTTGGATGTTCTACTTTCGGATAATCTATCTCTTCATCACTTATTACTACTTCTGTACGTGATGCTCCTCCTCTTGCTTCTGGACCATAGGATTGTGTTTGTACTGCATATTTTCCATCATATAATGATGCTGCTTTAGATATTACAATACCACACATTAATACTCCCTGTCCACCAAATCCAGCTATTCTTATATCAGTTCTCATATCTTAATCCCCCATATATGCTTTGTTAATATTTTCATCTGGGTCGATATCAGAGTGTTCTTTAATTACTTCTTCAATAGAATCTACGTATTCTTTTCTTGGTTTATTTACATAAATTCCAGTAATTATTTTTCCTTTTAATTCTTCAGAAGACATATCTTTTGCTTTTTCAATGGTAATAGTGTTTTCTTTAAACCAGTTAAGCATAGCAATTGGTGTTTTCATTTTATTTTTACGTCCATAATATGTTGGACATTGAGATACTACTTCTATGAATGAAAATCCCTTGTTTTCTAATCCTTGTTTGATTGCTTCTGATACTTGAATAGGTTGAGCTGTAGTATATTTTGCTACGAAAGAGGCTCCTGCTGCTTTTACTACTGCGGATATATTAAATGGTTGATCAGTAGATCCATATGGTGCAGTAGTTGCATAACTACCTTCAGGACTTGTTGGACTTATTTGACCTCCAGTCATACCATAAATATCATTATTTATACATACTACTGTTAAATCAATATTTCTACGTGCTGCATGAATTAAGTGATTTCCACCTATTGATGTTGCATCACCATCACCTGTAACTACAACAATATCCTGTTTTGGATTTGCTATTTTAAGACCAGTAGCATATGCTATTGCTCTACCGTGTGTTGTATGTAATGAATCACATTTCACATATCCAGGTATTCTTGAAGAACATCCGATACCTGATACCATACTAATATTATCAAATGATTTATCAGATAATTCTATTGCATTGAATATAGTGTTTAGTACAACACCGTTTCCACATCCTGGACAAAATATATGAGGTAATCTTTCCTGCCTTAAATATTTCATAAATCTATGAGGGTGTTCTAAAGTTTTATCCATAATTATTAATCCTCCATGATTTTATTTAATATTTCAGATGGTGTATGTAATGCTCCACCAATCTTTGGAAGTAATTCTACTTTTGCATGTTTACCTAATACTCTGTCTACTTCAAGATATACTTGTCCTAAATTTAATTCAGGTACTATTATTCTGTTAGCATTCTTTGTTAATTCAAGTAATTTCTCAGCTGGGAATGGCCATACTACACCAAGCTTAATATATCCTACTTTTAATCCTTTTTCTCTTGCTTGTTTTACTGCTGTTAATGCAGATCTTGAAGGAATTCCATAACTTAATACAATTGTATCTGCGTCATCAATAAATTTTGCATCAATAATTGACATTTCACTGCTATTTTTTAGGATTTTATTACATAACCTGGTAACTAATTCAGTATGTACATCAGCATCATCAGTATTAGGATATCCCCTTTTATCATGTGTTAATCCAGTGACATGAATATTAAAACCTTGTCCAAAGGAAGGCATAGGTGCAGTACCATATTTTGGTGCATCATAAGGAAGATATACTCCGTCAGGTTTTTCAGGCATTGTTCTTGGAACAATTTCTACCTTTTCAGGCACAACAATCTTTTCTCTCATGTGTCCAACAATTTCATCACCCATTACAAATACAGGACATCTGTACTGTTCAGCTAAGTTAAATGCTTTAACAGTATAATCAAAACACTCCTGTACTGATGAAGGTGCTAATGATATTGTTTCATAATCCCCATGAGCTCCCCAACGTGATTGCATCATATCAGCTTGTGCAGATCTTGTTGGTTGTCCCGTAGATGGTGCACCTCTTTGCATGTTAATAATAACTATTGGTGTTTCAGTCATTGCTGCATAACCAATATTTTCTTGCATTAATGATATTCCAGGACCACTTGTAGCAGTAACTACTTTTTGACCACCCCAAGAAGCACCTATTATTGCACCAACAGCTGAAATTTCATCTTCCATTTGAACAAAGTGTCCTCCTACTGTTGGTAATTTTTTTGACATGATTTCAGCAATTTCAGTTGATGGAGTGATTGGGTAACCTGCAAAGAATCTGCATCCTGCAGCTAATGCTCCAAGTGCACAAGCTTCATTACCCTGTACAAAATATTTTTCATCTGCCATGTTTAATCAGCCTCTATTGAAATTACTTGATCAGGACACATTAAAGTGCATAATTGACATTTGACACATTTTGTACTATCTGGAATAGGTACATGTACACCCTTTAAATTTAATTTTTTAGATGGAGTGTAAACATCTCTAGGACAAATATCTATACAAATATAGCATCCCTTACATAACTCTTCATTTATGTATATCATAGTATTACCTTTTGATTATTAAGTAAAAGTTCTGATATTTTATTTTTACTCCTTATTAGTAAATTAATAACCATACTTTCCTTAATTATTTAATAAAATTGTAAGTCATTATCATGAAATCTAAAATAATAAAATTATCATTATACTATATTCATGATTTGATGAATAAAATTAATTTAAACATCCATATTCTCACATTAACATTATATTTGTTTGTTATCTTATTAATAATATTGTTAAATATACACAATATTTAGAGATAATATAAGAAAAAGTATAATAAAACAAAATAAAAGATAAACATATTTTAAATAAAAATCTTAAACACTATACAATTAATTACCAGATATTTAAAAATATGAAAAATAACTAAAAAGAATATAAAAAATCATTACAAATTATAATATTACTTATTCAAATATTATATCCTGTTAAAAAAGAAAAAAAGAAAAAAACATCTTAAAAATAATTATAACAGATCCGTAAAAAAACATGAAAATGAAAAATATACTAAAAAAAATATCACCAAAAAACATGTTTAAAAAATCAATATAAACTCCTTAATTTAAAAATTACTCCTCAATTTTCAGTTATATACTCATATTTATATAAAAACTATTTTAAATAAAAAATTAAGTTACAATAGTTACCAGTAGCTTAAAGTAAAGAAATCATAAAAACAAAAATCAACATTTCAAAAACATACTTTTAAAAGTATGAAATTATGAAAAAATCAATAAAAACAAATGTTTGAAAAATAAAAACAAACATTAAATTCCATGAATATTCTAAGATATAAAAGATGAAATTAAAAAACAAAAAACAAAAATTGAAAAATAAATCAAAGTTTTATTAAAAAATAAACATGTCCAAAAAAATAAAAAACATCATTTCAAAAACAAAAATCAACAATTTTAATATAATACATTAACAGATATTAATATAAGAATGAGGGGTAATATGACTGAAAAATATGTACGAAAAACTATAAAACTAGACAAAGAATTATGGGACAAATTTCAGGAAAAAATAGAAGCAGAATATGGAACAACTTACAAACATACATCTGAAGAAATTGAAAAAGCAATCGAAAATTATACTAATGATGATCTAGAAGATATTGAGAAAACAAAAACAAAAATCAACAATTTAAAAAATGAAAACAAAGAAATTAATCTGGAACATGAAAATCTAAAAAAAGATTTTAAAAAACTTAATACATCTTATGATAAACTTAATAAAGAGTTAGAAACTCAAAGTACTCTAATCAATCAGCAGAAAAGTGATAATGATAGATTAAACAAAGAAAATAATGAATTACAAGAAAAAATTAAAGAAATGGAAAATAATCTAAAAAAGATAACTGAAAACAATAATAATCTAGAAAAAGAATTAAGAGATCTCAAAGAAAATAATAATAAACTCGAAGAAAAGTACATAGAACAGGTAGAAGAAACAAATAAACAAGTACAAGAGAATACTAAGATTAAAAATAAAAGAGAACATGCACAGGAACGTTTAAATAGAACTCAGGATGAATTAAACAACACATTAAAACGATTAGAAAAATATAGTTATGCTATAGGCCAGGTACAACATATGAGTTTTATTGATAGGCTATTTAACAGATTACCTGAACAAATAAAAGAATTACAAGCAGGATCTGATGAAGAAAATAATAATGAAAATTAAAAATAGAAAAAAGATTAATCTTTAATATACATTAAAGGATAATCCAAATCTTCCATATATGATATACATGTACATACTGATATTTCATTAATTTTAGTAGTGATTTGAATATTTAGCATATTCCCTTCAAGAGAAGTATAACCCATAGTTCCAGATGATTGTTTTATCAAATCTTTATTCAAAGAAACGTCTACATCAATAACTGCTGGTTGCAATAATATACTCTCTTCAATAGCATGTTCTAAACTGGAACATGTATCAATACTAACAGGTGTACCAACAAATTGATGATATAATGCACCCATACTTATACCACCTTCAAAAATTGCTCGTTCTCTATCTGATAAATTTTTAAAATAATCTTCTTCCAATCATCACACCTCTAATTATAAATTTATATAATAATCTAATCTAATTACTTGTTAAATTTACCCATCTTGGTGCATCATAAGTTGGTATTGTTATAATAAGATTATCCATATTAGATATAACATCATCTACTGAATCACGGGGTACTTCAACCATTATAATATAATCAACATCTAAATCACCTAAATTAGAAGTTCTTTCATAATTAGATAATCTATAACCATAATTATCTAATAGAAGATTTAATTGATTTTCATCAAGAGCACCTGCTGATTCAGATTCGAGAAGTTCTTGAATATCCATACTATTGGTTTGAGTTATGTTACGTGTATTTGGTGATTCACTAACTTCCATATTAGAATCTATGGACCCAGAATCTTTAGACCTTAAGATAGATACTACAATACAACCACCAACTAATTTATTAGTATCCGAGTTATTACTATACTCTTCATTATTTGACACATCAGTTACCTCAGAAGTTGAATCATTTTCAGAAGTGGTATTATTAAGAGAATTATTCTCATCATTATCCTGTGAATCTGTAGACATGTTTTGATTATTTTTATAAATATCTATAACATCACCCACGTTTAATAATCCGCTTGCTGCTTGTTTTCTATTAATACTCAAAGGTATTATAACAGAATCTACTCTTTCAATATGAGTATCTGCTAACTCATGAGCTGTTGATAAATTAATATATTCACTTGCATTTTTTACGGACATTATGTCCGCTGTATCATTTACATTTACTTGAACTCTATCATATTTATCCTTATATTGATTTATTTGATCAAGTAATTCATTTTTTAAAATAGGATATGCCATTGAATCTACATCAATTGAATCTACTTCTTCCACTGAATTTGCCGAATTTATTCTTGAAATAATAGCTTGTTTTGAAGAACTATCTGTCATGTTATCTTTAAATAAAGAATTAACTTCATTAATTTTTATATTTTTCTCATTCTGTATTTCTTCCATGTTTGGACTGAGAATTAGAAAATAATATCCTATAGAGAAGATGATAATTACTATAAGAAAAAGTACAACTCCACCTATTATTAATTCCTTATTTTGTTGTTCTTCAAAGTATCGGGTATGTCTTTTATGCAGTGTTTTTTTATTAGATGTATTTTCATTTTCCAATGCATCTTTTAATTGTTGATAATACTGTTTATAATCAAAATTCAATAAATCTTTTAATTTTTTCATAATATTTTTTTTGTATGTGTTATAATGAATACATGAAAAAATTAGTTATATTAAAATACAATATTTTAAAAAAATAGAAAAGAAAGGAAATATTATTTTCTTTTAAATAAATTACCTGATGATTTAGATGTTCTATTTCCTACATCTCTGAAAACACTTAATCTATCTTGAATATTTCTTATTTGTGTTTCTGAGAAAAGTCCGTAGATAATTGTTCCGAAGATGTAAAGTAATGAAGCTAATAATAGTAGGTATGATGGTATGTATGCAAAGTATCTGTTTATTCCAGGTATTAAACATATTATCATAAATACTGCAACTATACCTATTACTCTTTTATCACTTACTTTTGGATATGGTAACTGTGAAATCATTAGTATTGATATTATTATCATGAGTATTGATAGTACATATACATCGTATACTGATGATAATAATAGTGCTGCTAAAGTGAATGAGGTTACAGGTATTGGTAAACCTACAAATGTTCTTGTCGGACCTCTTTGATCTATAAGCATCGTATTATAACGGGTTAATCTTAATAATCCACAAAGTAAAACTATAGCACATGGTATTATTATCCAGTATGTTGGTGCTGTTGCATATAATATTACAGCAGGTGCTACTCCAAAAGAAATCACATCTGCTAAAGAATCTATATTTTCTCCAAATACAGAATCTAATTGTGTTCTGTTAAATCTTCTTGCTAATGGTCCATCAATGCTATCAAAAATTACTGCTAATAATAATAGCTGTGCTGCTACTACATCATTTCCAATAAAAATAGCAAATATAGAACCTAAACCAGATAATGCATTACCCATAGATGCAATATCTGCTATAGTAATCATTTTAAATATATTGCCATCCATCTAAATCATTTCCCTTTTTTTGAATTATATAAAATGTTTATTGGTTTTAATAATTATTTATTATGTTTTATATTTGCCTTCTTTTCTAAATATGTGTTATTCATAATATTTTTTTTAGTATGTAAATATAACTAACAACATATATTCATATACTTTAAACATTGTTTAATCTAATATATAAATTTATTATAAATTAATAAGTATAAAGATAAATGAATAATAATACTGAAAGAATACTTGAATAATAAATAACATATAATAATACAAAAATAAAACAAGGAAACAACAATATGACAGATGATGAAAACAAATTAGTATTAGGAATAGATGAAGCAGGAAGAGGCTCAGTAATAGGACCCCTAGTAATAGGTGGTGTTCTCATGCCAAAGAAAAAAATACGATTCCTAAAACGAATAGGTGTTAAAGATTCCAAAAAATTAACCCATAAAAAAAGATCTGTTCTATCAAGAAAAATAAAAAAAATAACGCAATTTCAAACAGTTCAAATAACAGCCCAAGAAATAGACCAACAAAGACAAGATGGAATAAACTTAAACCAAATAGAAACAATAGGTATGGAATCAATAATAACCCAAATGAATCCGGATATATGTTATATTGATTGCATAGATGTTAATGAAAATAGATTTCATGATAAAATACAAGAAAAAAATCCCAACATTGAAATAATAACAGAACATAAAGCAGATGACACCTACAAAATAGTATCAGCAGCATCAATAATAGCAAAAGTAGAAAGAGATAAACAAATAGCAATCATAAAAAATGAATATGGTCCTGTTGGATCAGGATATCCTAGTGATAGAAAAACAATAGACTACCTAAAAACTATTGAAAATGGAGAATATCCACCAATAGTTAGAAAAACATGGAATACTATAAAAAATCTTGAAAAAAATGAATAAAAAATAAAATATTCATATACTCAAATCACAAAAATCCTGAAATTTATATAATAAAAAAAGCAAAATAAATAATATATAATAATGAATTTTTAATTTTAGTTATTACAATAAACAAGTTCAAAAAAAAGGAGTAAATTAAATGGACATTATAGGCATCATAGGTTCTACATTGAATGACGTCATATCCATGTTCCAAAGTGGGGGAGTAATAGTATATATCCTCACAATAATTGGTTTATATGGTTTATTTCTTGCAATTGAAAAAATATTATACTTACGCAGAGCTTCAAAAATAGATTTATCAGAGTTAATGATTATAGTAAATGAATCAATGGCTCATGGAGGATCTTTAGAAGCACTACGTGCAATTGGTAACTATAAAACACCTATATCTCGTATAATATCTGAAGCACTTAAAATAGGTTACAGAAGTAAATCCGAAGTAGAAGATAATATGGAACAAGTATTCATCGTTGAAATGAGTAAAATGATGAGTGGTCTTTCTACAATACAAACAATTATTGAAATAGCTCCACTGATAGGATTAATAGGAACTGTTATAGGAATGTGGTATACATTCAAACAGTTAGGAATAAATAGTGATATCACTCTTATGGCAAATGGTATTTACATTGCAATCATTACAACAATTTTTGGATTAGCAGTAGCAATCATTCTACTACCATTATACATGTACATTAAGAGTATGATAGAAACTCAACTAGATAATATTGAAATTGCTAAAAAAATGAGTAATTGGAGATCTGCTGAGATGAAAATATGGATAGAATCCGATAAAGAAGAAGTAATTGAAGCATTACAAGAATCTCCCGGTATTATCAAAGTTAAAGAAATAGATGATGATCAAGCCAATCTTAAAATTGACCTCAAACCAAATATGCTAGAAAAAGGTATTAAAACAATTATTAGAGAACGTTCTGATACATCAAATAGAATTGTAGAGAGTAAATTAAAACAATAAATACAGAACAAGGAGATATCCTAATGGCAATAGACACTAAACGATATAAGGACAGAATAGAACATCAGAGTCCTAACATCAACTTAGTACCACTTCTTGATGTTATTTTTACAATTATGATTTTCTTACTTGTAATGTTAAGCCAGAATCCTATGGATCAACCACAAAATTATACGCCGGACCAGATATCCGCAAAGCCAAATAGTCAAAGCGGTAATTCAGATTATTATCTACTACCATTAAATGGATTACATAAAGTAACAGTAAATGGTGTAGATTATTCAGATGATATACGTAATGGAGCAGTAGCGGTACACACCCGGGTAATGGATGAAGGTCAGATTACCATGGATTCGTCTACTGGTACCATAACTATTCAGGCGCCTGAAGACCTACAGGACATAGCTGTAAAAGCACCGTCAAGTAGCAGTTCGTCGACGTGACGATAACTAATATATAAAAAAATAATTGAGATGATAAAACATGTATCTTGGAAGAATTATATCAATAGGTAGTAATGATGAAGGAGTATATGCTTCATACAGAGTATCAAGCAGATCATTCCCTAATCGTAAGTCTGTTATAAATGAAGAAAAAGTAGCAATTGTACCTACAGAGGGATCTGAAGGAGACATATATAAAAATCCTTACATAAGCTACAATTGTATTGATATTATTGACGATATCTGTGTTGTAACTAATGGATCACATACCGATATTATTGCAGGTAAGATAAGAGAAGGCATGAATATGAGAGATGCTGTAGCATTATCTTTACTTGCTATGGATTATGAAAAAGATCAATATAATACTCCACGTATTGGTGGTGCTATAAACATGAAAGGAGAAGGATACATAGGTATAGTCACAGATAGTGGAATAGAGGTTAAAAAAGTAAATCCTGGTGAAGCTTACTATGTATCGGTATATGAGCATAATACTCCTAGAAAAGTAGATTATGATGTTAAAAATGCTACAGAAGCTACTGAATATATTTATGATAAAGGAGTATTTAGTGAATTTACACACCCTGTAACATCATGTGCCGCATTTGGTAAAGATAAATGGGAAATTGATGTTAAAAATCCTTAAACCCCTCTTTTTTTATTTAACTTATTATAAACATTATTCCATTATTTCAATAATCAATTGATTATTAAAACTTATTACATTAAACAAATAAAGAATATATTAAATATACTTGTTCTAGTTGCGGTACATATTCTAGATAAAAGATGATTATTATGAAATTAGAGATTAAGGGAATAGAGGATTTTCCATTAATAAAAGAAAATGATAATTTACCTGAAATAATATTTGAAACTATACAAAAAAACAATATTAAACTAGAAGATGATGATATTCTAGTTCTTGCAGAAACAGTTGTTTCTAAAGCTGAGGGAAATTATGTTAAAATAGATGATGTTGAACCATCAAAACAAGCCTATGCAATGGCTATTGAAAGTGAAAAAGATCCTAAACAATGTCAAATAATATTAGACCATACAAAAGATATTATTAGATGTCAAACGGGATTAATAATTACTGAAACAGAACATGGATTTATCTGTGCTAATTCAGGAATAGATAATAGTAACTGTGAGGAAGGCTACGTTACACCACTCCCTGTTAATCCAGACAAAAGTGCTCAGGAAATAAAGAAATATCTTGATGATAAATTTAATGCAAATATAGGAGTTATTATATCTGATACTCAGGGACGAGCATGGCGTGTAGGAGCCATAGGTGTAGCTATTGGTATTAGTGGATTCCATCCTATCACTGATTTTAGAGGTTCTATAGATTTATATGGACAAGAATTAATGAGTACTATTGAAGGTACTGCTGATGAACTTGCAGGTGCAGCTTCTCTTCTTATGGGTCAATCAAATAGTGGTATTTGCTTAGTACTTATTAGAGGATATGATTTATCACAAGTTAGATGTGACATTGAAGAATCATCTATTAATGAAATTTTAAGAGATAAAGAAACAGATGCATTTAGGTAGGTGTACTCATGATTACTGTTCTTTCAGGTGGTACTGGAACACCTAAATTATTACAAGGAATTAAAGAAATTGTTAAACCAGAAGATTTGACTGTTATAGTTAATACGCTGGAAAATAATTATTTTAGTGGAGTGTATGTTTCAGCAGATATAGATACGGTTATGTATACATTATGTAATCTTATAAATGATGAATTATGGTATGGTCGTAAAGATGATACATTCTATACACATGATACACTTGAAAAATTAGGATATCATGAAAAACTTCGCATAGGTGATAAAGACCGTGCCTTAAAAATACAGAAAACAGAATTAATTAAAAAATACACGCTACAAGAAGCTGTTCAAATACAGAAAAATGCTCTTGGAATAAAATCCAACATATTACCTATGAGTAATGAACAACCAACAGTAAAAATTGATACAAATGAGGGATTAATGAGTTTTCATGATTTTCTCATAACACACCAATCCAAACCAGAAGTTAAAGATGTTATTTATAAGGAAGTAGAACCAGCTAATGGAGTTATTGAAGCAATAGAAGAAAGTGACCATGTGATAATAGGTCCTTCTAATCCTATTACATCAATTAATCCTATTCTAATAATGCCTGGAGTAAAATCTGCACTGAAAAAAACATATGTTACAAGTGTATCTCCAATTATAGGTGATAGCGCTGTTAGTGGCCCTGCTAGTAAATTCATGAAAGCTAAAGGATATGACGTTGATTGCATGGGCGTATGCTCTATCTATAAAGATTTTTTAAATCATTACATAATAAATACTACAGACTACAAATATAAAAATATTATAGAGAAAATGATTTCTAAGGTATCTGTAGAGAATATTATATTAAAAAATATGGAAGATAAAATACAGTTAGCAGAAAAGATACTTAGAATAGATTAAACATATGTACTTACTTTATACAACTAATAGAGATTAAGCTAATTATTTTTATAAATATTTAAAGTGATTGAATGATACAAATTACGTTAATACAAATAGATAATTATGGGCCTTGGACTGTTACACCAGGACCACGAGCCGAACCAGATTTACAAACATTACAATCAAGATTATATGGGGATTTAGAAAGAGAATTTGGTGCTCATGGTGGAATCGTATTTTTCAACAGATTTGATAATTTAATTGCAGTTAGTAATGGCATGGATTATGATGATCATTTACTAATCCAGCAATCAATACGTAACCGATACCCTATCACTATCAGTATGGGAGTTGGAACTGCCGAAACAGCTATTGAAGCTCAGAAAATTGCTACAAAAATGATACAGAATGGTGGTGGAGCTCAATCAGCAGAACGCTGTGAAATACTGAACATTGATTCATTAGCAGAGGATGAGGATAGCTTTGTTCAGATTGCTCACATTGACATTAATGATATTACAACCAATTTAACAGATAAGAAAACTGCATATGATACATCAATTAAGGTATATGACGTTCTATTAACCTTGATGAAAGAATTATCTGAAATTGGTGCAATGTGCTTCTTTATTGGTGGAGATAATTACATGGCTCCATCCAATAATATTTCCAAAGACCAATTACGTGATGCTCTAAAAAGAGTAGATGAAAAAACAGGAATTAGATTAAAGGCTGGTGTAGGTATTGCTAAGAAAGCTGGAAGAGCTGCAGATCTTGCAGATATTGGCCTTGAAGACATTCGTGCAGGTCTCACAGATGACTCTGTACTAATATTTAACGATTTAGATTAAATCAAATAAATTTAAATTCTACTCCCCTTTTTATTAATAACGCCTTTATAAAAACTCTTTTTTTTAAATAATATGAAGTACCATATAATATTAAATAAAACAAGATAAAAGGTGTATTTTTATGAATGTAATATCTGCCATGGCTGGAATTACCGATGGAGAATTCTGTAAAAAATTCACAAAACAAAATGTAGACATGATTACACTTGGTGGTTATAACTCTGATATTGAATCATTTAAAGCAGGACTTGAAAACTCAGTTAATGATAGACGTGAATTTCTAACTTGTCCTCATCATTTATCTGTTGAAATATCAGAACAAGTGGAATTAATAAAAGAGTATAATCCTTCATGGAAAGGACTTGTTAATGTTAATTTAAGAGGAACAGAACCTACATCCTTCAAATTACTACAGGATAATAAAGATATTGATGTATTAGAAGTTAATGCTCATTGCAGACAAGAAGCTACTGAGAAAGCAGGTGCAGGTCAGGGATTACTTAAAAACCCTGAGAAGTTATCTAAAGTATTAGAAGAAGTATCCTCACATAAAAACTATGATATTAGTGTTAAGATAAGAGCTAATGTAGAAAATGTGAATACTCTTAAAATTGTAGAATTAATTGAATCATATAATGTAAAATACTTACATGTTGATGCTACTAATCCAGGTATTATGGAAGCTGATTACGATATAATTAATAAAATCAGTAATATCACTAACATGCATTTAATAGGAAATAATAGTGTGACAACACGAGAAGATTATGAAAAAATGCTGGATAGTGGTGCAGATAGTGTTTCTGTTGCACGAGCAGCAATGGATGGAGACGTTACTAATATATTTAAATAAATTGAAATAACGTGATTAACTTAAAAAATGTGAAATAATTGAACTAAAATTACTATACTTTTCATTAAATATAGTAATTTCTTCTTCTAATTTTAAATAAAATACTAATTTTTTAAATTTATACTAAAAAAGTTATAGCTTATTTTACGAAAATTTTAAAAAGTTTTAAGATAAAACAGATTAATATGACTGATGAAACATTGAAATTTTTACATGATATTAAGAAAAATCGTCTTTCAGTTGATTCATTAGAGTCTATTGTAGATGATATATTTGCTGTAGCAATGACTATTCTTGCATTTACAATTGTTGTGCCAGGTTTAAGACAGGTAAATACTATGGGACTCTCTAATTATCTTAATCAATTTGGATCACAACTATCCTTATTAATTATATGCTTTATAATTTTAGGAAACAACTGGGTTACTGAGAGAGAACTCTTAAGTTCTGTTGAAAAAATTGATAGAACATTAATAGATATTACACTAATTCTGTTAATAGGCGTGATGTCCTATCCTATATTTATGAATTTAGTAAATACACTTGGAAACGAATATCCCATATTTATAGAATATTATCACTTAAACAAGTTATTTGTAGCTATACTATTCGTAATACAATGGAGACATATATCTTCTAATCAATTACCTTTAAAAAAATCATGGAATATACGTAGCATTAAACATAATATCAAATTAATTGATAATAGCTGGGCTATCAAGACACTTGCATTTAAGATATTTTATTACCCCATAGTTGTTGTAATAGCCTTAATCGTGTCTTATTGGTATCCTGGACCTAGTCGATACGTATATGTATTGCTTTTATTAAAGCCTGTGTTGACTAACTATAATGAAAAATATTATTTCGAAAAAATAAAAGAAAAAATAAATAACGACAATGTAATCCTGTCTAATATTTCGGATTCTGTGAATAACATGTCCATTGAAGATAAAAATTGTTTAGATGAGATATCTAAAAATTTCAATGATTTAGACCTTTCTGAACTCAGGGATTTAGATTTTAATGAACTAGAAGAAAACAGGAAGCAGTTACTTGATATTGTTGTAAACCAGCACCATGAGATTCTGGAAAATATAGCCCCTTTTGAAGCATTGAAAAAAGAAAATAAGGATTTTGATAGTGATGATAAAATAGAGTATTATGTCAAATATAGGGCTATACTGGACTATTATAAAAAGAAGAATAATTAACTTAATATTTAATAATCATCAAGCTAAACAATCTCAATAAATTTAAAATTTAAAGTCTTTATTTTAAAGGATAAATTTCTTTTATTATTTTTTTTTATTTTTTACAATTATCATTAATCGTAGACTATTCTTAGTTTCTTATTTTTAATATAACTTGTTTTTAATTGCTTATTTTAATTAATTTTTTTTATTTTAAATAAAGCTAAAGCAACATATGTTGCTTTTTATAGATATGTTTATATACATCCTAATCACATAAAGTTAATTGCAACATATGTTGCATTCAATATAATAATAAATTTACTTAAAAAAATAAAATGTGATATTATGATTAATATAGAAAAACTCCCAGAATATTCTCAAAATATAAAAGAAAAATTAAATTTAGAAACAAGTCCTGTAGCAGTTAAACTATTCCAAAAAGAAGAAAATGCTAAAAAAGTACTTGAAAAAACAGAAGAAAAAACTATGCATTGTAAATCAATAATAGAAGCAGGACATGGAAAATCATTTTATGGAACAAAAAATGAAATAGGCTGTAAGTTTGGAGCAATGGATTTAGGATTAACACCAATGAGCGAAGAATTAATAACTGGAAATAATTTTAATAACATGAATGTAACTGCATCAGTAAGCAGTGGAAAACATCTGATAGACCAGGTTCCACAGATGCCTACTAAAATAGAGGCAATAGGTTATGCACCTTTAGAAGATGCAAAGTATCTGCCTGATGTAATAATAATAGTTGGTCAACCAAGACAAATATTTGATTTAATAAGAGCAAATACCTATCTTTTAGGTGATATGATACATTCTGACTTCGGCGGAACACAATCATTTTGCGGAGATATCTCTGTGAAAACATATCTTACTAAAAAACCAAACATATCTTTTGGCTGTATGGGTTCCCACATGGCTGCTGGATTTAAACCTGATAATGTTGTTATAGGTTTTCCAATAGAAATAATAGATACTATTGTTGAATCACTAAATATAGTAACACAGCCACCCAAAAGATAATATCATAACTAAAACTAAATATCTAAATTAAAAAGATAGATTAGTATGAACACAAAAAAACAAATTGCAGATAGTCTGATAAATCTTATGAAAAATAATGATTTTGAAAATATAACAGTAAAAGAAATAACAGAAAAAGCAGGAGTAAACCGTTCTACATATTACCGAAATTTCAAATCAAAAGAAGATATTCTTAAATACAAATTAGAAATAATAATGGAAGAATATCTAGCTTCTTTTGAAAATCTAGAAGAAAAAACTAAGAAAAATTACATATACACTATATTAAGCACATATTCTAAACATAAAAACGTTTTTTTAACAATTCACCAAGCTAAACAAACATATCTAATTCAACAAGTATATATGGAATATTTTCAAAATAAAATAAAAAATCCTTCAACATATGAATTATATAAAATATATTACCATATGGGCGGCATTTACAGTTTTACAATATGTTGGATTGAACATGGTATGGACGACAATCTTGAAGAGCTAGCAACAATAGGTGCAAATATAACAGAAAATTTTGATCCTGTACTCGTAAATATATAAAAATTATAATTAATTCTCATATTAAAAAAAATAAGACCTAAATAATAAAAAAATTATTATTAATAAACATTATAAATTAATATATAAAAAAGTATCAATATAGAAAAAAAATATTATTATATTAAATAGTTACTTTAAGGAGTGATTTGAATGGGATGGGATGATGCACCAGCTCATGTATGTAGAGGGGGAGATGTTAGAGGATTAGCATTTTGTTGTCCACCAGTAAAACCATGTCCGGTACATGCAAAATTAGCTGAAGTAGGAATAAGCCCACAGGAATTCGTAAATATTAAAGAAGAATTCGGTAAAAAAACAGAGCTAGGTAAAGGAACAGGAACTTGTTTTGGATCATTAATTTGGTGTTGTAAAGCTTCCAAACCATGTCCTTTAAGAGATTCTGTATTACAATCAATAGGCATGTCACATGACACATACATGACATTAAAAAAAGAATTAGCTGAAGAAATAGTTAAACATTCCAATGTTAACACAATCAATTATTCAGATGAAGATATTGCAACATTAGCAAGCACATTTGATATCTCATTTGAAGAAGCTAAAAAAGCATTAAATGAATCTGGAAATGACTTAAAAACAGCTATTAAAAACTTAAGAATTAAAAGTTTATAATTTATTTTAAACTTTTTTTATACTCTTTTTACTTATTTTTATAAACAATACATTAGAGGATTAATATTATGGGATTGACATCATTATTTTTAGATATGAAAGATAAGAATGTTTTAATTGTAGGCACTGGATCAGTTGGTATTAGAAGAGGTAGGAGATTTCTAGATACTGGTGCTAATGTATCTGTTGTTACTAAAGATATTAATAATGATATAAAAGAGGAATTTATAGAAAAAGGTGCTGTCTTCTATGATAACAGTCATCTTGATGAATTAATCGATAAATGTGACCTTGTTGTTGCTGCCACTAGTAATCATGAATTAAATAAAGAAATTTCTATCAAAGCAAAAGACAAGCTAGTTAATTGTGCTAGTGACATATCCCTAAGTAACGTTATTGTTCCGTCAACATTTAATATTGGTTCTGTTACTGTATCATTATATACTGGATCTAAAAGTCCTTTAATGGCTAAACAGCTACGGAAGAAAATTCAGAGTGTTATTACTGAAGAAGATATTATGAATATTGAATTACAGGAACATATTCGAACACTTCTTAAAAAGAAAATAGAACAGCCAGAGGATAGAAAAGAATATCTTACACAATTATATCATGATGAACATGTCCAGGAATTAATTAAGGAGAATAATATTGTAGAAGCTAAAGAATATGTTAATACTATTATCAAAAAATTATAATAAGTTATTACATAATTTTAATAATAAATATAAGTATTATTAAAGTAATAGATTAATAAAGAGAGTATATACGTTATAAATAATAGATAATTCTTTTTAAAAACATTATTATTAAGAGATTAAAGAATAATTGAAAAAATTGGGAGATAATCAATGTTAGTTAATATTCGTATAGATTTTAAAATAGCAGATGTAGCTACAATGGAAAAATCATATGACAAACTAGATCGCTTGATTGAAAAAGTTCATAAAAATGTGGATGTTAAAGAAGAAGTAGTTTTAAAAACTTGTAACCGATATGAAGTTTATATGATTTTAGAAAGAGATATTAATATTCCTACAACAACATTTATTGTAGAAAAAAGTGATGTTGCTGTAAATCACCTTCTTAGATTAGCATCAGGATTAGAATCAATGATTATGGGTGAAGATCAAATTCTAGGACAAATTAAAACAGCAAGAAAAAATGCAATAAAAAATAATACTATAGGACCAAAACTAGAAAAGGTTTTCACAAAAGCAATCCATGTAGGTCAATCTATCCGTAAGAATACACATATTAATGAGGGCGGTGTATCTGTAGGTAGTGGAGCTGTAGAGTTAATAGAAGAAAAATATGGTTCATTAAAAGGTAAAAACGTTCTTATTGTTGGTGCAGGTGAAATGGGAACTGTTGTATCTAAAGCATTACTTGAAAAAGATACTAATGCTATTGTTGTAGCAAATAGAACATATGATAAAGCTCAGCAATTAGCACAGGAATTAGATGGTCATGCAATAAAATTTAATGAAATGAACGATACATTAAGTAAGATAGATATTGTTATAAGTGCAACTGGCGCTCCTCACACATTAATTAATAAGGAAAGATTATCATTTTTACCACAAGAACATTTATCTAACATGATTATGCTTGACTTAGCTAACCCCCGTGATATAGATGATGATGTTATTGAATTATCAGTACAATTATATAATTTAGATGATTTAAGATATATTACAGATAAGAATAAAGAACGTCGTGTTAAAGAAGCTGAAAAGGCAGAAAAGATTATTGAAAAAGAAACTGTTCTTTTAAAAGATGCATTGAAAGAGATGGAAATTACTCCAATATTATCATCATTAAATATTGAAGCAGAGAAAATCAGAAAACAGGAACTTGAGAAAACTCTTCACATGCTTGATATAAGTAAAAAAGATTCTAAAAAACTTGATCATTTAACACGTAGTATTACAGATAAATTAATGTATAATATTATTAATAATCTTAAGAAAGCAGCTATTGCTGATGACATACAGACTATTAATGATGCTAAAAAAATTCTCATTGAATATCCGGAACAATAGAGGACTTATTATTCCTCTTAACTTTTTCTTTTTAAAATAATTGATTATATGAAATAATATTTTATATTCTACTTTTAATATTTTGTTTATTAAAAAAAACAAAAAACATATTAAACGAATTACATAATATTATTTATATCATTTTAAAAATGAGATTAAACGATATAGAAGGCAAGACAAATGTACAAAAAAATATTATTACCTACTGATGGTTCCAAAAATTCAGAAAAATCCATCGTTCATGCATTACATATTGCAGATAAAGACGATTCAGAAATAATCATACTTAATGTAGTGGACAGTGTATATTTAACAGGATTACCTGAAGAGGATTTAATAACTAAATCTGAACTTCTCTTAGAAGAAGAGAGTAAAAAAGTTACTAAACGTTTCGAAGATATTATTAAACAAATTGAAGAGGAAGAAGGTATTGATGCAACAAATATTAAAATCACACCTAAAACATTAGAAGGTAATGCTGCAGACATTATTCTAAAAGTCTCTGATAAAGAAAATGTTGATATAATTGTTATTGCAAGTAGTGGTAAACATATGCTTGACAGATTCCTTTTAGGCAGTGTAACAGAAAAAACAGTTAGACATTCAACCGTTCCCGTTTTAGTTATTCCAAATAAATAGATAACTGTCTTTCTTTTATTTAATTCTTTTTTTTTAAATTTTTTTAGTAATTATGTTTCAAATTGTTGTTTTTATTCTATATTATTAGTTATACTTAATAAGTTATAAGTTATAACTAATAAGATATAAGTTAATAGTAATAAGATATTACTTAGATTTTTAAAAGAAATAACTAAAAAATAAAAACAAAGAAAACTAAATAATTAAATAATGCTTATTAATTAAGAAACTAACTAAAAAATATAAGTTCTTATTAATTTAAGGAAATCATTCTAAATAGAATAAACTCTAATTTTTCAGGAGGAAAAAATTTGGCATATGAAGGATATCTTAAAGATTTTCTGGAACTATCAAACATTACTGTAGGAGATACAGTAAAAATAACAAAACCTAATGTTGAACATGAGGGAATGTTACTTGAAAAACCAGATTATTCAAACGAGAATACAATAATAATAAAACTAGACAGTGGATACAACATTGGTGTAGACATACAAGACGCAAAAATAGAGAAGATAAGAGAAGGATCTAAACCAAAAATAGAACTTGACCCTGTTGATAAAGAACTATCCGACGAAAAGGATAATGTATCCATACTATCCACTGGAGGAACAGTTGCAAGTGTAATTGATTATAAAACAGGAGCAGTACACCCAGCATTTACAGCAGATGATTTACTAAGAGCAACACCAGAACTTGTAGATTATGCAAATATTAATGCAAAAGCAATATTCAATATTCTAAGTGAAGACATGACAAAAGAATACTGGATAAAAACAGCTGAAGAAGTATATAATGAAATAAATAACGGAGCGGATGGAGTAATAATAGCACATGGTACAGATACTATGCATTACACTGCATCAGCACTAAGTTTCATGATAGATACACCAGTACCAATTGTTCTAACAGGAGCACAAAGAAGTTCAGACAGACCATCATCTGATGCATTCACTAATTTAATGTCCTCAGTAACTGCAGCAAAATCAGATATTGCAGAAGTGACAATATGTATGCATGGAACAGAAGATGACACATACTGTGATTTACATAGAGGTACAAGAGCAAGAAAAATGCACACATCCCGACGTGACACATTCACAAGTATCAACATGAATCCACTAGCTAAAATACAGAATAACAAACTAACAATCAACGACTCAGAAGTAAGTTACACAAAAAGAAACGAAAACAAATTAGATATAAATACCGACCTAGCAGACAATGTAGCACTAATAAAATCATATCCTGGAATGAACCCTGAAATAATAGACATATATGTAGATAAAGGATATGATGGACTTGTAATAGAAGGAACTGGTCTAGGACATTGCTCTGATGATGTAATAACTAGTATTGGACGTGCAACTGATGAAAAAATACCTGTTGTAATTACTTCACAATGTATCTTTGGACGCACAAACCTAAATGTGTACAGTAGTGGTCGTAGATTACTACATCATAAAGTTATTCCAGTAAGTGATATGTTATCAGAAACTGCTTACACCAAACTATTATGGGCAGCTGGACAGACAGATGACATGGAAGAAATAAGAAAAATAATGCAAACAAATCTTAAAGGAGAAATGGATACAACATTATCCCAGAACTACTTTATAAAAAACTAGATAGGAGTGCGAAAAATTGTCTGAAGATAAATTTGATTATGAAGAATTAGGATTAATGATGGGATTAGAAATACATCAACAATTAGATAGTCAGACAAAACTATTCTGTAGATGTCCAAACAGTCTAACTGATAAAGATCCTGAAAGAAAAATATATCGTAGATTAAGACCAACACAAAGTGAACTTGGTGAAATAGACCGAGCAGCATATGAAGAATCACAGAGAAACCTTCAATTTGTATATGAAGCATATAATCATCATACCTGTCTAGTAGAAGCTGATGAAGAACCTCCTGCAGAATTAAATCAAGAAGCTGTAGATATTTCCATTATACTTGCATCATTAATGCATATGAAAGTAGTTGATGAATTTCATACTATGAGAAAACAGGTAATTGATGGAAGTAATACTAGTGGATTCCAAAGAACAGGTATACTTGCAACAGATGGTTATGTCACTACAGAATACGGTAATGTTACAATAGAAACATTAGGTTTAGAAGAAGATGCTGCAAGGCGTATAGGCGAAGAAGAAGGCAAAATAGTATTTAGACTTGATAGACTCGGAATACCATTAGCAGAAATTACAACATCACCAGATATGCATCATCCATTACAGGTAAAAGAAGTAGCATACCAATTAGGACAAATCCTCAGAAGTACTAGAGTAAAAAGAGGACTCGGTACAATAAGACAAGATTTAAACATATCCATCAAAGATGGTGCAAGAATAGAAGTTAAAGGTGTACAGGACCTTGATTTAATGCCAACAATGGTAGAGAATGAAGTTCAAAGACAAGTAACACTTATAGAAATAAGTAAAGAACTACAAAAACGTGGAGCAGAAGTAGAAACAGAAATCTATGATGTAACCGAAGACTTCGCAAACACTGAATCTAAAATTGTTAAAGGTATCCTTGAAAAACCAGACAGTTGTGTACTAGCAATAAGACTACGCCACTTTGACGGACTAATAGGTAAAGAAATCCAACCAGGAAAAAGATTAGGAACAGAATTCTCAGAACACGGTAAAAAAATGGGAGTAACAGGTTTATTCCACACAGACGAATTACCAGCATACGGTATTACCCAAGAAGAGGTAGACCATCTGAAAGATAAATTAGAATTAGGTGATGATGACTCATTCATACTTGTTGCTGGAAAAACAGAAAAAGCAAACAATGCATTACATGAAATAATAAAAAGAGCAAAACAATCTATAGAAGGAGTACCTGAGGAAACAAGACGTGCACAGGATGATGGAAATACAGAATATCTAAGACCATTACCTACTGCTAGCAGAATGTATGTGGAAACAGATATTCCTACTGAAATAATTGAACCAGAACGTGTTAAAAAAATTGCATCAGATCTTCCGGAATTACCATATGTCAAACAAGAACGTATACAAAAAGAATATAATCTTAGTGAGGATTTAGCCGGACAATTAGTACAACATAATAATGCAGATTTATTCGAAGAAATTAAGAAAGAACTACCAGGAATGGACTCAGTTAAAATAGCATCAGATATAGCATATACTATTAAAGATTTAAAACGTGACCACTACGACATTGAAAAATTAACAAAAGATGTTCTTGTAGAAATATTTAAACTTGTGGATGAGGATATAATATCTGCTGCTGAAACAGAAGTTATCCTTAAAGATGCATGTAACGATATTAAGCCAATTGATTCCGTGAAAAACAACAATCTTGAAAAATTATCCGATGATGTTATTGAATCAGCTATTAAAGAAATCATCGAAGAAAATAAAGATATGATTGAACAAAGAAAAATGGGTGCTATGGGACCTTTAATGGGTAAAGCCATGGCTAAATTCAAAGGTAAAGCAGATGGTCAAACTGTAAGTAATATTGTGAAAAATGAAATATTAAATATTGTCAACAATTAATATTTTAAATTTCTCAAAACTATACCCTCCCATTATTTCTTTATTACTTCTTTTTTCAATGATTTCTAGAATAATATAAATTATAACTACTTTAATAAAAAATAAGAAAAATAGTATTAATTGAAAATATAAAAAATAGATTTATAGACTTATTCTAATTTAAATTAGGTGGAGTAAAATCATGTATGATATAGTTATTATCGGCGCAGGTCCTGCAGGACTTACTGCAGGTATTTATGCAGGTCGAGCTGGATTAAATACAATTATATTAGATGCTAGTAGAAGTGGTGGAACTGTCAACACAGCTCCTCTAATTGAGAATTATCCTGGAATTGATAAAATTCCTGGAGAAAAATTAATGAAATCAATGACAGAGCAAACATCACAGTATACTGAGATTAAAGAACGTACAAAAGTTAAGAGTATTGAAAAATTAGATGATGGATCTTTTAACCTTAATACAAGAAATGAAACATATAACTCTCATTATGTTATTATTGGTACAGGAACTAATCCTGTAACATTACCTGCTGAGGGTGTTGAAGAATTCACAGGCAGAGGTGTTTCTTACTGTGCCGTTTGTGATGGTACATTCTTTGTTGGTCAGGATGTTCTTGTTATTGGTGGTGGAAATTCAGCTGCTACTGAGGCATTGTATCTAAACCGTATTGGTGTAAAGTGCAGTATGGTTCATAGACGTGATAAGTTACGATGCGATGCTAAATTACAGGAAGACATTAATAATGCTGGTATTAACATTTACTGGAATTCTGAATTAAAAGCTGTGAAAGGAAAGGGAAGGGTTGAAGAAGCTATCATTTATAACAAAGTTGACGATGCGGAAATTAGTGTTAAAGTAAATGGTATCTTTATTGCTATAGGCTACCATCCAAATAATGAACTTGCCCTTGGATTAGATATATTATGTGATGATTCAGGATACATAATAACTGATGAAAACATGAAAACTAGTGTTGATGGTGTTTATGCAGCAGGAGATTTAACTGGTGGAGTAAAACAAATAGTTGTATCTGCAGCCCAGGGAGCAAAAGCAGCAACCAGAATACAAGAATTACTATTATAAATGTGAAATTATGACATTAACCTCAGAATTATATAAACAAGTGAAGGATGATTTAAAAAAAGACTTCCCAGATATAAAAGATATTAAAAAAGAAGATGATACTGTTATCATCACAGGCAATGATGATATATTATGGGACATATTTGAAATATTATTCAACGGCGTTGAAAATATAGAATTCAATGCAGAGAAAGACAAAGAGCACTATCTTACAATAAAATTTTAAGAATATACAACGTAGGAGGTAAATTATTTTGGAAAACAGGATGAATAATTATTCAACAGAACAAGTAAGACGAGAGATTAATAAATACAGAACTGAAGCAAAGATAATTGTCTTAAAAGCCGTTGGTTATCCAATAGAAAGTAATTACATAGAATCTCCAGAAATAGAAGTTACCAATAAAGAACTTTTCGAGATATATGCAAAAGATCAGTGGGATGGATATAAAGTATCTAAGGATAAATATCTTTTTGACCAGAAGCTACTGCCTGATTATGCATTTCAAGTTGTTGAAGTTAGACCAGATAACTCTTATATCACAAATAACACTTCCATACTAGTATTACCCTCAGAAAATAAAATTAAAACAATTAATTCAAAACAACAATATAAAATTGAGGATGTTATAGGTCAAGAAAAAGCAAAGAATAAAACAAAGATAATAACAAAATACCTGGAAGACCCTGATAAATTTAAAAATTGGGCTCCTAAGAATATTTTATTCTATGGAATGCCTGGTACAGGTAAAACCATGCTTGCACAGGCATTAGCTAATGAATTAAATGTACCTATTAAAATGATTAAGGCAACTAGTCTTATTGGTGAGCATGTTGGTGATGGTGCTAAACAGATTCACGAGTTATATCATTATGCCAGACATAATAAACCGTTTGTAATATTCATTGATGAGATTGATGCTATAGCTCTTGAAAGAAAGTATCAATCACTCCGTGGAGATGTAACAGAAATTGTTAATGCATTACTAACCGAATTAGATGGTATTGAGGATAATGATAGTATCATAACAATATGTGCCACTAATAATCCTGAGATATTAGATTATGCTATTAGAAGTAGATTTGAGGAAGAGATTGAATTCACATTACCTGATGAAGATGAACGCAGATTAATCATTGAAAATAATATTAAAACTATGCCACTTAAATGCGTCTTTGATATGGATATTGCAGTTTCTAAGACCAAAAATTTATCAGGCAGGGATATCAAGGAAAAAGTTCTTAAAACAGCATTACATAAAGCAATATCTGATTCACATGATATTATAACAGATGATGACTTGAATTATGCTATTCACGAAACTAAAAAAGAAGTAACTGTTCCAGACACTATGTTTGTCTGATACTTCTTTTATTCTCTATTTTTATCTTTTTTTTAATGTTTTACTCCTTATTACATCATTTTATTATAGTATAATAAGTTATAAGTTTATAAGTTATTATGTTTAAGTTATAAGTTATACTATATAAATGAGATAAATAGGTAGTAATAAAAAAAGTAATTAAACATATCCCACGATATATTATAATAGAAAGAATTTTTAGGAAATATAATAAAATGAGTAAAACCGGATCAGTAGAAGAAAGAGATCTTGTGAATAAATTATGGAATTCTGGATTTGCAGCAATGCGTGCACCAGCTAGTGGTGGTGCTACCAAAAGACCACTTCCAGATGTACTAGCAGGTAACGGTAAACTATACCTAGCAATAGAAGTTAAGTCCACACGTCAAGATCATATTTACATAGATAATGAAAAGATTACTAATCTAAAAAAGTTCTCTGAAATTTTTGGTGCTACCCCTTATATTGGAGCTAAATTTATTAGGAAACCTTGGAGATTTATTAAACTAGAGGACTTACATGTTACACGTAGTAATAATTATCGTGTTAACACCGACCTTGCATTTAGTAAAGGTTTGGACTTCGAAGAAATTATTGGTGAAAGTACTCAAACCAAGTTAATCTAATTATCTTTTTACTAACCTCTTTTTTAAAAATTCATTTATTTTAATAAATATTAAAATAAACTTATAAGTTATAAGTTATTTAGTAATAAGATATAATTACATAAGTTAGATATTATAAGTATAATTTAGAAAAAAAAAGAAAAAAGAAGATTAGTACTTAACAATGCTTCCAGAGGCATCACGACGATATTTACCAAATTCTGTTAACTGACTTAACAGATTCTTATCAAAGACTGGGCCCTCAACACAAACTCGGACACCCCCATCATCCATACAACATTGACCACAAATTCCAAGACCACATTTCATGTAACGATCTAATGATAATTGACAATCAACATCATACTTCTTACTTAATTCATATAATTTATAGGACATGATCTCAGGACCACAACCTACTATGATATCATAATCACCATCTTTTAATAAGTTTTCAGCAAGTTCTGTACTAAAACCTTTAAATCCTTTGGTTCCATCATCAGTACACTCATAAACTTTAACATCAATATCTTTAAATCTGTCAACAAATACAAGTTCATCCTTAGTACTTGCCGCAGATACTAATTCCACATTATCATAGAAGGATAATAATGGTGCTAGGGAAGCTATACCTGAACCTCCACCTACTGCTAAGATCTTATTATAATGATGTAAATCAAATCCATGACCATAAGGACCACGAATACCAATCATGTCACCAACATCAATATTATCATACATATTATTGGTAAATGGTCCTGCTTTACGTACTGTTATTCCCATCAAATTATTTTCACGGTCAATGATTGATATAGTCATAGGTTTTTCTGTATCTAAATCCCATACCATTACAAATTGTCCTGGATGAATATCATCTGTTATATCCCATGGGAAAACAAATGTTTTTACAGTTGGTGTTTCAATAATTGTTTCTTTTATCTTCACAACTTTTGGAACTTCGTCATCATAAACATTACTTATCATATTAATTCCAACTCTCCTTATTATAATCTGTGAGATAAACCTACAATCTCACTTACATTTTTATAACCATTTTCTTCTAGGAATTTTGCAAGGTCATCACTTATTGTTTTGAATATAGATGGCCCTTCATACATTATGGATGTTCCTATCTGAAGTAAACTTGCACCAGCATATAAAAATTCAAGAGCATCTTTGTAATTTCTTATTCCACCTACACCAAATAATGGGATATCCACAGTTTTATATGTTTGATATACGCATTTTAATGCTATTGGTTTAATCATTGGCCCAGCTATTCCACCAAGTATATGATTTAATATTGGTTTTCCTGTTTTGTAATCTATTCTTAATCCTGGTCCTACACTGTTGATTAATGTTAGTGCATCTGCACCTGCATCCTCTGCTGATTTTGCAATTTTTGTTATATCAGTTACGTTCGGCGTTAATTTGACAACAATAGGCACATCTTTTATCTCATTTTTCACTGCACTTACAATGTCATAGGTTAAGTCTGGGTCTTCACCAATATTTGAACCAAATCCACACTTTGCATGTGGACAGGAAACATTTAATTCAAATGCATCCACATATTCTTTTGTTCTATTAGCTACATCACAAAAGACTTCCTCAGTATCTCCGTATATTGATGCTATTACTGGTGTTTTATCACGGATTTCATTTAAATCTTTTAATTCTTCTTTTTTAGCTTCCACCCCTGGACTGGCTAGTCCAACAGAGTTTATTACTCCACCTTCAATTTTAACAATTGTAGGATTATCATAACCATTATTAGGTTCTATACTGAATGATTTTGTTACTATTCCTCCTGCACCAGCTCTTGCCACCATTTTCATTGAACTTGAAGTGGTTCCTAGTATTCCTGCTGCTAAAAATAGAGGATTAGATAGTTTCATTCCAAGAATTTCTGTTTCTAACATTTTATTTATCCTTTTTATTTTATAATCAGTACCATAGAAAATTTATCTATTTTTTGTTCCTTAACTTTATTTTTGTATTTACATGTTTATAAATAAAATAAGGTATATTCTCATCCTTATAGTATAAAAGCCATGAAAATTAATAAACATAGAAATTTAAATGTAATATACATGAAATGCTATATTACTACAACAAGTTTTGGATTTATAGCTACTAACCCGGATAACAAGATTATTGATTATCAACTATTTGGTAATAAACAGGTTGAAAAACTACAGGAAATAGAGAAAAAACAGTTATTAACAGAAGAAGTAGCTTTGATACAAAATATTTCGGAATCATATGATGAAATTATTATAGAAACAAATAATAGTTTACAAGCATACTCTAAATTAGAAGAGTTTGATAAGATAAATGTCGAGAAAACTACTATTAATGGTAGATTTATTCGGGAGAATCTAGACAAGATATTACAGGATATTTCTGAATTATCAGAAGTAGATATTAGGAGTAAATTAAATAATACCTACAATGAAATTGCTAAAGTTAAAATCAGAGAGTCTATTAAAACTAATGATGTGATGATTGTAGAGACTATAAATTCACTTGAAGAAATTGAAGATACAACAGGAAAATTAATTGAACGATTAAGAGAATGGTGTACACCTTATGTACCTGAATTAGATAAGCTTCATAATCATGAATTGTATTCTAATCTTATAGCTAATGAAACTACTCGTGAAAATATTAAAAAAAGTCCTCTTTTAGAAAATACTCATATTACATTATCCGATAATTATGATATTGATATAACAGAGGAAGACCTTGCAATTATTCAGAATTTTGCTAAGTCTATTTATGAATTATATCAGACAAGAAAGAATCTTGAAGAGTATATTCAAAATAAAATAGAGGAAGTTGCTCCTAATCTTCTTGATGTTGCTGGAGCTAATCTTAGCGCAAAATTAATTGCACACATGGGAGGATTAGAGGAGCTTGCTAAACTTCCATCTAGTACAATACAGATTATTGGTGCGGAGAAAGCAACATTCAGACATTTAAAGACGGGTGAAAATCCACCAAAACATGGACTTATATATCAACATCCACTTATCCGTGGATCTAATTGGTGGATTCGCGGAAAACTTGCTAGAGCTGTTGCAGGTAAAATTACAATTGCTGCAAGAAAGGATGCATTTGGTGGCGACTATGACCCTGATCTTAAAGTTCAACTAGACGAAAAAGTCGAAAAAATTAAAAAAGATAATCCGTTCCCTCAGCGTAAAAATAAGAAAAAGGATAAGAAAAATAAAAAGAATAAAAAGGATAAAAAGAAAGGCAAAAAACATAGAAAACAAGGAAAACGTAATAAGAGAAAACTTCGTAAAGGAGAATATGATTACTAGGGAGTTGTTATTATGCAGATAATTAAAATAGGTGAAAATGTATACCAATTAGATAACCAGATTGCTACTGTTAACTTAACTCCAGGTAGACAAGTATACCAAGAGAAACTAATACCCTATGAAGATAAAGAGTTTAGATTATGGAATCCACGTAGATCAAAATTAGCTGCAGCAATCATTAATGGTCTTACAATATTCCCATTTAAAAAGAACTCAAATGTATTATATCTTGGTGCCTCAGCAGGTACAACTCCTTCACATATATCAGATATATGTACTGATGGAAAAATATATTCTGTTGAATTTGCTCCTACTATGATGAGAGAATTTTTAGATGTTTCACAGCGTAGAGAAAATTTAATACCATTACTCGAGGATGCAACTCATCCTCTACATTATCAGCATCTTGTTGAATCAGTTGATATTATATATAGTGATGTTGCACAGGCTCAGCAAACAAAATTATTTATCGATAATTTCAAACTATTTGCAAAAGAGAATACAATTGGTATTATTATGATTAAAGCTCGAAGTATTGATGTAACAATGAATCCAAATGATGTATTCAAACAAGAAAAACGACATTTAGAAGAAAGCGGTCTTAAAATATTAGAAGAAATAAAACTTGACCCATATGAAAAAGATCATATAGCATTTATTTGTGAAAAATCATTTTAAAAAAAAGTAGAACAGTGAAATTGATAAATGTTTATAATGAATAATAAACTTTATCAATAATTTTTTTAGCAAGATTCTTCTTAGAATCTAACCCTATTTTTTCATAACCCTCATGATCAATAAGATATATCTCATTATCATTAGATCCAGGTCCACCACCTTCAACTAGAATATCATTAGCTACCATTATATCAGTATGATATTTCTCCATTCTATCAGTGGCTTTCTTAATTAATTCTTCTTCAGATACACCAGCCTCAGCTTTAAAACCAACAACAAATGTGGATGGACTTATTTCCTTTATTTGTTTTAAGATTTTTGGTAATTTAGTAAATTTAACTGTTATATCTTCATCTGAAGGATATTTCCCCTCATAAACCTTATCAATTTCAAAGTCAGAGATAGCTGCTGCAGACACATAGATATCTGATTCTGTTATTTCATCTTCTATAACTCTCATCATCTCGTTAGTTGATTCTATGTTAATTCTTCTGAATACTTTTGGTATATGTACATGAGTTGAACCACATACAAGTGTCACATCAGCTCCTTGTCTATATGCTTCTTTAGCTATTTCAACACCCATCTTTCCAGAACTTCTATTAGTTATACCTCTCATGGCATCCATAGCTTCAAATGTTCCTCCAGTACCTACAAGCACTTTCATACCATTTAATTTATGGTCAGATAACATTCGTTCCACTGCTATTACTATATCATGTCTACTAGGAAATTTAGCTTTTCTTTCCTCACTATTAGGTTCCATGAAACGAACTTCTGGATGTTCCTGTTTTATCTTATTAATATTATCCTCAATTGCATCATACATTGAAATATGCATTGATGGAACAAATAATATAGGAGTTTTATATCCGCTAGCTGTTAATAATAAAGTTGTAACAGAAGTATCTGCTATTTTATATGCAAATTTACTGATAGTGTTAGCTGTTGCCGGTGCTACTAATATTAAATCAGCCTGTGCATTCTTAACATGCTCTACTTTACCAGTGATTTTCGTAACTACAGGATGACCTGTTGCAAATTCCATTGATAAGGGTGTAATTATATTTGCTGCATCCTCAGTCATGAAACATTCCACATCAAAACCATGCCTTTGTAGTTCATGAACTAACTTTAAATCTTCTACTGCAGCAATACTTCCCGTAACACAGAGAATTATTTTCATTATTATACTCCTCCTCTCAATTAAAAAAAAAGACTTATCCCTATAGATTTATAGGAAATAAGCTTGTATTATTACTATTATTAGTTAAATTAAATGTTCCTGCTATTAAATCATAGCTTGACCTTTCTTGCTCATATGAATTTACTGGTGTTGAGAATAAAATAACATATATCTTATTATCTCTCATCTTAATCCATGTAGCAACATGCTCTTTCTGTGAACCATCTGGCTCATTTACAAGATATCTGTGCATTACAACAGATTGATTATGTATACTACTGTTAATTTCCTGAATGTTTACATAATTACTTGATTGTGACAGGAATTGGTCATTAACAGCACATGCATTTTGTATATCAGAACCATACTCAGGTGGTACTTGCTGTATTACAACAGATATATTAGAATTATTAGAGTCAACCACGGCACCTATAGCTCCATCTGACACGCAATTTGCCTCAGTCCAACTGTCAGGATACTGGAAAGTTATTCCATTACTCTCATAGGTTTGTCCTGTAGCTGTAAAAGTATCCAATAATCCAGAGGAATACGCTACAAATGCTAATATTACTAATAGAACAATTACTATTATTGTTTTAAATATACCTTTCATATTACTATCCTCCGATTATGAATTAAGTACCATTTGAACTAGAACTATCCCTGGTACTACCCTTAGAACTACTTTTTGAATTATATTGTCTACTTGAACTACTTTTTGAGCTACTGCCTGAACTATATGATGATGAACTATATTTTTTTGTTGTTGCTTTTACAGTGGTAGTGTTATTTGTTGTATTTGCTGACATGTTAGATGCATTCACAACTGATTGATTAGTAGTAAATGCTGAATCTGTTATTGTCACATTAGTTGTGTTATTAGCTGGAACTGTGTTTAATGCTACAACTCCTGCTACAATACCAACAATAAATGCCAGTAGTACAAATAATATTATTACAGTTCGCTTTACCTTCTTATTATTACCCGAATTATTTGAGGATGGCTCAGGGTTCACATCTAACCGTGAATACCTATCCACAAAATCATCGTATAAAACTTCTTTTCTTTCTTGTTTTTTCTGAATATTTGATGGTTTAAAACCTTTTGATTCTTGAAGTTTTGAAACAGCTTCCTTATTACCTAATTTTCTTTCATACCTTATTCTTAAAGTATCATATTCTTCAAGGGTTATGTATCCATTATCTTTCTGTTCTTCTAATTCTTGTAACTTCTTTTCGATACTGTGCCGAGAGCTTTCTCTTACTATTTTAATCCCCTCCCCCAAAGTCATAGCTATAAGAACCTAATATTTTAAACATGTTAACTTTTCCTTCTACAATAGCTAATGTATTCTTTATTTTAGGATCTAATCTATGTCCTACAATATCTATAAAAAACAAGTATTTTCCCATTCCTTGTTTAGAAGGTCTTGACTCTATCTTTGTTAAATTAATATTTTCTTTTGCAAATTCATACAAAATTTCATATAAACTTCCAGGATTATCATTTTTGAGAGATATAATAATTGATGTTTTATCATTACCTGTTGGTTTGTTTATATCCTCTTTATCTAGTATCACAAATCTAGTGACATTATTTGAGTAATCTTGAATATCATGTGCTATTATTTCTAAATTATATTTTTCAGATAAAATCTCATTTCCAATTACTGCTGCTGTTGATAATTCTGTCACATATCTTGCAGCATTAGCTGTGCTTGGCATTGCATGTACTGGTTTATTTAACCTGTTAATATAATGCCTGCACTGTGCTATTGCCTGTTGGTGTGAACAGATAACATTAATATCATCGAGTGTTTTACCCTTTTGTACTAGAAGATTCTGTCTTATGGGTAATTCTAATTCACCTTTTATTTTCAAGTTATGACGAGTTAATGCATCTAATGTAATAACTACTGATCCCTCAGTGGAGTTTTCAATAGGAACTACTGCCTCATCTATCTGGTTATCTTCCAGTGCTTCAAATATGCTTAGAATATTTGGGTAAGGTTTATTTATCGTGTTATTATCTGTTATATTTAGTACAGCTTCCTGTGAAAATGTACCTTCTGGACCAAGATATCCTACTTGTTTTTTTTCATTCATTAATTATTAATATATGTGTTTAATTTAATTAATTCTTTTATATAAAATTAGAAAAAAGTTCCATTAGATTCACTGGTAATTATTTATTTTAATTAATACAATCAGAGAATAAGTATAAATATAGGTTAAAATGCTTAAAAAATAGTTTACTGTGTGATTAAAAAAGATTAAATAGAAAGGAGATAATTATTTAGTAATTACCTCTTTTTCTATTAAAGTCATATATGTACCTTAGAATATCTGTTTTTGAAACAATACCATGAACTTTATTGGTTTCATCAGATATTGGCATTCCACTAAATTCTTTGGATACCATTACATCTGCTACTTCTGCAATTGTTGTATCTTTGGTTGTTGTTTCAATAGTTTGTGACATGACTTCTTGTACAAATAAGTTTCTTATTTGTGAATGCTGATATTTTTCTGGTACATGTTTTTTGAAGTCTATGATTTTTTTTGCCATGTCTTTAGCTGTTATGATACCTACAATTAATCCTGATTCCACAACAACTAATCTTGCAATATCATTATCAATCATTATCCTTCTTGCATGGACTAATCTATCATCAGGACTTACAGTCATGACTCTGTTAGTCATGATTTCTTTTACAGGAGTTTCGTTGTATGGTTCTTTATCTAAATTTCTTAAGAAGTCTGTTTTGGTTATCATACCAACTATGTCATCCCCATCTAAGATAGGTATTCCACCAATATGATTATCTACCATTTTTTTAAGTACTTTTACTTCAGCATCATCCGGTTTTGCTGTTATTACATCTTGTGTCATGATAGTAGATATTCTCATGTGTGAAAGTGGTACTTCTTCATATTTAGATGAAGCTATTTTTGTAGCCATGTCTTTTTCAGTTACTATTCCTACTAATTCACCAGTTTTAGGAGATATTGCAGGTAATCGTGAAATTTTATGTTTGCTCATTAGTTTTAAAGCATCTGAGACTGTTTGATCTTTACGTACTGTAACAATGTCTTTAGCCATTATTTTATCTATGGTCATTACGATCACTCCATGTTTTTTTTAAATATAATAATATTATTCATTTTCCTCTATAAAAATATTTCACTCTTTTAAGGATTAATTTGAGGAAAATTAATCTCTTTTAAGATTTCTATTGAACAATAGCCTTTAGTAAATCTCGAATTGTGATAATTCCTATTAGTTTTCCTGTATCTTCGTCTACAACAGGTAAACCTCTTATATTTGAATCAAACATTAAATCTGCGATATCACCTAATTTCTCATATTTAGTTGCTGTGAGTACATTAGTTACCATTAATTCATCTACAGTAATGTTTACTACATCTTCACCTTCATTAGAGAATAATTTTGCAAATAGTTTGTGTTCACCAATATATTTTAGAATATCTGATGCTGTAACAAATCCTAATAATTTTTCTTCTTTAGAGTTTGAGTTTGGATCTTCTCCTACTATAGGTACTCTTCTTAATGAGTTTCTTACCATGATTTTAGTAATTCCTTCTATTCTAGTACCTGGTGTTGTTGTAATTAGATCAGTAGCCATTACATCCTGTACTTCTAAGTCTGCAATTATTTTATCTAATTTACTTACAACATCGCCTTCTGTTACCATTCCTACTATTTTTTCTTCATTGTCAATTATTGGAAATCCACCAATACCTTCTTCTAACATTAATGCTGCGGCATCGATGATTGTGTCCTTGTTTGTCATGGTTTTTACACCAGTTGTCATGATTTCTTTGATTGGTGCATTAATTGCTGATAAGAAGTTTCCTTCGTGTTTTTCTGTAATTAAATTGTATTTCTTTCCTCCGCCGAAGAAGTCAAGAATATCCATTGTTGTTACAATACCTAATAGTTTTCCAGAACCTGGATCTGTGATTGGTATTCTTCTTATATCTTTTTCACTCATTAGGTTAGCAATTTCTATTATGGTAGCACTTTGTGATGCTGTTACAACATCTTTAGCTGCTATGTCCATTATGTCTCCATCTGATTCTGCTTTTTTTGTTTGTAGATTGAATGATTGGTCTGTTGAATTAATCTTTTTGATTATATTGTTTTTCATTATTATCCTGCTCCTGTATTTTTTTAAAATGTTACCTTTTTTAATTAGTAGTTTTTTTCTTATTTTTTTAATTATTCTTCGGATAGTTTATCGTCAATACATTCTTGACATAAATATTGTCCATTATTATTCTCTAATTGACCATAAACACCACATTTCTCACAAACTCCCTCTTCTAATCTTTCATCTGACTCTGAAGAATATTCATTGTCTACGAAATTATCAATATTTGTTTCTTCTACAAATAATTCAATTAATTCTGGAGATACTCGTACAATGTCTGTTAAGGTTAATATTCCTTTTAATTGTTGATTATCATCTATTACTAGTAAAACTTTACAATTATTCTTAATCATTAAAGATGATGCTTCAATTAAAGAAGTTTCAGGGTTTACTGAGATAAATTTATCCATAACCATGTCCGCGGTTATATCTTGTGGTGAAATATTTTTAGATACAACTTTTGAAATAATATTATTACTTGTAACTATTCCTTCTACTTTTTGATCTTCTATAACCACGGAACTAATATTATGCTCTGTCATGATAGCTGCTATATCTGATATATTTGTATCAGTATTTGCAGTTATGACATTATATGTCATAGCATCTTTTATACCAAGGTTGTCTTTCATATTTAATTCCATGTTCATCACTCCGGGTTATTAAAAAAATAATAACATAATTAATAATTTAATTTTACTTATATAAGATTCTTTATTTATTTTTCGAGAATTTTATAAAACCAGACGTATAATTTTATTCGTTTATCAACATTAATGTTTTATTTTGTTTCGGGAATAAGTTAGTCTAGAAATATATACTATGAATTATATATATAAAATCAATGACTAATTTTAAAACAGATTATACTGTTTTATTGACTTTGTAGAAAACATATCTTTTTACAGCATTCATGAATATTAATAAAAATAAAGTACTCTTTAAACTGTTTTAAATTGTAAAAATAAAGATAGGACATAGGTTAAAAATAATAATACAAGGAATATTGTTTATTTCGAGATTAGGATGTATACATATATACTTAATTAAAATTTTAACTGAGAATCATAACTTTATTATAATAATAAATATCGATTAATACGCTTATTTGTAATGAAAACCCTATATAACAGTTTACAGATTTATCTGAATGTACTGGAAATAATATTTTTACAAAATCGTTTAATTTATATATTATTAAGTAACTAATTACTTAGACATAATAGAACAAGAAAATTATATTGATTATTGTAGAGGAGGTTTGATAAAGTTACTGGAGAAACTAATAATAAAAATAATAAAACTACCAAGGGAGTAGAAACTATTCTTGGAGATCCTAAACAGGGTTTAAGAAAAATGTCCGTGCCTTTAATTATATCCATGCTACTTATTAGTATATATAACCTTGCAGATGCTGCATGGGTGGCAGGATTAGGTGCAGATGCACTTGCAGGTGTAGGATATGTTACACCTATATTTCTTGTACTTGTAGGAGTAGGTAATGGTCTTGGTGCTGGAGCTACCTCTGCATTATCAAAGTACATAGGAGAAAAACATAAATCTAAAGCAGACAATGGTGCAGTACATTCTATTCTAATTACCATAATTATATCTATTATAGTTTCAGTAGTACTTCTCATACTTTTAGATCCTATTCTAATTGCAATGGGATCTGGTAATACTATTCAATATGCAAGAGATTATGGTATTATTATGTTCACTGGTGCTATTCTATTCATATTACCTAACGTTATGTATGGAATACTACGAGCTGAAGGTGATGTTAAGAGAACAATGTATGCTATGACTATCTCAGGAGTACTGAACATCATTCTTGACCCAATATTCATATATGGATTAAATTTAGGTGTTGCAGGAGCAGCTTATGCTACATTACTTTCAGTAAGCATCGTGATACTTGTATTAGCATACTGGTTCTACGTTAAAAAAGATACTTATCTAAAACCTGTTTGGAGTAATTTCAAGTATAATAGCGAAATATCCAAAGATATTTTAAAAGTAGGTCTTCCTGCAAGTTTAGAGATGTTACTAAGTGCAATATTTGCTGGTTTATTCTCAGCATTACTTACAATAGTTGCAAATACGGATGCAGTAGCAGTTTATTCTACTGGTTGGAGAATAGTATCAATAGGTATTATGCCTGTTATTGGTATATCCACAGCATCAGTATCTATAATAGGTGCTAATCTTGGTGCTAATCGTTACGAAAACATACGTGTTACTCACAGATATAGTGTAAAACTATCAATTATTGCTGCTATAATTACAGGAATTTTTGTTTACGTATTTTCACCACAAATCGTAATGTTATTCTCATATTCAAGCAACAGCGCATATCTTGCACCTAAAATGATTCAATTTCTAAGATTAATGGTATTTTTCTATATATTTATGGCTATAGGTGCACCATCAACATTCTTATTCCAAGGTGTTGGTAAGGGTGTAACTTCAATGTTCCAGACACTTCTTAGAGAATTGGTCTTCACAATAATAATTGCATACATATTTGCTATTCCATTTGGATGGGGTGAATATGGTGCATGGTGGGGTATTATTATTGGTGAACTTGTTGCATGTATCGTAACATTTACATGGGCAAATGACTATGTTAAACGTCTGATACGTTCCAAAGAATAAAACAATTCCCACACCCTTTTTTTTACCTTTTTTTTATAAAATTAGAAATTATTTATCCAATATTAAATAGTTCAGAAATAGTTTTTTGATAAAAAAAAAATAATTTAAAGAAAAAAATAGGGGAGATTAATCCTTTTTTATTCAACATCAAGATATTTATGTATTTGAGGTATTACTGATACTGGAAAACTTTTTCCAATAATTTCAGATATATTAAACAGTACTTCTTTTTTATCCCATAATTCCATAGGACTAACTGGTTGAATAATTATTTCAACATTACTACTTGCCACTTTTTCTAAATCAGATCTTATTTTCTTTATAATCTTTAGAGGTGTGGTTGGTGATACAACTATTTTAATATAATAGTTCTGATGAACTTTTTCCATTAATTGTATTGACTTTAGTTCATTATCATATACCTGATTCCACTCATCATTTGTATTAAAATGTTCTGGTAGTTTTATATCCATGGATACAATATCAATAACATCCAATACTTTTTCTAATTCATCAGGTAATGTAGCATTTGTTTCTAACATTGCCTTGTATGGATATTTTTCTAAGAAATCATGTATGTAATCTGCACTGAGTAATGGTTCACCACCAGTAATTTCAAGGGAATCAAAATCAGGTGTCATCAAATCCATTATTATGTCATTTAATTGTTCATAAGAATATTCTTTACCTATTTCTCCATCTTTACTATTTTGCGTATCACAGTATTTGCAGTTAATGTTACATCTTGAAAATCTTATGAATATCTGACGTTTTCCTATGAGTACTCCCTCACCCTGGATACTTGAGAATATTTCTATTATTTTAGGAGTGATTTGTACATCCTCCTATTCATTTAATTGTTTATGATAAGATGCACCTTGTCCAATACCCTCATTTACTTGTACTTCAATATATTCTAAAGTACTAGTGTCCTCAAGTTCATTGACAATTACATCAGTTATGTATATTGATAGTGATTCTGCAGTTGTTGATATTATTGGTAATAATACAACATCAGATTTAGGTATTTTATATTCAAGTTCACCAAGTATTGTGAATTCAACTGTTTTATCATCTTGATAGGTTATCTCCAAATCAGGACTATCTACAGGTATTAATAATCTATGATCTAATGATTTACAGATTTTTCTTGTGATATTTTTCAATACCTTGAAATCAATTACAAAACCAAATTTTCCAGATCTTTTTCCTTCTACTTCAACATCCACAATATAACTATGACCATGTATTTTACCACATGATTCATGACCTATAACCATGTGTGCTGCTGAAAATCTTAAATTTGAATGAATTCCATCTAAATTTACTTTCATCATTATTAACTCCTAGAATACCCTTGTTTTTGTTATATCTTTATCTATTGTTTCTATATATTCCATATATGTATTTGCAATAGAATCCTGTAATTCATGTATTTGTTCCATACTCATATTATTATCTTCTAATGCTGATGTTTCAACATCAACCGGTGTTCCTTCAGTTGTAATATTTAATGCAAAATGCATTTTCATTGTACTAATTGAAGCTGTTGCTATTGATACTGATAATTTCTTATTATCTATGAATATGTCATCACCATCTTGAGTTGTTCGTATTCCGTAATCTAATAGTTTATCTCGTGTTATCATCACTAACATTCTCTGTCTATGATATGCTAGCTTTAAATTTCCTGGTTGTTCATCAAAGTGTTCTACTATAAAGTTTAACATGAGATTTCCTTTTATATCTACTCCAACATCTTCATAATCTATTAAATTATCGCCTAATATGTTCATAGGACCTACCCATGACACTATAGTAGAATCTTTTACTCCAAATTCCTGAAATGCCCATGATGGATTAATTTGACTTCCATCATATTCATTTCCATCTTTCCATTTTAAGTACTGCATTTTATCATCCTTTAATATTATTTATTGTTTTTAAAATTTATAGATTTGTTTTCGAAAATTAAATAGGAATTCGATTATAGAATTATTAATATTAATTATTTAAGGAGTATTATTATGAATATTAGACCACGTTATTTTATTGAAACCAAAGATAACTTATTTTTTGCTGTTAATACTTATTATCATCCTAAAGATAAAATAATTGCTTTTTTACGTTACGTTCCATGTGAAGAGGGAGACCGTGAGCGTAATGGTATACATTATAAAAAAGTTAATAGTAAAGAAGCATACGAATACCTGGAGAAATATCATCCAGACTACTTATTCTACTGGAATGTTGAGAATAAAAAGATGATGGGTGTGCCTGTAGATGATATTCTAGAGGTTCATAGTCCCATTGCAAGATTAAATGAAATTCTCAATGATAATAGTGATAACAAGTATTATGAAAAAGTTAAATTATTAGCTAATACTTTCCATGATGAAGCCGGAATTAGTTATGATAATATGGGTATTACTGGTTCTACGCTTGCAGGTCTTGAAAGAGAAGATTCTGATATTGATTTCATAGTATTTGGATTAGATAATCATAAAAAAGCTCGAAAATTATATGGTAAGTTAAAGAATGATGATTCTAGTGTTCTTGATAAAATTAGTGGTGAATACTGGAACAGGGTATATCATAAAAGAATAAAGGATGATTCCATGAGTTTTGATGAATTTGTATGGTATGAATCTAGAAAAAATAATCGTGGTCTTATAAAAGGTACGTTATTTGATATTCTTTCTACTAGAAATCCGTCTGATATTGATTTTAATGAATCTGTGCATTATAAACAGATTGGTTCTATGAAAATTAAATGTCAAATAGTTGATGATGAGCAATCTTATGATACTCCAGCTATCTATTCTATTGGAAATATTGAAATTTTAGATGGTCCCTACGTAAATATTGAAAATATCATATCATTTACACATACTTATACAGGTATTGTTAAAAATAATGAAAATGTTATTGCATCTGGTGTATGTGAAGAAGTAAGTTATCAAGACAGTGAAGAAAAATCATACAACATAATTATAGGTACAACACGCGAATCTATAAATGAATATGTAAAATTAGAAAAAAGTCCCTGTGAAAAATAGAAAAAAGAGAAACATGTTTTATAAGGTCCTATTAACACGGTCTATGTCAAATTTAGCTGTATTAGCCACAGCCATTACTGCCATGACCCCAGCTTGTACTGGGTCAGTTACTACTAAATCAGCATGATCTACTACAGAACCAACCATATTTAAGCTTATTACTTTAATACCATATTTTTCTTTAATTTCATCAATTGCATTTACAATAGATCCTCCCATTAAAGAACCGGCTAAAACAAGGACGCCCACACGGGATAATGAACCTACAGCTCTTACTGCTTCTTCTAATTTCTGTTCACCTGCTAATGGTACTGTATCCACACTTATACGTTCGCCTCTTATATTATGACGGTCTGCTTCAGTTATTGCACCCAGTGCTACTTGAGAAACCTGTGCTCCACCACCCATAATAATTATTCGTTTTCCCCATACATTATTCATAGTTGGAGACTCTTTCACATCTTCAACCTCAGGAATCTTATTTAATTCAGACATTAATTCAGTTATATCCTGTACATCTTCCAATTCTAAGTATGTTGACGCATACTTCTCAGATTCAGAATGAATATAAGTATAAATTATATTTATTTCCTTCTCTGAAATAAACTGAGTTAATTTTCTTAAAACTCCTGGTTTATCTATTACACGCATAATTATTGCATTTATCATTAATATCTCCCTTTGATAAAAATATATTTTGATTAATCTAATACTTGTTACTATAATTATAATTAGTACTTGATATTAATTAAGCTTGATTCCTTAATTAATTGAATTTAATTATGATTATATATTAATAAGACTGGTTCATATTAAGATAGACTATTTTTATGATAATTGAATTACTGTGAAAACTAGAAATTAATTAAATATTATTTATAAAAAATAAAGTAATCTTTATATAAGTAGTTAATTAATATAATAATTAGTGGAAAATTAATACTCACCCAACTAATATTCCACTTAATAAAAAAAAAATATGTATAGTAAAAGGAAAAAAAGGGTATTGTAATTATTATGAATTCATATTAGAAAGGATTTAAATTTAACCCCTAATAAATTTAAGATTAACAATATAATATATTCCATTTCACCACTATTCATATAATTATACTCTTGAATACAATGCCCTATAAAATTCTAAAGTATATAATTTAACTAAGTACTTTTCTTTTTATTTTTATTTTTAAGAAAAAAATAAGTAGTTTTATTTAAATTGATTAAATAAAACATGTTTTATATTTGAAGTTTAAATTTTATTTTAATATTCAATAAAATTTATTTTTAAGCGTCTTTATTATCTGATTTTTCCAAATTAAATTATATTACTTTCTATCATATAATTAACAGTATCTATAACTGTTTCTTCTGCAGAACGTGGATTCCATCCTAAAACTTTTTTTGCTTTTGTATTATCCCTATGATATTTCAAACTTATCATAGTATTTAATACCTTCATTGGAGCCTGGAATCTAGCCATGACTCTTATGATAAAATCGGGAATAACTCTTGTACTTACTTTATAATCAGGAAATTGTTGTTTTAAAAGTTTAGCCATCTGTGGCATAGTTATTTCTTCAGATTCAGCAATAAATCGCTGTCCATTTGCAGCATCATTTTCCATTGCAAGAATATGAAGCTCTGCAAGGTCTCTTACATCTCCCACAGGATATATTACATTTGGACTTGGTGTTCCCTTCATAAGCATTTCAAAAACTTGATCAGTACTGCTACGCTTCTTATCCATATATGGACCAAAAATTGCTCCAGGTAATATAGTTACTAAGTTAGATTGAGATTGTTTTCCAATTATATCCCATGCAGTTTTCTCAGCAATAAGTTTAGAGCGCTGATAATTAGTAATATCTTTATTATTAAAGTCCATCCAATAACTTTCATTAATTTTAGAATCAGCATTTGATTTATCAGGATAACATGCTGCCTCACTAGATGTCATGACAATTTTTTCTACACCTTCATCAATGGCAGAGGATAATACATTTTCCACACCTTTCTTTGCAATTGGAATTAATTCCGGGTTTTCATGATTATTTCCACCTAATGGGGAAGCAGTATGTATCACATAGTCCATGTTTTCCATAGCATTACTCCAACCCTCTGATTTAGTCAAATCTGCTTCCTCAAAGGATAAATTTGTGGTATCTACTCCTTCATTATTTAACATTGTAATTACATTTTCACTTTTTTTCATGGATCTTACAGTAGTTCGTACTACATAATCTTTTTCAAGAATTTTACGGATTGTCCAGCCAGCTAGAAATCCAGTTCCCCCCTGTAACTAATACATTTGTCATGATTATCTCCTTAACTTTGTTTTATCTATATTTCATTATTTATTTGAAGAAATTTATATTTTAAAAAAAAAATCATCTAAAAATTATATAGTAATAATCTATACTATAGTTTATTTAAATTATTTAATTTAAATTATAGTTTAAACTATTTTAATAAAAAAATAAGACAATTATACAAAAATTAATTATTTTAATAAAAAAAGAATCTTGAAGTTTATTCTAGTTATAAATATTAATAAAAAAAAGAATAATAAAATTTAATTTCCCATACGTAATGCACTCATGACTTTTCCAAAGAAGCCCATATCTTCTTCTTTTTTAACTTTCTTTGGCATTCCTGTCCGTGGTAATCTTACTTCATATCCACAATTTGGACAAAGTACATTTTCTCCTCCACATCCACAGTTACATTCTATTTCTTCTGCTTCTGAAGATTCAAATTTATTTCCACAAAGTTTACATTCTACAATCATTGTAATTCCACCTTAATTGTTTTATTTAACTTAATGTTCTATTATTAAATTTTTTTTCAAGATAATATTCAATGTTCTATTTTTATAGATTTTTTTATCTTTTCAAGGAATGATGTTTTATCTTCTGCACTCATATTATTTGAAAGATTTTTTCTAAGTTCCCAAGGAATAGGCATGTCATGTCCACAATTAGGGCATCTTACATTTTTTCCGTTGCATCCTCCAAATGCACAGTTACATCCACAAGGTTCTACTTTTGTCTCATCAAATTTACATCCACAAATCATACATTGCATCATGTACATACCTCCTTCTCACTATTTATTTAATAATAATTATATAATATAAACATTGTTATATTTTATTTAGATTTTTTTCTAGAGTTGGATTTATCAGTTCTTACTCCTATAATCACTAAAACACCTCCAATTTATCACTATTAATAGAAAAAATAGTAGAGGAAAAAATACTATATTTTTCTAAGTAAATCCTAGTAACACTCCACCTTGATAAACGATGAACGCACAAACATACGCCGTTACAAGACATATCGCTACACAAGCTCCAAGCCATTTCCATGAATTGGATTCCTCTTTGATTGCACCAAGACAAGCGAAACATGGAACATATAATAATACGAATACCATGAATGATAGTGATGATAGTGGAGTAAATAATGTAGGTAATACTGCACTTATACCATCGTCACCTACACCGAATAATGTACCGAATGTAGATACTACAATTTCTTTTGCCATGATACCGAATACTAGTGCTACTGCAGCTTGCCAGAATCCAAATCCTAATGGAGCAAATACAGGTGCTATTGCGTTACCAATTATACCAATTATACTGTTAATTGATCCTTCTTCTACACCTGGTGGTAAGTTTCCTAATAACCATACAAGTATTGATGTACCAAGAATTATTGTACCTGCTTTTTTAATGAAAAGAGATCCTCTTTCCCACATGTGTAAAGTTGCACTTTTTAATGTTGGTAATCTGTATGGTGGTAATTCCATGATAAATGGAGCTGATTCCTCAGCAAATACTGTACCTTTAAGTGTTTTTGCTACTATTATTGCTATAATCATACCTAATATGTATAATGCAAATGTAACTTCTGTTTGATTTTGTGTGAAGAATACAGCTGTGAATAATGCATATATTGGAATTCTTGCACTACAGGAAATAAAAGGTAATGCTAACATTGTAGATATTCTATCACTTTCATTGGATAGTGTTCTTGTTGCCATTACTCCTGTTACGTCACAACCAAATCCTAGAATCATTGGAATGAATGCTTTTCCAGATAATCCCATTATTTTATACATTGCTCTATCAATTACAAATGCTGCTCTTGCTAAGTATCCAACGTCTTCTATCAAACTTAGCAGGAAAAACAGTATGAATATGATAGGAATGAATGTGAGTATTGAACCTACTCCACCAATTACACCATTTAATACAAATGAGGATACTAATCCATCACCTAAGATTGGTGTTAGATAGTCAATTAATGCTGAAAATCCTGCATCAATTAAATCCTGATAAGGACCTCCTATTGTGTAGGTTAAGTAGAATACTAGATAGATTACTGCTAAGAATATTGGAATTCCTAGGTATTTGTTTGTAACAATTCTATCAATTTTATCTGTTAAAGTTGATTTTTCAGATTTAGGTTTAGTGATACATTTATTCATTATACCATTGATTTCTCCATATCTGGCATCGATAAATGCATCATCTATATTATCGTTTAATATGCCTTCTAAGTGTCTACGAATTTCTGTTACTTTACGTAAATTTTCTTTATCAGGTGATTCTTCAGCTAAATCTAATACTTCATCATCACCTTCTAAAAGTTTAACAGCAATCCATGATTTTGGTGCTGATCCTACTTTTAGATTAGGGAATAACTCTTTTACTTCATTTATATGGTCATCTAATTCGAATCCATATGTTAATCCTTTGGAGTTATCTGTAGGATGTCTAGCTGCTTTTATAGAAGTTCTTATTAATTCATTAAGACCTGTTCCCTCTCTTGCATCTATTACTACTGCGGGAACTCCTAAAGTTTCTTCTAATTTTTTAATGTTAATCTTTATACCTGCATCTTCAGCATAATCTAATAAGTTTATTCCAAGAACAACATTTGCTCCTGTTTCCATAATTTGTAAAGTTAAATACAAGTTTCTCTGAATGTTTTCTGCATCAATAATATTGATTACAGCATCATTTTCTTCATGAATTATTGCATCTCTTGAAACTTGTTCTTCTACTGAATACGGGGTTAAACTATAGTTACCTGGAAGATCAATCATTTCGATTTCGTAGTTATCGAATTCAAAACTACCTGCTTTTTGTTCTACTGTTTTACCTGGCCAGTTACCTACGTGTTGTTTCATTCCTGTAAGATTATTAAATACAGAACTTTTTCCTACGTTAGGGTTACCAGCTAGTAAGAATTTTAGTTTTTCCATATTCTACCTCTTAAATAAAAATAATATCAATTTAGGTATACCTAAACTAATTGTGATTAGATTAGATAAATAATACTAAAAAATAATCTAAATTACCTAAAAAATATTATATGATTGAGTTAAAAAAAATTACTCTAGTTCAATGGATTCAGCTTCTTCTTTTCTTAAAGCTAAAGAAAATCCTTGAATTCTGATTTCCAGAGGATAACCTAATGGTGCTTTTCTTTCGAGTTTTATTGGTGTACCATTAACAAGACCCATTTCTCTTAAGTGCTTTCCTAAAGCCCCTTTTACTCTGTGTTTTTTAACAATGCCTGTCTCACCAGGTTTTAAATTGTCAACAGTTTTAACCATGTTATTTTTTCCTCCTGAAAATAATTAGTCTTATATATAATGTTAATAATTGAAACGATTCAATCAAATTAGGTTATTCATGTAACTAATACATTTTTAGTTATACCTAATTATATATATCTAAGTAACTTCTATTATATAAATGTTAAGTAAATAAAAATTATAAAAAAATAAAATATATTCAAGAAAATATTCATAATTATAAAATATATTTAAAAAAATAATTATTTTATTAAACAAAACATATAAATTTAGATTTACCTAAATTTATTTATTAATTATTATCATTAAAAAAAGTAAAGTTATACAAAAAAGTTAAATTAAAAATTATTCTACTTCAATAGATTCTGCTTCCTCTTTTCTTAAAGCTAAAGAAAATCCTTGAATCCTTACTTCAAGAGGATAGCCTAATGGTGCTTTTCTTTCAAGTTTTATTGGTGTACCGTTAACGAGACCCATTTCTCTTAGGTGTTTTCCTAAAGCTCCTTTTACTCTGTGTTTTTTAACAACAGCTGTTTCTCCAGGTTTTAAATTATCGACAGTTTTAACCATAGTTTATTCCTCCTTCTAATAATATCTTATACACTTATAGCTTCTTAGGTATACCTAAGTTTTTCATAGTATATAAAGGTTAACCCAATAAAAATAATAAATCACTGAAGTTCAAAATTAATATAAAAAAAGTTAAATCATGTTAAAAAAATAATCTAAAAAAAATAATTAAGATAGAAAGTAAATTTAATTACTTTCTAAAGCTTTTCTTTCTGCATCTAATTTATGTTTAGCTATTTGATACATTACTAAGAAATTATCATCATCATTAACTGGGATAACTTCTAAACCTAAAGCTCTGTGTTCTTCAATCCATTGATCATTAAGAACAGGAACTTCTAATTTAATTGGTTCATCTTCATGATTTACAACAATTAAATTCCTAAATGATGTCCTTAGTTCTACAATATAACCAGCTAAACTTATTATATGATGTGGTCTTAATACTATTTTCATTATATCACCTATAAATCTTATTATTACCTTATCATTATAAGAAAGCAACTATAACAACTACTACTGAAATCATACTAGTAGAGATAACTGTAGGATAGAACTCACGGTTAGTGAATAATGGTGAGAATGCTGCTACTACAGCTGCTGCCATTGTTAATATTATAGATACTATGATAGGTACTATCATTGATATACCAAATACGGGTGGCATTCCTAAGAATAATGTGGAGTATATACATGCTCCAACAAAGATTAGGAGTGCGTGTGACATTACATATATAGCTCTTGATTTAGACATGTATTCAAGAATTGGACCTTGAATTACGTCTGAATGACCTTCCAGATATGCGAAAGGATTTGAGTTAAGTATAATTAAGAATCCTATGAAGAATACTATTGTACCAATTATACCTGGTAATGTGAATAGTATAGGACCAGCTACTTGTTGATATACAACAATATCTAGTAAGTTTATACTACGAGCCATTATAGCAGGTATGAATAAAGCTATATAAAATGGTAAACTACCATATGATATAAGTTTTAATGATCTGTTTGCGCTTATTTGTTCTAAGAATGATTGTTTAGCATCTATGTGTTTTCCACCTTTTGCATGGTCTGGGAAAGGCATTGTTTTAGATAAAAGTGATTGTGAAAATGAACTCATGAATAAGTACATTACTTCTTCCACTTTAAGTAATCCAACAACTGCTACTAGACTTGCAAATGGTCCCCATGCTACCATTACTTGTGGTATTAATAGTAGGAATATTACAGCTACTACAATCAATGTTATTACAGGTAATGCATTATATACTCTAGGCATTACTGCGGATGGTTTTAATGCTTGTTTATAAAAGAACTTTAATGTTGCATAGATACCAGGACTTGAAAGTTGAGGTCCGAGTCTCTGTTCTACTCTTGCTTCTGTCTTCTTTTCAATACCTGGTAACCATAGACATACAATCATAGCAATTATAAAAGCACCTATAACATATCCTATTGATGTTACTAAATCCATTATATAGTCTCCTATAATTTAATTACTTGTATTGCTCTGTCTGTACAAGTGAAACATGGATCACATGATACGATAGCAAGCTGAGCGTCCTGCATTGGGTGTCCAATACAAGCTTCCTGCATTGCAGCAATATTTGACATTGAAGGTGTTCTTATAATACTATGTCTTACTTTACCATCTTCAAGACCGTATGAGTGATAACATACTCCACGAGGTACTTCGATGTAACTTTTATATACTGGAGAATCTGTCATTTCCCAGTCTCTGTTTACTACAGGGCCTTTAGGTAAGTTTTTTACAGCTTGTCTGATAATTCTTGTTGATTGGAATATTTCTGTTGCTCTCATGAGAATGTTTGCTCTTACGTCTCCACCATCCTGAGTGATGATGTCATATTCTAATGAATCGTATTCGAACATTTTTTCTCTGTAGTCATATTCATATCCTGTTGCTCTTAAACTTGGTCCTGTTACGTGTAATGCTAATGCTTGTTTCTGTGATAATTCACCTGTACCAGTGATACGGCTCATTACAGCTGGGTCAGAAACAAATCTTTCTGCAAAAGCACTTACTTTATCATCGATATAGTCCATTGTTTCAAGAACTTTTTGTTGTTCTTTAAGGTTTAAATCTGCTCTTGGTCTTACACCACCAAGTACAGATACACCATATTGTACACGGTTTCCTCCCATCATATATAGAAGGCTCATAACGGATTCCCTTATGTAGAATATCCTCATAGCAAATGTTTCATGACATAAAGCTTCTGAACCGTGTCCTAAGTATAGCATGTGACTGTGTAATCTTTCTAGTTCCTCTGCTATAACACGTAGATACATTGCTCTTTCTGGAATTTCAATACCGATAGCTCCTTCTGCTACACGGCATGAATTGTATATGTGTCCGTTAGAACAGATTCCACATACTTTTTCTGTTAAAGCATTTGCTTTTTCTACAGGTAATCCTTCCATGATTCTTTCGATTCCTCTATGGTTTACACCTACAGTTATTTCAGCATCTTTAACAATTTCATCTTCTACGAATAATCTAACCCTATAAGGTTCTAAAGCTGCTGGATGTACTGTACCCATATCTATTTCAGTTTCAAAAACTTGTCTTTCAGTTTCATTACAAGTTGTTGCTCCATCTATTTTTGTAACCATATAACTACTCCTTTATAATTATTTATCCTCTTTTTCTAGTAGTATAGGTATTACTGATACTACTCCAGCTACAACATCTTCTGGCCTTACTGCGCATCCAGGGATTTTAGCATCCACTGGAATTACGTTATCCACTGGTCCTTCAATTTCCTCAGATGGAATTTCTCCATGAATATTCTTGTAGACTCCACCAGTTAAAGCACATGCTCCTACAGCAACCACTAATTTTGGTTTTGGTATAGCTTCATATATTTTTATTAAAGGTTCTTTTGTCCAGTGTGTTACAGGGCCTGATACAACTAGTACATCAGCTTCTCTTGGGTTCCAAGTTAGATATACATTATATTGTTCTATATCAAATTTAGGAGATAAAACTGTGTTAACTATTTCAATATCACAGCCGTTACATCCACCAGTATATACTAACATAAGATGTATCGCTTTTTTACGAGAATGTGATTTAAGTCCCATGTTTATCCCTCTAATTCTGCATTATTTTGAGCTGCTTTTTCTTCAGCTTCTTTTTGTGCTTTTTCTTTTAATTCCCTATTTTTCTGAATGATTGAATCATCAGTTAAGTATTGAGCTATGTATTGAATATTTTTCTCAGATACTTCACTTGGATCTAAAAGCATACTTGTTACATCTTTATCACATTTGTTTCCAATGTGGTTTGGATGTATTGTAGCTGCTACTCCAAATAATCCAAATACTGGACAGAAATCATGACAGTAGTAACAGTGTACACATTTGATTTCATCTATTTCTGGTACTGCTGTTTTTAGTATTCCTTCTGCTATTTCTTCTGGTTCTACTGGTACCATTACAATAGCTTTTGTAGGACATACGTTAGAACATCCTCCACATCCAATACATTCAGCTTCTGCAACTTTAGGTGCTGGTTTTACATTACCATTTAAAACATCTTGACGTAATTGTAAATCAGTTCTACATTCACTTCCAAAGATAATTCTTTTGAGGTTAGTGTAGATTCCATTGACAAATATTTTTACTATACTCATATTGTTGCCTCGAATTCTCTTTGTATTTTTATTGCTCTTGCAGGACATGCAGTTTTACAGGCACCACAGTAGATACATCTGTCTTGGTTTATTTGTAAGTTACCTTCCTCATCACGAGTTATTGCTTTAAATACACATGCATCAACACATAATTCACAGTTTATACATAAATTGTTGTCGAGCATTGAATATCCGTCTGCAATTCTCATTTTGAGTGGTGTTGTTTTTTGTATTGCTCCTACTGGACAATACATTGCACATTTTTCACAAAGTACACATTTATCAAAGTTAACCTTTACTTGGCCATCTTCAAGTGTTAATGCATCTTTTGGACAAACTTCTACACATATTCCACATTTAATACATCTTGAAGCGATTTCTCCATCCCATGTTGTGTTAGCGAATTTACGTGCACCGTATTTACATTCTTTTACACATAAACTACATTCTACACATAATCCTTCAAGTGTAATCTTGGAATCAGGTACAAATTCAAGTATTCCTTGTGGACATGCAGTTACACATGGTGCGTGTTCAAAGTCTTCTGCACAATGTTCTACACCATTTTCATTATTTCCTAGTGAACAGTAATCAACGTCGTATCTTAATCTTTTGTTAATTACTTGTAGTCCATCTGTTGGACATGCATCTGCACATAATTTACATTCAATACATGAAATCATTTTTGTGTCATTTTCAACATCATATTCTGGATGTTGTATTTTAAGTTCTAAATGTTTTGCTACAATTGCATCGTTAGGACACTCAATTAAACATTTATAACATACTGCACATTTACGCATGTCTATTTCATATTGTCCCCCTTCCTCTATTGGTCCAATTGCATTTCTTGGACAAACATCTATACATAAATCACATTTTGTACAGACGCCTGGTTCTATATATGAGAATTTAATTGAATTTGATGGACAGAAGTATGCACATCTTCCACACTCTATACAATCCTCATGGTTTGTTCCTATGTTAATCCTATTAACCATGTCTTTTTCCATTTTAACAGGTCTTTTAGGTGGTGCCATTTTTGCATTGTTTGGACATGCTGGTACACATTTTCCACACATAGAACATAAACCCATGATTTTTCCATCTTCTACTTTAATCATATCTACTGGGCATACATTGATACACATACCACAGAGATTACATTTAGTCCTGTCTACTACATAACCACCATATTGGTTTTTGAATATGGCTTTGTTTGGACATACTCTTTCACATTTACCACAGGTTATACAACTAACTGCTTTCCCATCGACTAATTTTATAGCATCAGTAGGGCAAGCATCTACACATTTTCCTGAGCCATTACAATTTGCTGTTGTTATATACATTCATATTACCCCACTATGCTTCATATTTTGTTCCTATTAATCCTCTACCTATAATTGCACCAATAATAGACATTACAAATCCCGGTCCTAATGGTAAACCTTGATAATATGGGAAGGTTCCTAACCAGTATGCTATTATTATACCACCGATTATTATTGCAATCCATGAGGAAGTGTTTAGGTGTATTCCTTTTGTTGGGTTTTTATGCATAATAGCTCCTGCTAGGAATCCTATAATAAATCCACATATTGTTGGACCAGTATATAAAACTCCAAATAAGTTAGGAGCTGCTGATGCTAAAAATGGTACTGTACTTTCTAAAACCATTATTAATCCTCCTATTCTATTTCCTCATCATCAACATAATCTTCATGGAATTTTGTTACACCATAGAAGAGAAGTACTAATGTTGTTAATCCTATAAATACTTTTAAACCTACAACAATGTTTAAATATGGTATTATTCCTGCGTGTAATGCATCAGGGAAATTAAATATGTTAGCTGTGCTTGCAGGTACAAGATCATATATGTTTGTTCCTAAGTTGTAAAGGAATGAACCACTGAAGAATAAACCACATAAACCTAAGAATACATAACCTAATGCTCCACAACTTTCAATTATGGACATTCTGGTGTGTGATAGGTTAAATGGATTATCTTTCAATCCGTATGTAAGGATACATAAGATAGCTCCTGAAGCCATGATAGCTCCACCCTGGAAACCCCCTCCAGGTGTTATATGTCCACCCAAGATTGTCATAGCTCCATAACCAATTAATATAAAAGATAATGGATATGCTATTAGTTTAAGAAGATCACTCATCGTCTTTGCCTCCAAGGTTTACTTTTCCTCTACCAAATACAAGCATTGTTGTTACAACAGCACTTACTAATATTAAAGATTCACCTAATGTATCGAATCCCCTGAAATCGAATACAATGTTTGTTACTAAGTTAGGTGCTATTGATACTCCTACTCCTTGATAGATGTAGTTTATACCAGGGAAAATCATGTAACTGAATTGATACATTGAATTTAAGAATATTGCTGAGAAAGCAAGTAATGCTACAGCAAGTGCTACACTTCTAATTGATGCTTTCATCTATAATACCCCCCAGTAAAATACTACTGCTATTATTGCTAATGCTAAAACAGCATAAAACATCATGTTGTTTAAGTCATCGTTATGTTCTTTGTACAGTTTAGGCATTAATGGTGTTGCATATAAGAATATTAATATTAATGCAACTTCTACAACAACCATCAAAGCAGGACTTACTAATCTAATAGTTAATGCAGCAATTAATAATGATGCCATTAATACTAATTCAGCAGACATTACTGATGATGTTGTTGATCCAGGTACTAATGTTTTCTCAGGATCTGCCCCAAATGTACTTTTTAATGTTTCTATTAATTTATCGTACATATTCATGATATCACCTTATAATGTTAAAGCGGATAAAGCTAGGACACCTAGTCTGCTTGTTACTATGTCAGGACATAAACCTATGACGAGACAAATGATTAGGAATAAGAACATTACAGCCATTGTTGTTTTTGGAACATTAGCTGAGGATATTTCTAAATCGTCTGGTTTTGGTCTGAGGAATATTGCATATGTAATTTTTAAGAATGCTAAGAATGTTACAATACTTAATATAATCATTATGATTGCTAATTCTGGTATTCCTGCAGTCATTGCAGCTTGACATAACATGTATTTACTTTGGAATACATTGAATGGAGGTACTCCTGCCATTGTGAATCCTGCTAATACTATTAATAATGCTGCTACAGGCATATGTTCTAATAATCCACCAAGTTTACTAATTTTACTAGTTTTGGTTTTGTATAATACTAATCCAAATCCTATGAATAGGAATGAAGTTACTACTAATTCGTTTACTGCTTGGAATAATCCAGCTGTTATACTGTATGGGGTTCCTAATCCTAAACCTACACCAATATAACCTAATTCTCCTACTGCTAAGTATGCGATGATACGTTTGTAATCATCTTGTACCATAGCCATACTGATACCTAATATCATTGCTAATACAGATACTGCGAGAATTACCATTTGTACTGTTGGTAAGTAACCGAATATTCTTATTATTGTTAAACCTATTGTGATACATCCTATTACAGAGAATGACTGTAATATCATGGCACCACTAGGTAAACCTTTACTGTAAACTTCTGATTTAATTGCGTTGAATGGTGGTAATCCTGTTGCATATAACCAACCATAGATTAACATACCTGCTGCGAATAATAATACTGGGTTAGTTGGGTCAACTGCTCCACTGTGTATCATCATTACCATATCTGATATGTTTACGTTACCTGTTAAACCGAGTAATAGACCGATACCTAATAAAAGGAAGGATCCACCTATTTCTCCTAATAACATGTATTTTAAACCAGTTTCATAATTTCCTTTTACTCTTGATACGAGTATTAAACCTACTTGTACTAGAGCTGCGATTTCAAAGAATACGTATAAGTTGAATATATCATCTGTTAATACGAATGCCATTAATGCTGCTGAAAGCATGAATAATAAGTATAAGTATACTCCAGATGTTTTTCTTGTTTCAGCGATTGATATGAATACTGCACACATTGCAACTATACCTAATATGAATAAGATCATTTGTTGACCTGGTCCAAATGCATAGGTAATTGCTGGGTGGAAATATTCTAATACAGAACCAGATATTATTGCATTAGCATATGCTGGTAATTGTGCTGTTAAACCGCCGTTTATTAATGGTTGATATCCACCAAAGTAATGATTTCCATATGTTGCTATAATAGGTACTAAAGGTAAACAAATTGCACCAAGTACTGATATAATTTTTGTTAATTTATCTGTACCATGTATAAGGTTTACTAATATAGCACATATTATTGGTATGATAACCATTAGAGGTATGAAGATTGTTCCATCCATTATAAACTACCCCCGATTATTGTAATTGTAGTACTATTCATCATTATCCTCTCCAAAACGTTTATCATTTAAGAGGACGGATGCGCTGAGTGTACCGTGTCTTTTGTATAAAACTATTGTTAAAGCTAACATTACTGCAAGTGTACTTGCACCAATTACAATACTAGTTAATACTAATGCGAAAGGTAGTGGATATGATGATTGACCAAGGAAACTGTTAACTTCCATATTCTGTAAGAATATGTATGTTATTCCGTTAGCTTTATAACCTAATGAAATTAATAAAAGGTTTACTCCATCACCTATAAATGATGCTCCTATGATTTTCTTAATTATATCATCTAAGTAGACTAAACCTACTGTACCAATAATCATTAATAATGCTGCTGTAATTAATGCTCCCATTTGTACTGAACTGAATACCATTAGGAATCACCATCCTCTTTAGATACAGGTTCTTCTCTTGTCTTTAATATTGCTAGAGCTACTAAAGTTGGAACAATTGCTGCTCCTACTACTGCCTGTGTTAAAGCTACATCAGGTGCTAATAACACTTGATAAATTGCTGCAATTGCGAATCCTGTAATACTGGTTAAAACTGCCATTCTTAAGGAATCTTTTTGCATTAAACAAATTATAGCTCCTAATATTGTGAAGATATATAAAACCCAAGGTATTGCACTTTGTACTATGAAACTTATATCTGTCATATTATTGCTCCCCCTGTTCTCCACGGAAGTGACCACTTGCTATTGCATGTGTAGCAAATGGTGCTAATACAAAGTATACTAGTCCTAATGCTGGTTGTCCGATGAGTATTAAAACTAATACACTAACCATGTCTACAATACCTAATATTTCTAATCTACCGAATACAATGTATTTTACATCATCATCAGTATTACATAATAATCCTTTAGCTGTAATTAATACAAGTATACCACAGATTATAAATATTATACCTAGGATAACGCCTATTGGATCACCTATTGTTACAGATAGTGCTAAATTAAATCCTGCGTCTGCCATTATAAATCGCCTCCACCTAATACGTAGGCTGCAGCTATTGTTCCTACAGGACTTAAAATAAGTATTGCGAATGCTATATCTCTACAGAAGTCAATACCAGTAAGTGTACTTACCATAGCTAATACAACGCCTAATGCAATTGTAAAACCAGCTACACCGGCAAGTGTTGAACCAGTAGTTCTTCTTGCTGCAATCTTAACGTTTGCAAGCATGTATATAATTAGACATAACATGAGGAACAATTCTGAAATTGTTAAAAAATCCATCTCATCACCCTATGTTTATTCTAACATTTTTTTAATGTATGGCTCAAGAGGGATAATGTCCTCTGTTGAACGAGGTGTTAGAGCGGATACTGTTAAAACGCGATCTTCTTGATTCATATCAATTGTAATAGTACCAGGTGTTAATGTGATAGTATTACTTAGAATAGCAAGAGATACAGGTCTTTTAAGATCAGGTCTAATCTCTAGAACTACAGGATCTACCTCACCCTTGAGACAGCTAGCACTTGTGTCAAGTACTGCTTTTATTATTTCGACTACTAAAACTACGAAAAATTCTATTCCGTAGAATATTCTAGTTAAAAACATAAATTAAACTCCGTTTTTATTATAAAATTTAAATCAATTAGCTATAAAAACTTAATACTTAAAAAAAGAAAAACTTCAAAATTTCAAGTATATAGTATACTTGTTATTTATAAAAACCGACATATTTAATTGTTATGAATTAATTTTTAGGCATACGTAAAAATAGGATGGAATAACGTTATAAAAGTACCATAATGCCACATTGCAAAAATGAAGCAATAATCCATATAACAATGAATATAACAGCCAAAGATCTGTGATAAGTAGTATCAACAAATGGTTTAAACACTTTTATACCCTTAGGCGTCCATAAATCAAGTATTATATGACTAAAACCACCTATAAATAACATTAAAAAGCAAACCTTCCATTGAATTAGAGAGTAATCAACAGGAAATACTAGCAAATAAAGAGCTAATACAACCAAATAAGGTAATAAATACCTTCTACTCACAACAAAATAACCCATTAATGCTAAAATAATAAATAACATCAAACTACTTGGAATACTATATCCCAAATACAAAGATAATCTACTTAATACAGGTATAAATCCCATAAACATTAACATGAAAAGAAATGATAATATAATAACTCCCAATAATGAATGAGTAAAGCCTCTATGTTTAGAAAAATAAAAAAGAACAGCTAATACCAAAATAATCAGAGCAGATAATGACACACCATCAACAAAAAATAATAATAATACAGACAAAACTAATCCTACAATAAACATAGAATATACTTTAATATTATTAGTATTATGATCCATATCAGGAATAGATGCTCCAATCAAAGCAATGAAAAGATAAAAAAAACTTGGAATAAACGGTAGAGCAAATATTATTCCTGCAATAGCATGATTTCTATAAGAAGACACGATAAACACCTATATAACTTTAAAATAATTTAAAAATGAAATCAACTGATTATATGATTCAGCAACACCACTCGGATCAATTTTACATACAGGGGATACACTTTCACATGTAACTGATGGAATACCTCTGAGATTAGATTCATCCTCAACAGAACCCATAATAGTAGATCCTGCCATATAAACTGGTAATAACCGGGAATTTGTATTTTTACAAATATATCTTGCAATCATAGAACTTTCAACTAAGGGTCTTATAGAACAAAACACGCTATTATATCCTGGTTTCTTATTAGGGTCTGTAGAATGACAATCACACAATCCTACAACATTATGAGATAAAGCATAGTCAATAATATACTTAGTTATACCACTATTAGTAGCCTGTCTATTCATATCCTTATAATCAAGAAAACGTGTATTCTGCATAGTAGCCTTAGGAATAAGAAATGGAACAATATATAATTTACATCTTAAATTCCATTCACCATTGAGTATTTCCTCCATGAATTTGATTACAGCTATCTGCGGTGCTAATTCATCCCCATGAACACCGGCAATAATCATTAAACTCTTATTACCTGTTCCCACATCATACACGATAGATCCCTTACGAGTTTCAGAAACATATCTCATTAAAGCATTATTCTCAGTAAACCCTTCATTATTAAAATAATTCTTGATAACAGGATTATTGAAAATATCCCCCTTCGTCTCTGAATCTATAAGATTATACTCAAATTTATCAGACATAATATCTTCCTTAATTAATAATATTGTTAAAAACAGTATATTATCTTTTACAAAAAAGAAGGCTAATACCCTCATAAAAATAATATCTATAGAATAATCATTTAATATAAAAACTATTATTACAAATTAAGGTAATATATTAATATATAATACATTAATTTTTCTAAAAAAAATTAATAATTTAAGATTATAATAGGATTCTCATGAAAACAGTAATGAAATCTATTAACTAAGACAAAATAATTAAAGGTGAAAAAATGGACAAAGTTGTATTAGCATTCAGTGGTGGATTAGATACATCAGTATGTGTAAAACTATTAGAAGAAAAATATGACATGGAAGTAATAACCGCATGCGTAGATGTAGGACAGCCAGAAGACGAAATAAAAAGACCCGAGGAAGCTGCAAAAAAAATAGGATCAGCAAAACATTTCACAATAGATGCAAAAGATGAGTTTGCAAAAGATTATGCATTCAGATGCATAAAAACAAATGCATTATATGAAGGATATCCATTAAGCACAGCATTTGCAAGACCATTAATAGCAAAAAAAATTGTTGAAATAGCAAAACAAGAAGGTGCAACAACAATAGCACACGGATGTACTGGTAAAGGAAACGACCAATTCAGATTCGAAGCAACAATCAGATCAGAGTCAGACCTTGACATTGTAGCTCCAGTAAGAGATTACAACCTCACCAGAACAGAAGAACAAAATTATGCAAGAGAACATGGAATACCTCTCCCATCTGAGAAAATATACAGTATAGATGAAAACCTCTGGGGAAGATCAATAGAAGGTGGATTACTAGAAAACCCTGCAACAGCAGCACCTGAAGACATATATGCATGGACCAAATCAACAACAGAAGCACCAGACACCCCACAAATTGTTAAAATAGAATTTGTAAATGGTGAACCAGTAAAAATTGATGATGAAGAATTAGCACCAGTAGCTCTCATAAGAAAAGCAAATGAAATAGCAGGAAATAATGGTATTGGTAGAATAGACATGATTGAAGACAGAATTATTGGTCTTAAATCAAGAGAAAACTATGAAACCCCTGGTGCATTATTACTCATAACAGCACATCAAGCACTAGAAAAATTAATATTCAGTAGAGAAGAAATTAAATTCTCAGAAAAAATCAGCCAAAAATATGCTGAACTAGTATACAACGGACATTGGAACGAACCATTACGTGAAGATTTAGATGTAATCAACGACCACATGCAAAGAAGAGTAACTGGTACTGTTGAAGTAAGATTACACAAAGGATCTATGAAAGTTATCACAAAAGAATCTCCATTTGCATTATACAATGAAGAAAATGTATCATTTGATGATAAAGGTATAGATCAAAGAGAAATGATTGGTATGGTAAAATACCACGATATTCAAGGTGCAGAATACTCTAAAGTAAATAAAGAATAATTTTGTTCTATATTTATCTTCCTAAACTCCCCTTTTTTTAAAAAAAAATATCATTTTTGTTTTTGTAAATTAAACTTATTTTATATCCTGTTGAACAGGATATTAAGACAATCTTACTTGTTAATTCTATTTTTTCAATTTTTAGATAATTCCAGTAAAACTAATTAATTTCTATTCAAGAATTTCGAAAGTAAAAATAGTTAGATTGTATAACTCAGAAAAAATAATCAAAAGTAGTAATCTCCTTTATTATTTCATGATTACTTAGTATTATATTCATTAAAAAAAAACACTTATTATCCCTTGTATTTCATGAAGATTATTTATCATTATAGCTACAAGCAATTAATTTAAGAATAAAAATTAGATTTGAATATAAAAAAATAGGAGAATAGATTATGTTTGAAATTAAAATCTATTCTATTAAACCTTGATTTCTAAGGTATTGTGTAAAACTTTCCTCATCTTCAGAAACTGTTTCTTCTGCTTTTTCTTCAGAGGTTTCCTCTACTTCTTCTTCAGGTGTAGCTTCTACATCCTCTGCTTCTGAAACTTCTTCTGTTACTTTTGGTGATAGTTTTTCTAATTGTTCAAGACAGTCTTCTGCAGCTTGAGCAATAGGGTCAACAACCATAGATACTGGTGGAGCATATGAGAATTCCATTGATACTACTTCATCACATTTGAGTTTTTGTAGTATTATAACAGACATTGTATCTACTTTTTCTGCTACAGCTTCTTGTCCAAACATTTGACAGCCTATAATGGTTCCATCTAATTTTGAAACTAGTTTAATGTGTAATGGTTTACTTCCTGGGTAGTATCTTGCTCTGGATAATGTGTCTATTTCACTTACAACAACGTCTATTCCTGCTTTTTCAGCTGCTTGTTGTGTTAATCCTACTGCACCCATTTCCATTTGTCCTATTTGGGATACTGTTGAATTTAGTACAGGTTTAAATGATATGTCATGACCTGTTAAGTGTTTTGCTAGGATGATTCCTTGTCTTACTGCTGTTGTTCCAAGAGGTGATAATGTTATATCTCCAGTTATAGCATCTACAACTTGAACACAATCTCCTACTGCATATACATTTTCTACAGATGTTTCCATATGATCATTTACTTCTATTGCAAATTTACCCATTTTACAACCAATACTCTCTGCTAATTCGGTTTGTGGTCTTACACCAGTTGATAATATAACTAAGTCTGCTGGTCTTTCAACCCCATCTATTGTTACAGATTCTACTTTTGTTTCACCATTGATTGATTCAACTGCTGAACCTGTAAATACTGTTACACCTTTACTTTCTAAGTATTCCTGGAATTTATCAGACATTTCTTTATCAAATGATCTTGGGAATAGTTGAGGTACCATTTCTGCTATTGTAACATTTAATCCTCTGTGAGCTAATTCTGTACCTAATTCTAGTCCTATAGCTCCTCCACCAACTAATACTGCGTTTTCAACGTTGTCTAGGTAGTTGAGAATTTGTTGTCCATCTTCTACTGTTCTTACTTTGAATACTCCTTGAAGGTCTTTTCCTGGAATTGGTGGTGCAAATGGTTTTCCACCTGTTGCTATTACGAGTTTGTCATATTTTAGGTTTTGTTTATTACCATCTTTATCCTCGTATACTAGTTCAGTTATATCATTATTTATTTGGACTACTTTAGTCTCTGTCATTATTCTTATATTTTTACGCATGTATTCTCCGGGTTTGTGCATTATAATATCATCAAAACTGTCTATGTGTCCCCCAATTACGTATGGTATTGCACATGGAGAATAAGCTACATTTTTCTGAGTTGTAAATACTATTATCTGAGATTCTTTATCATATTTTCTTATATTAGATGCAGTGGTTAAACCTGCAGCACCTGCACCTATTATTACTATATTCAATCATGTCACCTGTACTAAAATTATATTAATTATATATCTAAAAGTTATATCTATTATTATTTTGGTTTTCTACTTTGAAGCTTGTTTTCTTTATTCAAGTAATCCTCTTAAAGTTGATGCAAATTCTGATTCTACTATTGTTTTTGAACCTAGTGTTTTTGAATGAGCATCTAATTCTGTTATTACATTATCAAATCCTAATTCTCTTAAGGGTTTAGCTAATCTTGGACCATCCGTTACAGCTATTGTTTTTCCGGGTATTTCTTTTGGATCTACAGCATGTGGAACTCCTAGTATTATTGTTATATTAGAATTTAATTCTTTAAGGATTTTTTCTGCTTCTATTCCTGTTACGGGGTATTCATCCAGTCCACCTGTTGTATAATCTATTTGTTTATCTATAGTTCGGTTTACTTCTTCCGCATGATGTCTTATGTAAGGTAATCCTACTTTTTCATCGGTATTTGATATGAATGTTGGTGTGTTTTCGGGATATATTTTTGTCCATGGTATTGTCATTATATCAGCAAAGAGATAACTTGTCTCTTTCTTTGCATTTAATACTATTGTTACTTTTTTATTATCATCTAATGCCTGAATTATTTTTTGAGCTACTTGAACTTTGTTATCTCCATAGTCAGGTTTTATGTACTCTCCTTTAGCCATTCCTCTTGTTTTTTCTAGTTCTGTAGCTTTTCTTAACATTGCAGATTGTCTTTCAACTTCTTCTTTACTTATTATTCCGGATTTCTCTGCTGCTTTTAATGTTAGTATTGCTCCAGCTGTATTATCTCCTGCATCAAATCCGCCGTGAGTTTCTACTACAATAATATTACAATCCACATCTGCTTCTTTTGCAGCTTTTCTCATGTTTTCCCCAATAATCATACTTGCACATGTTCCAACTATACCCATATTCTCAGGGTGGAATGCTTCATATGCTTCTTTGATAGTGTTAGTTAATTTTTCTTTTGCACCGAAAATGAAGTCATTTTCACTCATTGCTGTTGTGAGTACTCTTATTCCTTCATCTTCCAGGAGTCTTCCTGTTCTAAAGCAACACCCTGCCGGTCCATGCATTATTATAACATCGACTTCAAGGTCTCGTAATGTATATAATGCTGCTGCTATTGGGCTTGGTCTTGGATGTATCATAACATTTCACCCTTCTTTAATCTGTATTGACCTACGCTACTATATTCTTTATCTTTGAATTTTTCAGAGTCCAGTAGTGGTAGTGCTGTTATTATTACTTTCTCTACTTTTTCAGGGTCTATATTTTTATATTCAGGATTATCTGTCATTATAATAATACAATCCGCATCATATGCTTCATCTAATGTTATTTTCTTTGCACCGTGTTGTTCAATTAATTCTTCAGATATTTTATCATCATGTACCCAGACTTCAACATCCCTGCTTACAAAATCATCTATTAATATTAATGATGCATTATCTTTCTCGGTTTTTAATGTATCATCATTTGTTACTCCCAATACTGCTACTGTGGTCTCAAACATTGCAAGATGTTCTTTTAAGTATAATTCCTTCTCAGCCATGTAAGCCATATGATATGCTACATAATTATTAGTACTTCTTGTTGTCTCAGATAACTGTGATGCTTCACCATACTCATCTGCTAATTTAACTATTTCTTCAGAATTTCTAATTGTTTTATTATCTAACACTGGCTGAGGATATAATAAATTAACATTTTCATCCAAATTTGCCATATCTATTGCTTCTATTAAATCAACTGTAAGTGCCTCTGATAATATTGCTGTCTGATTTGACAGTGCTATTAAGGTATCCCTGTATGCTGATTGTAGTATTGGTATTATTTCTGCTGACTGAATATGTTTTACTGTCTTTATTTCATCACCCCTATTCTCATATAGATTAATTGTTCTTTCTAGACTAGTTTCATTCTTTCCAGCAGCTACCCTGACATTTTCTGTTATTTTTGTTGTGTAGGCTAGGTTTATATCAGGAATTAATTCATATTCATCGATTATTTTTGACATTTTATATACTGTCCTTGGTGGTACTACTGTGTCAAAAATCATTACTGCATCTTCACGTATACTATCTCTTATCTCAGTACATGCTTCTTTTAGTGGTGTTATATCATATTCTCCATTTATTATACAGTTTTGTGTGAATATAATATTATCTGCATTGGAAAATATTTCTAGTGAGCTTTCTTTTGGAAGATCTGTTTCTATGTCTCCAGTTTTATCATAGATTATTATTTCATCTGAATTAATCTTTTCATATCCTGTTAAATCAGTTTCATTATTTGGATATATTATTGTCTTCATGAATTATACTTCCTTGAACTATTTTACTTATTTGAGATAATACTTATAATATCATTCTGTTTTAGTTCTTGATCACTTGCTATCCTCATATTCTTTCTTGCATCAATAGCATGTGTAAATCCCTCACCAATATCTGTGTGGATACAGTATGCTAAATCTCTAGGATTTGATCCCTGTGGTATTAGCAGTGCATCTGGTAATATATTACCCTTCTGGTCTGAGTATTTATGTTCATCTTCTACTGGGTAAACAACTATCTGTTTTAATACATCGTATACTGCTGTGTTTATTGTTTTCTGTATTCCTGTAGAACCATATTTTTTTAGTACATTCTCATCAATGTATTCTAAAGCCATTTTCTGTTTTTCAGATAATTTATCTTCTGCTAGTATTTCAAAATGGTCTTCTCCACTTTTGTATTTAATTAATCCTGCTTTAGCAGCATTTACTAGTGCTAATTCTGATTCTGCACTTGTTGGAATTACTTTTTCATATTGTTCCTGTAATCTTCTTATATTCTCTTCTGCTTGTGGTGTGTCTATTTTGTTTGCAACAATTATGATAGGTTTTGCATATTCAAGTAATTTATCGAGGAATTTTAGGATATCTTCTTTTTCCCATTTATCATATTGGTCATCCATTATTCTTTCTGCTTCAATTACATCATCTAATAAAACACCAGCACCACTTAATTGGTCAGCTATAACTTTAGCAAAGTTTAAATGTTCTGACATTACTTTTCTTATGAGTCTTGGCCAATTTCTTTCTAGTATTGAATATACCCACATTGTAACTTCATGTTTAAGGAAATTAACGTCATCTAATGGGTCATGACTTCCTGGTTCACAAGGATTTCCTTCTTCATCAGTACCCCCTGAAGCATCAATGATATGTATTAATGCTCTTGCCTGACTAAGGTCATCAAGGAATTTGTTACCTAAACCTTTTCCTTCATAAGCTCCTGGAACTAATCCTGCAACATCAATTAATTCTACAGGAATATATCTTGTACCATCTTCACATTTTCCTGTTCTTGGATTACATGTAAGGTTTAATTCTTTACATGGACATTCATCTGTTACATATGCTATTGCTGCATTTGCATCGATTGTTGTGAAGGGATAGTTAGCAACTTCTGCCTCTGATAATGTTGCTGAATTAAAAAATGATGATTTACCTACATTTGGTTTTCCCGTTACTGCTATTTGTAGCATATCTGATCTCCTTTCTAATTTTAATCAAAAATTTTATTCATAGTATAATCTAATTATACTTAATAAATTAATAAAAATAATAATTAATTCATCATGAAAAAATTCATGTGAAAAATTTTCCAGTAAATTGAAAAAAAAACTGAATTATATAATAAATAAATATATCTTTTTAATAGTTTAATAATATACTCATTTAATTGAATGTAAAAAAAAGGTTATTAAAAAAAAAATAAGGTGAGTTATCAGTGTATTATTATTTTAGATTACCACTACACACATATAACCGAAGTCCATTTGTTTTGCCTCTTCTAATGTTATATGTACTATTTGTTCATCAGGATAACTTAATTTCTCACATATTGTAATTCCATGTTCTGGACTAAATCCATGGTCTATCAAGTATTCTGCTAATTCACTAATATGTCTATTAGGTAGTATTATATTTGGTCTAGAGTTATCTAACTTGTCTAGTAAATCTTCTGTTGGTGCTTTTCCACCATGTATTGTTAAGAGATTTGCTGTATCCCATGGTATTTCTAGTTTTGCTGCTGCTAGTTGTATTGAGCTTATTCCAGGTAATACGTTGACCTTTGTATTAGGTGATAATTTTTTAATTGTTTTTAACATTCCTGAAAATCCTGGATCTCCTGTGGATAACACTGTTACTGTGAATCCTTCTTCTAGATATGATACTGCTTTTTTTATAGTTTTTGGTATGTCTCTTGGTTCTAGTACTACCATTTCTGCATTTGTATTATTAAATAAATCTAATGATCTTTTACTACCTACAAGTACATCTGAGTTTTCAATTACGTCTAATGCTTTTAATGTTAAATATTCTCTTGCTCCAGGACCTATCCCTACAATATTCATTTTATTACTCATATAAGCACCTTCATCAATCATATTATATTGTTCATTTTTTAATTTGTTAGTTCCTTGTCTTATAATTATAGTTTAGAGTATTGGATAATAAATTATGAAAAAATAGTATCAATTTTATTTAAAGAAAAAAAGGTGGTGAATATTAGTTAATGTTATAATAGGTCTAGTAATCCTGGTACTAATCCATATATTAATAACATTACTATTATTACCATAATTATGCTGGATATTGTTCTTATCATTACTCCAGACTTTTTTTCGCTTATTTCATGATGAGATATGAAATTTAGTACTGTGTTAAATCTTCTGCTTATCCAGCATCTCATATTCATAGGTAATTTTCTAGTGTAATGATTTAATGTATCATTGAATTGTTTTCGTCTGTCTGGTCTTATTTTAATATTTATTAACTCTTCTAGTATGAGTCCACCATCTAATGGTTTCATTGGAAGTAAATTAAATGTTCCTACAGCAAGATTTAAGAAGAATATCATTGAGAATAATTCTTCTAGTTGTGATAGAATTGCTGGTAATATTGTACCATACTTTTCTCTTGCTTCTGGAGATACTATTTTATGTTCCTGTGTTCTTATTCCAATGTATGGTCTAGTGCTATTGTTAGGGTTTGAACCGGTTACAACATTATATGTTCCCGAATTTGTTGCTATTGTTAGATTGTCTCCAATATGCGTGTTATTCACTGCTTTTGTATAACTAGTTGTGTTTAATGTTGTTTGATTATTTACTTGTGTTATTACCATTCCATCATATAATATTCCTTCTGCCGGACTTGCTGGTACTACACTTGATATCTCCATACCATCTGTTGTGTATACATTTTCTGTTGCTAGAAATCCTCCAATTCCAGCAACTACTAGTAGAGCTATTATTGCTAGACCTACATTAAACATTGGCCCGGCAAAATATATTCTTAGCTTGCTTATACCATTAGCTTTGTCTATTTCATCCTGATTTGGTTCAACGAATGCGCCTGGGATTATAGCAAATAAAAGTAATCCAACAGAATCTACACTAATACCTTCAACACGTGATAAAATTCCATGGCCACCTTCATGAATTATCAGTACTGTTGCCAAAGCTATTAAACCTGATGCAAATGGTATGTATATCGGTGACCCTGGAATATCTACTCCTGGAAGTATCAATGAAACTGTAGGTGTTTCAAACATTAACTGTATCGACCAAACTAATGACACGACCATTAATATTATCAGAAATATACCTACAGGAATTGATATATTCATATACCACTTCCAAAATCTTGGACAAGCATTAGCAATCCTATCAATAACGTCTTTAAGCTTATCTGTTTTAAGCATTAACACTATTCCATCCATGGTTATGTTATATTTATCCTTAAGTAAGTATGCTAAGACCCATACCACTATAAATCCTATTACATAATACCATAATGCATTCATAGAATTACCCTCAAAATAAATAAGTTTTATATTACAATTTAAGTTTTATGCCATATGTGTTTCAATTGTTGTCGTGTTTGCTTTTACTAATTCATCAACATTAATATTAATTATCTCATCATTATCCTTTACAACAAAACCATCATCAGATACTGTACCAATAACAGCAAATGACACATTACCTTCTAATAATAATTTCATATCCTCTAATTTATCCTCTTTAACTGTAACAATAAATCTACCATTAGTTTCAGAGAATAATTTATCAGTTAAAGATAACTCCTCACCACAAGGTATGTCTTTTAAATCAATATTTACTCCCATACCGGACTTAATACTCATTAATGATAGTGCTACTAATAATCCACCCTTAGAAATATCATGAACAGCTGTGATGTCATCATTATATTCTTTGATGAGATCTTTTATCATCATAGATGTTTCATAATTTTCATCAATTCTAATTTTAGGAGGATATCCCTGCACAATATCTTGTACTGTCTTATAGTATTGTGAACCATCAAGTTCAGAGTAAGTATTTCCTATTATTAATACTAAATCACCCTTATTTTTGAAGGTCATAGTCTTAATATAGTTGTTATTTAATTTTCCAACTGTACCAACTATTGGTGATGGATTTACTGTTACACCTTCTGTTTCATTATAGAAACTTACATTTCCACTGATGAATGGTACTTCAAATTTATTAGCAACATCACTCATACCTCTTACTGCTTCCTTGAATTGCCAGAATACCTCCGGTTTTTCTGGATTACCAAAGTTTAAACAGTCTACTAAGGCTAATGGTCTTCCACCCATACTTATAGAATTATTTATTGATTCAAGAACAGCTGCTGCAGCTCCATCATATGGATTTAATAATACATGAGTACTGTTACAATCTGTTCCTATAGTAAATGATGTATCGCCGTCTACTTTAATTACTGCTGCATCATCTCCAGGTTTTACAATTGTTCTTAATTGTACTTCATGGTCATATTGACTGTATACCCATTCTTTACTAGTGATGTTTTCTGATGCAAGTAAGCTTAAAAGTGCTTCCTGTGGATTTACATCTTTTAAAGTTACATCTTCTATTACTTTTTCAGGTTCTTTAGCCTCTCTTTCTATGATTGGTGCCTCTGTAAATAGGATATTTGGAGCATGACATATTTCTTCATCCCCATCTTTGATTATGAATTCTCTTTTATCAATGATTGTTCCTATTACTGCATGAGAAAGGTCGTGTTTTTCACATATTTCAAATGCTTTTTCTACATCATCTGGGGAAATAGCAAATACCATTCTTTCCTGTGATTCAGAGAGCATTATCTCATATGGTGTCATGTTTTCTTCTCTTAGAGGTATCTTATTTAAATCAATAAGTGAACCATTACCACCTTTGTCTGCCATTTCTGATAGACAACATGTGAGTCCTCCTCCTCCAAGGTCTTTTACTCCGTGAATATTTAATGTATCAAGCAATTCATATGTTGCTTCCATTACTCTTTTCTTAGTAAATGGATCTGCTACTTGTACTGCCGGCCTATCTTCTATCTCAGATTTACTAGTTAATTCCTCAGATGCAAAAGTTACTCCGTGTATTCCATCTCTTCCAGTTGTTCCACCCATTAACAGGAAAACATCTCCTACTACTGGTGCTGAACCGTAAACTATTTCATCCTTTTTTACTAGTCCTGCACATACTACGTTGACCATTGGATTGTATTGGAAATTATCATCAAATTCTATTTCTCCACCTACTGTTGGAACACCTATACGATTTCCGTAATCTGAGATTCCTTTAACAACGTAATCAAATATGTATTTAGACCTCTGATCACTCATATGACCAAATCGTAGTGCGTCTAAGAGCACTACTGGTCTTGCACCCATACTTATAATATCTCTTACTATTCCACCAATTCCAGTTCCAGCTCCACCATATGGTTCTACAGCGGATGGATGGTTGTGACTTTCCATACCTATAGCTAATGCATAATCATCAGTTAGACTTACTATTCCTGCATCATCTCCAGGACCTAATATCACATCTGGCCCTTCTGTTGGAAAGTTTCTTAGAATGGGTTTACTACTTTTATAGGAACAATGTTCTGAAAACATTACATCCATCATTCCTAGTTCTAATTCATTAGGTTTTCTTCCTAATACTTCATCTATATATTTTAATTCATCATCAGTTAAAACCATAAACTCATACAACCTATAAATTAAGTTATAAACTAGTACTTAGTTATTTATTCTTATTCTTTAATTACTATTTTAAGTTGTTCGTCTTCAATCTTCCATTCTTTCATATAACCATTATCAGTAACGGGTTCAAATACTAATTTATCTGTACGGACCTCATTAGAAATGTAATCTTGATGTGGTATTACAGCATCTTTGAATTCATCACTGCATTCTACTGTTACATGTATATTAGCTTCTACATTTAAATCTAAATCTTTTCTCATATCTTGTATACGTCTTATTAGTTCACGTGCCATTGCTTCTGAGTATATTTCTGGTGTTAATTCTGTGTTTACGTATACACTACCACCTTCAAAGTCACAGCTTACTAGATTATCTGGTAATTCTTTCTCGAAGAGTATTTCTTCTTCATTTAAGGTTATATCTTTATCATCGAATGATATTGTGTATGTTCCTTCTTTGTTTAATGTATCCTGTACTTCTGCTCCATCAACTTCGTCTTGTTCGAAGTATTTTTTAACTCTTCCAAGGTCTCCTCTTAGTTTTGGTCCTAGTATTGACATGTTTGGTTTAGCTATTATTATTGCATTTTCTAGTTCTGAGTCTATTGTTATATGTTTAGTGTTTGCTTGTTCTAGTAATACGTTTTCAAGAGAGTTGATTGCATTTTTAATTGATTCGTTCTCGGTTACTATTGTTATATCTTGTACTGGCCATCTTAATTTGAATCTAGCTACATCTCTTGCATGTGCACTTGCTTCAAGAATATCTCTTATGTAATTCATGTTTTCTTCTAATTGTAGGTCTATTTCATTTTCATTGTATACCCAATCTAGCATGTGTACACTTTCAGGTGCATCTTTTTTTACGCCTCTTACAAGGTTTTGATAGATTTCCTCTGTTACATATGGTGCTATTGGTGCTAGTACTCTTATAAGATCTTTTAATGTGTAGTATAATGTGTAGTATGCTCCTAATTTATCAGGATCATCGCTTTCTACCCATGTTCTTCCTCTGATTAATCTTACATACCATCTGCTTAAATCTTCTAGTATGAAATCTGAGATTTTTTCGGTTGCTCTGTTAAATACTAGTGCATTAATGTCGTCTTCTACTGATTTTATTAGACTGTTTACTCGTGATCTTATCCAGAGGTCTTCTTCTCTGAATACTAAATCATCTTTGTTGTGTTTTGTTGGGTCAAAGTTATCTAGTGCCATGTATGTTGTTGAGAAATAATATACATTCCATAGTATGTTGAATAGTTTTGCAGAGTTCTGTACTTCTTCCCAATGGAATTTGAGGTCATCCCATGGTTTGTTAGCATCTAATAAGTAGAATCTTAGAATATCTGCCCCATACTTTTCTATTACTTCTTCAGGACTTACAACATTTCCTAATGATTTACTCATCTTTTTACCCTCTTCATCGAGAGTAAATCCGTGCATTAATACTTTCTTGTATGGTGCTTTTCCAAATGCGGCTACACCTAATCCTAACTGTGAGTAAAACCATCCTCTTGTCTGGTCATGTCCTTCTGCTATGAAATCGTATGGGAACCAGTCGTCAAAGTTTTTAGATGGATTTTGTGGGTAATGTAATGCTGCCCATCCTGCTACACCAGAATCTATCCATACATCTAGTACGTCAGGTACTCTTTTCATTTCATGTCCACATTCACATGGGATTGTTATGTTGTCTACATGAGGTCTGTGTACAAAGTCACCTGTTAATGTATCATCGCCAGATAATTCTTTTAATTCTTTCTTGGATCCTACTACTATTTTCTTTCCACATTCTGGACATATCCATATTGGTAATGGTATTCCCCAATATCTTTGTCTTGATATGGTCCAATCTCTAGCATTTTCAACCCAGTTTCTGAATCTGCTTTCTCCAGCCCATGATGGTACCCATTCTACTGCATCTAATTGTTCTAGCATTTTGTCTTTTATTTCTGTTACCTTTATGAACCATTGTGTTGTTGCGATATATATGATTGGTGTTTTACATCTCCAACAGAATCCTACACGGTGGTTTATTGTTCCTTGTTTTAGTAGTGCATTTTTATGGTATAAATCATGTGTTATTTCATCATTTGTTTCTCTTGTTGGTTTTGATGCATATTTTCCTGCTTCTTCTGTGTAGCATCCGTTTTCATCTACTGGACAGAATGGTTTTATTCCATTCTTTATAGATACTTCATAGTCTTCCGGTCCATGTCCTGGTGCTGTATGTACACAACCAGTACCTTCATCTAGTGTTACGTGTGTACCTAGGATTACTCTGTGATTAAATTCTTTTTGTAAGGTTACTTCTTCCACTAGTGGATGGTTGTATTCTAAACCGTCTAATTCTTTTCCCTGTACTGTCTTAAGTATTGTTTTTTCTGTGTCACCAAAGACTGTGTCTATTAGTTCATCAGCCATTATAAATATTTCATCTTTTCCAGTTTCAGGATTAGCTACTTTAACATAGCTGTATTGATAGTCTGGATGTACACTTACTGCAAGGTTTGATGGTATTGTCCATGGAGTTGTTGTCCAGATTAGAATGTATGTTGTTGCATCATCATATTCCTGTTCTTTTAGTGGGAATTTAACATAAATTGATGGGTCTTCTTGTTCACCATATTCTATTTCTGCATTTGCTAATGCTGTTTCACAGTGTGGACACCATGTGATTACTCTTTTATCCTGTACTAGTAAATCATTTTTATCTGCTTGTTGTAATGTCCACCAACATGATTCTATATATCCATTATCATAGGTTACGTATGGATCATCCCAGTCCATCCATATACCCATACTTTTGAATTGTTTTGTCATGTCTTCCTTGTTTTTTATGGCGAATTCTTTACATTTTTCTACAAACTTATCGATTCCGTATTTTTCCTCGATTTCTTGTTTACTTTTAATATTTAGTAATTCTTCCACCTTGTGTTCTATTGGAAGTCCATGTGTATCCCATCCAGCTTGTCTTCTTAGACTATATCCAGACATGCTTTTAAATCTTAAGTATGCGTCTTTTAATGTCTTATTCCAAGCTGTTCCTAAATGTATTCTTCCACTACAATATGGTGGTCCATCAAGAAATGAGTATCTTGGTTTATGTTCTCGTAGTTTATTTGTTTTGTTATATATATCATTTTCATTCCAAAATGATTCGATTTTCTTTTCTAAATCTTTATTATATCCCTGTTCTACCTCATTTATTGGCATACAGAATCTCCTTTTATGTTTTATTTAATTATTGGGAAGTGTATTCATGAGTTTATGGTTTAAGTGTTTAATGAATAAATCCCTTTAGTATATCTATAATCTCATCATTTAATAGATGACATTATAATCATTAATATATTTGTAAGTACTAACAATAATATCTAACCATTTTATCTTATTATACAAATCAAGGAGTAATTCATAAAACTTTTATTGTTATCTATTTCTCCATTTATTATCCTATTTATTACATGAAAGTATAATATAATAATTAATGAATAGGATTGGGTGAACATAGAGATGAATTATTTAATTATTAATGGAAGTCCTAGACGTGAAAATACATGGAAGATTGTTGAGAGAGTTAAGGACACCTTATCAGATAGAAATAATGATGCATCATTTGAAGAGATTGATTTACTAGATATTAATTTACCTCCTTGTATTGGATGTTATAGTTGTTTTACTAAAGGAGAATCTACTTGTCCTCACAGTAGTATTATTGAACCAATTGTTGAAAAAATGAAGAAATGTGATGGATTCATAATAACAAGCCCTGTATATGCTTTGAATGTGACAGGTTTGATTAAAAATTTCATAGATCATTTAGCATACTTTTATCATAGGCCTTACTTTTTTAAGAAAAAAGCTATGATAGTTGTAACTACTGCCGGGTCAGGACATAATAAAGTGGGAGATTATCTTGATGAGACATTACGTAATTGGGGATATAATGAACGTTTCAAACTATGCTTTGTTACCGCTCATGATACAAAAGGCCGTCTTCCATTGAAAACTAAGCAGAAGATTGATGCTGTAACAAATAAATTCTATAATAGTATTTACAGTAAAAGTCTTAAAAGTCCTGATAGAAAAGCATTATTCTATTATAATCTATGGAGAGCTATGGCCTATAATAACCATGTGCCTCTAGATAATAAGTATTGGGTTGATAATGATATGATTAACAATGAATTTCATCCAGATATTCCATGTAATTCATTAAAAAAGATTCCATACAAGATTTTTTATAGAATATTATTAGGATTTCTTAGTCGTAATACTGTGAAATAATCATTTAATAAAAAAAATATATCCATTATGGATTCTAATTCTCCACCATATTTTTATTTCTATTTTAATGAAGAATTTATAAAAAAATATTTAAAAAAAAAATAGTTAAGTAAGTATTATTTAACTATACTACTTAAAATGTTCTGAGTTTTCCTTCTAACATGAAGTCTTTGATGTCAGTTATGTTTTCTAACCATCTGTCAATGATTCTGGTTACATCTTCTTCTACATCTTCAACAGTGTATCCATCTTCGGTTTGGATTTGTGCTCTTGCTGTTTTAGGTTGGTCGATAGGTTTACCAATTTGACTTAATATAATCATGTCAATGTTTTTTACTCCTTCAACATCATTTACTACTTCTCTTGTTATTTCATTTGAGAGTAAGTTGTATATTTTACCTACGTGGTTAATAGGGTTTTTACCGGATGTTGCTTCCATGGACATTGGTCTGTTTGGAGTTATTAATCCATTTGCTCTGTTTCCTCTACCTACTGAACCATCATCTCCCATTTCAGCACTTGTACCTGTTACTGTTAAATAGTATCCTGATTCATCTTTTTTAGTTTCATCGTCTGCTGTGTTGATTAATGTTTCTACGTTTAAATCAGTTGTTTTTGCAGCTAAATCTTCTACTATGTCTGTTAATTCATGTTTCATGTTAATGTATGAGTCTACATCATCAACATATTTTGATACGAAAGCTGCTGCTATTGTTAATGTAATGTTATCATTTTCACGAAGACCCATTACTTTTATATCTTCTCCTACGTGAGGATATTGTTTTTTGAAGTCTTTACTGTTTAATAATTCCTCTGTTTTTAATACTAGATTTTCTGTTTCAGTAAATGGTGCAAATCCTACTCCAAATGATGTATCATTTGATGATGGTATGTCGTTTGGTCTTTGGAATACATCTCTTAGGTCAGCTGAACCTTGTCCTATTTTACATTCTACAACTGTACCATATTCAACGTCTAAGTTTATAATAGTATCATTTAGGAATTGTTTTGCTGCTTGTATAGCTATTGTGTCTACTCCTACTTTATGTGTTTCACCATTTGGTAGGGTAAACTCGTTTGCTGCTCTTCCTGTTAATAATATTTGGATTGGTTTTATAATTTGTCCGCCACCGAATTTAGGATCAGATTCACCTGCGGTAATTTGTACTTCATCAGTATTGTGGTGTAATACATGTCCTGCTTTTTCTTTGTATGTTTGTGATAAAACTCTACTTACAGTCTCTGCAATTCCATCACTTATACTGTCAGGGTGACCTATTCCTTTTCTTTCTACTACTTCTATCTCATTTTGTCCTGCTGTTTTTCCTATAGCTTTTTCGATTTTTATATTGCGCATTGCTACACCTCTTATTTTCTGTGTTAAAAATGATTTATGACTCTAATTTTTGTTAAAAAAAACTAATGATTGTAATTTTTGTTGAAAAAATATTTTACTATATTATGATGTTACTTTAATCAAACCATTATAATAAGTATATTTATTTTTTAAATATTTAATAGTTTTAGTTGGTAATACCTGAGATTTTAGCTTCTTTTATATTATTCTATTTTCAATGAATAATTAATAAACTAACAAAACAATTATTGTATAATGATAATATATTATAAAATAACATTATATTATGTATAAAATTATAATAAATAACAAAAATAATGAACAAATTATAATAAAAACAAATTATGCATCAAGTTATGTTAAAAGAATGAAAGGGTTAATGTTTCAAGAAAACATTACCCCACTACTGTTCAAACAAAAAAATTCAAACAAGTACCTCTCAGCAATACACACTATGTTCATGAAAAAGACAATAGACATTCTCTACATAAATACAGAAGATAAGATAGAAGAAATGATAACATTACAGCCATGGAAGATACACATACCAAACAAATCAAATACAAAATACATAATTGAATTACCCGAAAATACTATTAAAAAAAATAACATAACACTAAATAATAAGATAAAAGTCGTGAAAATCATGAAACTATTAAAAAATAATGATGAACATGTAAATAACAGCATGATTGCACGCAGCACAATACAAACAGCCATGAATACTACGCGCGATAAATTAAATAGGGGAACATTTAAAGAAAATGAGTATGAAGTAGTACCTTTAACTATTCAAGATAAGAGAATACCATCAGAATTTGATGGATATCGAATAGTACATTTAACAGATTTACATTTAGGTCAGTGGATAAATCAGAAAAAATTGGATGGAATTGTTAAATTAACAAACAAACAACACCCTGATTTAATAGTAATGACAGGAGATTACATGTCCTACCAGGCAGATAAATACATTCCACAATTAGAAGAAAGTCTAAAAAATCTCAAATCAAAGGATGCAACATTATCAGTACTAGGAAATCATGACCACTGGACAAATCCTGAAAAAATCAAAGAAGCACTGAAAAAAGACAATATAATAAACTTAGAAAATGAAGTATACACTATCACACGAAATAACAAGAAACTACAAATTGCAGGAGCTGACAGTGTAACTGTAGGAAAAGATGATATAAAAAAGATAGAAAAACAGTTAGATAAAAATGCTCCAGCAATCATGTTAGTACATGAGCCAGACTTTGCAGATACAACAGCACAATTAGACCAATTCATACTGCAATTATCAGGACATAGTCATGGCGGACAAATAAGCATACCTAAAATTGGAACTCCTGTTAGAGGAAAGAATTTCATAAAATATCCAAAAGGAAAATACAAAGTAAAAAATATGATACAATACACTAGTAGTGGAGTAGGAACTAATACATTTTGGTTAAGAATAAACTGTCCCCCAGAAATAACAAAAATTACCTTGAGGACAAAAGAATGAGAATAATATGGGCAATAACAGGAGCAGGACATCTTATAAAAGAAAGTATTGATGTACTAGAAAAGATAAGCGAAGAACATGAAATAACAATAATAACAAGTAAAGCTGGAGAGGAAGTACTGCAATTATATGGGTATACTAACACGATAAATAATATAATCACTAAGAACAAGAATAATCAACTGATAAAAGATGAAGATCAGCAGTATAGTTATCCATTCTCTGGAAAGATAACAGAATACAAGTATGATTTAATAATAATAGCACCTGCAACAGCAAACACAACAGCAAAAATAGTACATGGAATAGCAGATACACTTATAACCAATGTGGCAGCACAGTCAGGAAAAGGCAGAATACCTCTACTTATAATTCCAGTAGACCAGAAAGAAGGTCTGCTACAGACACAAATACCACCATACATAGATAAAAAATTATGTAAAAAACATGACCCCTGTTATGCTAACAGATATTGTCCGGAAGATGCTATACATCCACCGAAAATAGATGCTACAAAGTGCACAAGCTGTAAAAAATGTGAAAAAAAATGTCCAGAAAATGCAATAATAACTGATAAAATCATAGAAATATACATAAGAAAAATAGATGCAGATAATGCTAAACATCTAAACAATATAGAAAATATAACAACATTAGAAAAACCAGAGGAAATACTAGAAAAAATAAGAAAAATGGAGAAAAATTAATTCTCCACCTTATTCTCCCATGAATTTTTAATCTCTTTTTTGAAGAATTTATAAACATTCTCAGCGCCAATAATAGGTTCGTTTAACTCCCAATTACTAGGATATAATATAAATGGTTCTTGCTGAGTACTGCCAGCACCACCATGACTACCAATTAACTCTTCAAATGCATATACTTGGTCATTATATGAGTCATATTCACTGTTAACAAGAATATCTGGAACATGTTCAAAGCTATCTGTACGTTTTAAGTGACTGACGATGTTTTCACCATATTTATCGAGAAAATGGTCACCAACATATTTATCATCATCCATGTAATAAACATCATCATTACATAAACAGATTGTTTCATATATAGCACTATGAACCATTACAAATCCGATACCTGGATGTTTTGCTAAACCGCTTATAAGTCCGGGGAATGCATCTTCTATCTGTTCATATGTTAATCTAGTAGACCAGTCTGTGAAGTAGATTAAACCAAGATTTCCTGAAGCAAGTACAATTGTTTGAGCTTCTTCAATACTAACCTCATCATGGGGTAAATGTATGTCAAGACCTACCTCCTCTGCAATATCATTAAGTCTGTCAATAACTGGTTCACCATCAGTCAGTAATTCTTTTTTCCTTTTAATTTCAGTAATATATTTCTGATATACTTCATTATCACTGAAATCCCTTATATGGTCTAGTGTATCATCAAAGGTATTATCAAGTTTATGTGTTAGTTTTCTTCTATTTTTTGAAGCATAATCCTTTAAGGAGAAATGTTCGATGAAGTGGTCATCGTTAGAGTGAAGTATACTGTGTATAGTAACACTCTCAGGAAGAAGTTCATCCACTAATTCTTTAAGAGAAATACCAAATTTTTGTTTAAATGTTGGTCCTTCTGATTGACCATGATCAGATAATACTATGAGATTATATTTACGTTTTGATGATTGAATTGCTTTTTCAAGGTAACTAAATTGTTTATCAATTTGACGAAGAGCATAAAAAGCATCATAATCACGAATACCTGAGTGATGAGCAATTTCATCATAGCCCATATATGTTGTATATACTGTATCACGTTGTCCTGCGAAGATATCACCAATAAGAGTGAATGTTGATGCTTCTCTCATTACAACATTAGCCCCTGCACGACCAAAGAAGTACAAAAAACCTCTGAAAGATAATCTTGGTTTAATATTTCTTATTGGATGATATATTCTTGAACATAATTCCATGAACATATCCCATAAGAATAGGATTAGTACTCTTGCAATGAAATAGGGGTTAGAGTATACATAGTACCATGATTTTGAATAGAATCCCTTGATAGATCCTAGTTTACTAAATGTTAACAAGTAATCTGATGCATCACCTGAGAATAGATTACTTCTACTAGCACCATTATTTGATAATAATCCATTATGATTAGAGATACGTTCTTCTATCATTGTTGCATCACCAAATCCATTTGATGATACTAGTTTATTATTATTCTCTTTTTCAACCCATCGAAATGCTGGTATATTCTTATTATTACCATGAAGTATACCTGCCTGTGATGCTCCTGTTTGACTTGATAAATCTGTCTCCCATTTAGTTAATTTATGTGTACCTTCATCAATCCATCTTTTTAACGTTGGCATATCTCCCCTGTCTATTGCTTGTTCTAGAATATTACGAGCTAATCCATCAATTTCTAGGAAGATAAAACCATCTTTATCTGAAATATTTTTATTGTTGAATTCCATTTCCTTTTTAAGAACATAACGGTAATATGTACTTGTCTCATCAACATTAAGTATAAATGAGAGTATTGAATTGATAATTCCTATAACTAGGGGTACTGTGAATATTGATGAACCGGTTATACTAAATTCCGGTATAAAAAAAGATAATAAAGATAATATAAATCCATCAAGAAGAAACGTACCTATACCTAACGTGAATACAATGAAACTCAGTGATATATATGAGACTAGTGGCCATAATATAGCATTAGCAACTGCTAAGGTTAATAGAACTATAACGGCTGTTCTAAGATCAGGAATGTGCATTCCATCAAAATAAGGTGCTATATTAAAGAATATATAAACTTCTAAAAAAAAGAAAAATATTAATTTAGCTATTCTGACAACTCGTTCTTTTAATAGTTTATCCAATTAAAAAACCTCCAGAATAGTTAATTATAGAAAAAAAATGTTTTGGGAGATGTTATATATCTCCCTGTTAATAGGATTACTTAAAATTCTATGTAATCGTAAGCTTCGCATCCATCATCAAAGGAGTAGTGAACTTTGGTGAAGTCTTGCATGAATTCTGTTACATCATCAGTTACATCTTTTCCATCAATTACTACTTGTTTAATGAATTCTGCTACTTGACTCATTTCACTTTCTTTGAGTCCACGGTGTGTTAATTCTTGTGTACCTAATCTTAATCCTGATGGGTCATCACTGTTGTTTACATCGTCCCATGGGAGTAGGTTTTTGTTTAATATAATGTTGTTGTTTTGTAATGTTTTTGCCATGTCAGATACGTCACCGTATTCTCGTACATCCATAGCTACTTGGTGTGATTCTGTGAATCCTTGTTCTTCGCATAATACATTGAAACCTAATTCGTATAAGTCTTGAGCTAATGCTTGAGCGTTTTTGATTGTTTGTTTTGCGTATGCTTCTCCGAATTCCATCATTTCTGCTGTTGCTATTCCTAAACCTGCTACGTGGTGTAGGTGATGGTTACTTACTAGACCGGGGAATACACAGTTATCAATTTTCTTGTGAAGTTCTTCTTTACATAAAATGATACCTCCCTGTGGTCCTGGGAATGTTTTGTGTGTACTTCCTGTTATAACATCAGCACCTTCTTTTACAGGGTCTTGGAATTGATTTCCAGCAATTAATCCTAGTACGTGTGCTCCATCATAGATTACTTTTGCTCCAACTTCTTGAGCTGCTTCGGATATTTCTTTTACAGGGTGTGGGAATAAGAATAAACTTCCACCAAGAACTATTGCTTTAGGTTCTTTATCTCTTATTTTTGCTTGTGCTTTATCAATGTCTACATTCATTATGTCTGTATCCATAGGTAGTGAGGATATTTTTAGTCCTCTTACACCAGCAGCACTAACTCCTGCGTGGCTGATGTGTCCTCCTTCTGGTACATTAATGGTTAGTACTCTGTCACCAGGTTCAGTTAATGCAAAGAAACTTGCTAAATTTGCTACTACTCCAGATGTTGATTGTACGTTAGCATGATCTGCTCCAAATAACTTTTCTGATAAGTCAATTGTTATTTGTTCAATATCATCGATGTAGTCACATCCTTCATATTTTCTTTCACCTGGTAATCCTTCTGCATATCTGTGTGATAAATCAGAAGCCATTGCCTCTCTTACAGATCTACTAGTGATGTTTTCACTAGCAATTAAGTTTAAACTGTTTTTCATCCAATCGTGATGTTTTTTAGTTAAATTTTTAATCTCTTGTGCGTATTCCAAATTAGACATTAAATATATTCCTCCAAAATAGGTTTCAAGTATTAATTTAATTTTTATAAAACTAATTAAATCATCTGCTTTTATTTGATGATTTGTAAATTTACGTTTTGTAGTTAATAGATTACTCTATAGTATATGTTATATTATTTAGTATTATAATTAATTTATGTTAAAAATAGTTTTTTATTAATGAAATTATATGATTTGCAATGAATTTGAAAAAATAGAGTAATTGATTTTTATTTAATAAAAAGTAAAATAAGGGAAGAACTTCTTCCTCCTTTTTACTCTTGTTTAACAGCTTATTGGAAAGCTGCTTCGATTTGTGCGAATATTTGTTCGTTTTTGAAGTGTGCTTGGTTTAGTGCACCTGTTGGACATGCTCCTACACATGTTCCACATCCTTTACATAATGCAACATTTACGTCACATTTACCATCAACGATGGAAAGAGCTCCAAATGGACATAATTCGATACATATTTGACAACCACCACAGTTGTCTTTGTCTACTTCAGCAGTGATAGGTTCAATAGCTACTTCTCCTTTAATCATAGGAATTGCTGCTCTTGCTGCTGCACCAGAAGCTTGTGCTACTGTATCAGGAATATCTTTAGGACCTTGTGCTACACCAGCGAGGTAAATACCGTCTGTCATTGTGTCTACAGGTCTGAGTTTAGGATGAGCTTCCATGAAGAAACCGTCTGCACTTGCGGATAATCCTAATGTTTGTCTTAATTCTTCTTTACCAGCAGGAGGTACAAGTCCTACAGATAATACTACTAAATCATAAGTGAATGCGGTTGCTTTACCTAAGAGGGTATCTTCTGCACGTACTGTAATTGATTTATCTTCATTTTCGATAAGTTGTGCTGCTTTACCTCTGATAAATCTAATTCCGTATTTTTCTTGTGATGTTCTGTAGAATTCTTCGTAACCTTTACCGAATGCACGGATATCGATGTAGTATATTGTTACTTCAGTATCTGGTTCGTGGTCAATACATAATTGTGCGTTTTTCATTGCGTACATACAACATACTCTTGAACAGTATGGGTTTCCAACTTTTTCGTCACGTGATCCTACACATTGGATGAAAGCAACTTTTTTAGGTGTTTCACCAGAGGATGGTTGAATTACGTGTCCTTGTGTTGGTCCAGATGCGTTTATGTATCTTTCAATTTGTAGACCAGTGATTACGTTTTCAGCTTGATCGAAGATGTATTCTTCTTTTAATGTTGGGTCGAATGGGTCGTAACCTGTTGCTACTACAATTGTACCAACGTCTAATTCAACGTCTTCAGGTTGTTGATCGTGGTCAATTGCACCAATTTCACAAGCTTTATCACATAAGTGACATCCAATACAGTAATCGTCATCGATTGTAGCTACAAGAGGTACTGCTTGTGGGAATGGAATGTATGCTGCTTTTACCATACCAGTTCCTTCATCGAAGTAGTTTGGCATTTCAATTGGACATGCTTCTTGACATACTCCACAACCGGTACATGCTTCTGCATCTACAAATCTTGCTTTTTTCTCTACTGTTACTTTGAAGTTTCCTATGTAACCATCTACATCTTTTACTTCAGAGTATGCTAATAATTCAATGTTAGGGTGTTTACCAGCATCTACCATTTTAGGTGCTAAAATACACATTGAACAGTCTAGTGTAGGGAATGTTTTATCTAATTGTCCCATTCTTCCACTTAAGGTTGGGTTTCTTTCTACTAAGTATGTTTTGAATCCCATGTCACCTAAATCAAGTGCTGTTTGGATACCTGCAATACCTCCACCAATAACCATTGCGGTTTTTGTTACAGGTACTACTTCAGCTGTTAATGGGTTTAATAATCTTGCTTTTGCAATTCCCATACGTACTAAGTCTTTAGCTTTTTCTGTAGCTCCTTCTGGGTCATCTCCGTGTACCCATGAGTCTTGTTCTCTTAAGTTTACAAATTCAAATAAGAATTCGTTTAATCCTGCTTCTTTTACACATCTTCTGAATGTAGGTTCGTGTAAACGAGGACTACATGCTGCTACTACTACTCTGTTTAAGTTTAATTCTTTAATATCATCTTGGATAAGTTTCTGTCCTGGGTCAGAACACATGTATTTGTATTCACGTGATACTGTAACGTCAGGAAGGTTTTCTGCATATTCTGCTACTGCTTTACAGTCTACTACACCACCAATGTTTACTCCACAGTGGCATACGTATACTCCTATACGTAATTCTTCATTATTATCTGCCAAGTTAAATCACCTATTTAATTAAGACTATGCGTTCAAAATTTAGCTTTTTTTATTAAAAAAAATCTTTTAAAAAAATTTTGTTAACTATTAAAAATTTAACAAATTATATCCTATAATCTAAGTTAAGAAAACTTAATATTTAAACTTTTTTAAAGTTCGTTTAAAAACAAATTAATCTTGTTAATGATAAAAAAATAGAAAAAAAGAGAAGATTATGTTAAAACAGTTATAACACATGTTAATGATATTAAACTTAACAGAATATCTATAAATATACATGAACTCATAAGTTTATTATCTAATCCATATGTGATAGATAATACTAAAGCAGTCATAGCTGTAGACATACCTGATTCTAATACAGCAACTTTAAATATTAATCCTGTAACATTTAAAGCACTTAAAGCTACAAATACTATTATAGGTGCAATGACTAACCTAATTGCAGAAACAACAAGGGAATCACTGAGATAATCCTTAATACCTTTAAAGTCAATAGTTAAACCTAATGAAATCATTATTAAGGGTACTGTTGAATTAGCTAGATAAGTTAAAGCACTATTTAAAACATAACCATATTGAATATGGCCAATGTTAAATATTAATCCAAATATAACTGCCCACAGTGGCATGAAACTTAAACCACTTTTAACTACTTCTTTACGGTCTCCACCAAATTGGCTGACGAGAACCATACCATACACTACAAATATTATTGATGTAGATAAGTCAAAGAAGATAGCATTTATTAATCCTTCATTACCAAATACACCTAAAGTAATTGGATAACCCACGAAACCAGTGTTCATCATTGCAGATGCAATCATGAGGGTCCATGTTTTAATTTTAGAGTAACCTCTACTTTTACAGAATAAAAATGCAATTGTCATACATATTAAACTGACAATAATAGAAGTAATTGGTAATATAATCATATTAATACTAATATTAGCAGTGACTAAATTAGTAAAAATCAATGCAGGCATACTTACATTTATAACAATTTTTGATAACGTTGTACTGTCCTGTGCTTTAAGAATATCTACTCTTTTAAGAGCATATCCTAGAAATATCATTAACGTTGGAATCAATATAATTTCAATAGAACTTACCATGTAACTTTGCCTCCATTTTATTTCTAAATATACTTTATCATAAAAAGTATTTATAAATTAAATTAAAATGAAAAATTTCCAATTTAAATCTTAAAAATAGTTTAAAAAATAAACATTATACTTAAAAAATACGTGAAAACGGTATTATGAACAATACAAATATAAATCAACTTAGAAAGTTACATATTTTGAATAATATACTATTAAAATTACTTCTTAATATAGAACATCATCTATTCTTTGAAAAATTAAATAATAAATGATAAAATTTGAATAAAAAAAGAGTAGTAAAAAAAGTTGATGTAATTAATCAACTAATCCTTCTGTAGTTATTTTAAATACAGCTTCTCCTTCAGGTAAGTGAGGACTATCTACAAGACGAGCAATTCTTTTACCTGATAATCCTTTCTTAATTAATATACGATATGTTGATGCGTGACCTAAAACGTGTCCACCAACAGCTTTTGTTGGAGTACCAAAGAATGCATCCGGTTTAGATTGAACCTGGTTAGTTATTAATATAGCAACATTATATGTGTTTGCAATATTCTGTAATGTGTGTAAATGCTGGTTTAGTTTCTGCTGACGGGTAGCTAATGATTCACGTCCAACATATTCTGCTCTGAAATGAGCCATTAATGAATCTACAATAACAAGTTTAATATTAACTCCACTTTGTATTAATTCATTAATCTTATCAGCCATTAACATTTGATGGCTACTATTAAATGCTCTTGCAACATGAATCTTCTTAAGAACCTCAGTAACATCAAGACCAAATCCTGTTGCAATTTGTTCTATCCTTTCTGGACGGAAAGTGTTTTCTGTATCAATAAATACTACTTCACCATCTAATCCTCCTTCTTCTTCTGGTAACTGTGTTGTTACAGATAGTTCATGTGATATTTGACTTTTACCTGAACCAAATTCACCATATACCTCTGTGATAGACTGAGTTTCTACTCCCCCACCGATTAATTCATCTAATCCTTTACTACCAGTAGTTATTCTTCCCACATCTTCACGTCTTTCCATAACTTCATATGCTGTTTCAAAGTCTATTTTTTCTGCTTTACGTGCTGCTTCTATAACCTTTGCAGCTACACCTTCACCAATTTCTACTTTAACACTTAGCTCTTTTGGTGTTGCTGTTGCTAAACGCATCATATCTGCAAATCCGGCATCACGTAGTTTTTGTGCTGTTTTTTCTCCTACACTTGGTAGATCTTCTAATTCTGTCATTTACAATACCTCTTAATATTTAATAAATTTTTATAATACGATTACTAAACGTCTTACATTTAATCGGATGTCCTCATCATATTCATTAAAATTGGAATCTGCTATTATAGTAACTTCATGTCCAACTAAATCCTCTATTCTTGATGACATAGATGATTCATCGCTAGTTTGTTCAAATATTTTTATTACTTCTTCTGTTGTTGTATCAATTAATTCTTCTGCCTGTTTTCTGAAGAATGTTGCTTGAATTGTTCCTGTTTCATCCCGTAATGTTGTTGATATAATCATTAGATAATTTGGTTTTTCTATTTTTTCTCCACATATATCACAGATATATCCTTCTTCACTTTGTACTATACGTTTGTTACAATTTGGACACATTGCATATAATATTTTGTCACCATTGATTTCTTCAATGACTCCTTTAACTTTAATATGTTGGTCATCTTCTTCAATATCTTCAATTGCTTTTTCAACGTATAGTTTATTTTCTATTTCACGTAGTGATGGCATTAGTTCAGCTTCTTCTTGTCTTGCTTGTCTAATTGTACTTCCATTACCTATGGATAGTCTTAGATGTCCATTTTGTGAATTGATTACTGGATTTTCTATGATTATAGCTAGTCCTTCAGGGAATTTCTTCTCTGTATCATCATCCCATAGAGATACTTGAATTTCAGCTGTTTCATCTGCTACATTTATTGGTCTTACTCTTCCATCTCGTCCATCAACACGTGTGAATGTGCTAACTTCTCCAACATTTGTGATTCTGACTCTTAGTTTTGTATTTTGTTCATTTTCTTCTAGTTGACTTATTGTTCTGTCATTATATCTGTCTCTTTCAAGATCTTGATATGATGGTAAATCAGCCATTTCTTCTTCAGATGGAACTGTGATTCTTGATGATCTTCCCACACTTAATTCCATTACATTTTGGCCAAGTCTTGTTCTTGCATTTTCAATTTTTATTGCATCACCTAATCCTTGGTCTATGTCTGATTTTTCATCCCATAGTGAAGTTCTTACAATACCTGTTTCATCAGCTAAGTCTATACTTCTTACTTGTCCTTCTGTTCCATCTACTCTTTGGAATTCTCGGATATCTTGCATTGATAATATTCTTCCAATAACATCTACTTCTCTACCCTCATCTTCATCAATGTTGAGTACGTTTTTTATTTTTGTTATTTGGAAATTGTTTATATCTGCTAGTTTTTTGCTTAGTTCATCATCTATCTCAGGGTTTATTACAATAGATGCATTCCATCCAGTGTTTAATCTGTAACTATCACCTGCATAGTCATCAAATTCCACATTTCCACCACTGATTTTAATGATGTCTCCTTTGTCCATAGCGATTTCTGTTTCCTTATTCCATAGTGTTACTCTGATAGAACCTGTGTCATCTGTTACTTCAATACTTCTTACTTGTCCTTCAGAACCATCATTTTTGTCGAATGTTATTGTATCATATATTTTAGTGATTACACCTATTATTGTAACTTTTTCTGCTTCTTTTGCATCGCCTATCTTTAATATTTCTTCTTGGAATTCAGGAACATCATAGTCGCCCTTAATTATTCTTCCATTCCAACTGTTAGATAATGATGTTTGATCATATCTTGTCTGTGCTCTTGCTTTTAGTATTTTAATTGTATCATGTTCTTTAAGGTCCAGTGTTTCTACGAGTTTTGTGTCCTTGTTCCATAGTGTAAATTCCATTGCACCTGTTTTATCCATTACATCCAATGTTACTATTTGTAGTGTCCTGTCATCTTTTTGTATTTCACGGAGTGTTGATATTTTCTTGATTCTTACTATGACATTGTATTCTCCGTCTTCTTTTATGTCGCCTAGGTTTGTTATTACCTCTTCATATTTTGGAAGAGATGGATCCACTTCTTCAGGTAATACTTGGATTGATGAGTTGTTTCTCATCTGTACTTCTAAATCACCAGTATATCCTTTACGTACTTCGAGATTGTTTATTTTTACTATGTCTCCTTCAGATATACGGCTCATATATTTCATGTTGTCTGTCCACATTACTACTCTGATTTTTCCTGTGTTGTCTTCTACTGTGAGATTTGCTACTTTTCCTTCACGTCCTTTTTTTGTTGTGAATGTTTTTATGTTAGATATAGCTATTAGTCTTCCTTGGATGCTTATGTTCCCGTTTCCTTCTATAAGGGAGGATATTTCCTGTACTTGGTTTGTATGAGTTTGTTGTATATTTTGTCTTCCTGCGTATTTTTCTATTGCCATATCCACTATTTGTTCTTCTGTTATAAATGGTGAGTCACCATTTTCTTCTTTTATTTCTTTAATATCATTTAAGAAATCTTTGTATTCCACTTTATCTTTAACTTCTTGATATCTTTCTTTATAATATTCATCTTCAGAAGCCATGAAAATTCTCCTATTGGTGTTTTTAATTATTTTATTAATATAGTGAATTTTTAAAAATAATGTATTTTTTTATTATAATAATATATATTTACGTTATCTGTTTTAGATTTTTGTATATTAGATATAAAGGTTTTTATGGTAGCGTGTGATAAGTATTATTTATTATACATTAACCTAGTTTTTTTATTAATTTAAGGTGATTTATTAATTTTTTATGTAATAGTTATATCTATTTTTCATGTTTTATTCACTAATTATTAACATCATATTGTATTACTAACTAATAAATATATAATACTTATACTTTTGGAAAAACAACAAACAACAATAAAAAATAATAAACAAAATTATCAAAAATATATATAAAGTGATGTTATAAATTCAAGATAATAATTTCAATGAAATAAAAAACACTTTATTAAAGAAAATCCACAGAAAAAATGGAGGAAAAATAAAACATGTCAATGACAATGTCTGAAAAAATATTAGCAAAAGCTTCAAACAAAGAAAAAGTAGAAGCTGGAGAAATAATCATGGCAAACATAGACACAGCCATGGTACACGATCTAACAGGTCCACTAACATTACAAGCACTAGACCAAATAAATACCGATAAAGTATGGGACCCTGATAAAATAGTAATCCCATTCGACCATCAAGTGCCAGCAGATACATTAGATGCTGCAAAAAACCATCAAATGCTAAGAGAATTTGTAAAAGAACAAGGAATAAAAAACTTCTATGATGTATATGAAGGAGTATGCCACCAAGTACTACCAGAAAAAGGACATATCATACCAGGAACAGTAGTAGTAGGATGTGACTCACACACATGTACACACGGAGCACTCGGAGCATTTTCAACAGGAATCGGATCAACAGATATGGCAATGGTATTTGCAACAGGACAACTATGGTTCAAAGTACCAGAAACCAAACAATTCAACATCACCGGAAAACTACAAGAAAATGTTACAAGTAAAGACGTAATCCTAAACATCATCGGACAAATAGGCCAAGATGGTGCAAGATACAAAGCATGTGAATACGCAGGAGAAACCGTAGAAAACATGGATGTATCCGACAGAATGGTACTAAGTAACATGGCAATAGAATGTGGTGGAAAAACAGGACTAATAGCACCAGACAAAGTAACAGACGCATACCTAAAAAACAGAACATCCAAACCATACCAGAAATACACAACAGATCCTGACGCTGCAAGTCTAGAAGTTATGGACATAGATGTATCAGACCTAGAACCACAAGTAGCATGTCCAAACCATGTTGACAACGTAAAACCAGCAAGTGAAGTAGAAGACGTTGAAGTAGACCAAGTATTCATAGGATCATGTACTAATGGAAGACTAAAAGACTTAGAACAAGCAGCAAAAGTACTTAAAGGAAAGAAAATCAAAAAAGGAGTAAGAACATTAGTCATACCAGCATCAAGAACCATCTATAAACAAGCATTAGACGAAGGATTATTTGACATATTCATAGATGCAGGAGCATTAATCTGCAATCCATGCTGTGGACCATGTCTAGGAGGACATGTAGGTCTCATTGGAGACGGAGAAGTAAGCCTTTCAACTTCAAACAGAAACTTCAAAGGAAGACAAGGTAGTCCAGAAGGAAAAGTATACCTCAGCTCACCAATCGTAGCAGCTGAAAGTGCCATAACAGGACACATAACAGCACCAGAAAAAAACTAAAAAATAGGATAGGAGTAGATTAGAATGGAAAAAATAATAGAAGGAAGAGTTCTAAAATTAGGCGATGACATAGACACAGACAGCATACTTCCAGGAAGATACTTAACACTAACCGAACCAGAAGATTTAGGAAAACATGTTATGGAAGGATATGACCTACACTACAAAGACAAAATCCAAGAAGGAGATGTAATCGTAGCAGGATCCAACTTTGGATGTGGATCATCACGTGAACACGCACCAATAGCACTAAAAGCAGCAGGAATAAAAGCAGTAGTAGCAAAATCCTTCGCAAGAATATTCTACAGAAATGCTATAAACATAGGATTAGCACTTGTAGAAGCACCAGAAGGACCAGATGACATAAATGAAGAAGATACTGTAAAAATAGATCTTGAAAACGGAACATTAGAAGATGAAACACAAAACACAAACTATTCAACAACAAAATTACCAGAATTCATGTTTGAAATACTGGAAAATGATGGATTAATAAACTACTTAAACAGAACAAGATTCAATGAATAAAAAAAATAAGAAGGCGAAAAGAATGTATAATATAGCAGTAATACCAGGAGACGGTATAGGACAAGAAGTAGTAAAAGCAGCAGTAACCATACTTGATAAACTACCAATAGATTTTAATTACACATATGCAAAAGCAGGAGACGAATGCAAAGAAGAAACAGGCGTTCCTCTTCCTGATGAAACAATCGAATTAGCAAAGAATTCAGATGCAGTACTATTTGGAGCAGCAGGAGAAACAGCAGCAGATGTAATAGTAAGATTAAGAAGAGAACTAAATACATTTGTAAACTTAAGACCTGTTAAATCTCTACAGCCAGATAAGTATGGAAACATAGACTTCATGATAGTAAGAGAAAACACAGAAGACCTATACATAGGAGACGAAGAAGAAACACCAGAAGGAGCAATAGCACGTAAAAAAATCACTAAATTTGCATCAGAAAGAATAGCTAAATATGCATTTAAATATGCTGAAGATACAGGTAGAAAGAAAGTTACAGCAGTACATAAAGCAAACGTACTAAAACTATCCGATGGATTATTCAAAAAATCATTCTATAAAATAGCAGAACAATATCCAGACATTGAATCAAATGATTTCTATGTAGATGCAACAGCAATGTATCTTATAACAAATCCATTAGACTTTGAAGTAATTGTTACAACAAACTTATACGGAGATATTCTCTCAGATGAAGGAGCAGGACTTGTAGGTGGACTTGGAATGATTCCATCAGCAAACATTGGAGATGACAATGGATTATTCGAACCAGTACATGGATCTGCACCAGACATAGCAGGACAAGGAATTGCAAACCCTGCAGCAACAATATTATCTGCATGTATGATGCTTGACTACCTCGGCGAATCACAATATGCACGTAAAGTAGAAGAAATATTAATAGATGTAATACAAGAAGGAAGTCATGTAACCCCTGATTTAGGTGGAGACTCATCTACTCAGGAAATGGCTGAATACATTGCAAGTAAATTATAAGAAAAAAGAGATTACTCTTTTTATTAACTTTTTTTAATAAGACATTATATAAAATTAATATATTACATAAAACAAAAATAAATTATCAGTATACAAAGACAACTCACAATAGCAATAATGGAGGTATAAACATGAACACAGCAAAAGCAGCAGCAATATTTATTATATTTATCATGGTAGTGAGTTCAGTATCAGCTTTCGTATTATACCTATTGTAATAGAATAACCCTGAAGAAACTATTAATTAAATAAAATAAAGGAGAAATAGATACAAATGATAAAATTAGGAGCAGTTGTATCAGAATTTAACTTTGATATAACAAGTATGATGCTAGAATTAGCAAAAGAACATGCAAAATTTCTAGAAGCAGAAATAACTGAGATAATTGCAGTACCAGGCGTATATGATATGCCAATAGCAATAAAGAAAATGTTAGATGATGGAAACGTTGATGCAGTTATAACACTCGGAGCTGTAATTGAGGGAGATACAGAACACGATGAAATTGTTGTTCAGCATGCAGCACGTAAAATCACAGATTTATCACTTGAATATAATAAACCTGTAACTCTTGGAATATCTGGTCCAGGTATGACTAGATTAGAAGCTCATCAAAGAGTAGAATATGGTAAACGTGCAGTTGAAGCTGCAGTAAAATTAGTTAAAAGACTTCAATAAACACGTATTATTTGAAAACATATCCTTTAATTATTCTTTTTTTAAGTTTAACTAAATTCTAAAAATATTAAGGAAAAATGAAAATATGGAAATTTTAACACCTGAAGAATTAAAAGAAAAATATACAGATGCTTGGATTACTCCTTATCATGAAATCCTAACTTTAACTGATGAGGATGAAGAAGAAATTGAGTTAATTGAGTATCATCCATGTCCTATTGGATCAGATTGGATGATAGAACAGTATAAAAGAACCAGCCCTCTTATTTTAGATGCTAAACGTGATGGAAATAAACATACATATTATGTTAAGAAGGGTAAAACAGAATTAGATTTAAAACCTAGTTTTCAAGCAGCTGGTATTGAAGAAGCTATCATTGAAGAGGATGATGTGAAAATAGTTCATGCGGGTCTTGCTGGTGCTGGTGTTGGAGCTGCTTTCTGTCGTGGAAAAGCATCAGGTGTAGAAAGAGTGGAAATTTTTGAAAAAGGCGGAGGTTCTAAGGTAGGTAAAGCTGCTGTAGTAACTCCTAAACTTAGAAAAGTAATTATTGGTATTGACGATACTGATATTCCTACAGAGGGAGCTACTTGGACTCTTGCTAATAATATTGGTAATGAAATTCAAGAAGAAAAAGGTTACAGATACCTTGAACATATAACTTGCCAATTATATCCAAATAATCCTAATAAAACCAAGAACTGTGTTTCTATTATACTAGTATTTGCTGTTAGAGAAGAGGATAAAGAGGATTTAATTAGCCAAGTTAAAGCTAAACTATTAAAAAATACATTATCTGATAATACAGCTTTCGTAGTCTATGATAAACTTGAAATTCCAGAGCCTGTTCAAAAATATGGTCTTGAAGCAAAGAAATCAATGAAATACTTTGATGAAGCAGAACGTGTTGCTAAAGAAAATAATATTCGTATTGAATATGTTACTGGAAAAGGTGGTCTCATCGGTGCTTTAGCTGCTATTGGATTATATAATAATCCTACAGAATATGCAAAAGTATATTATGATGAGTAATTACTTCCTTAAACCCCTTTACTCTTCTAATAAATTAATTAAATATTTTTTATCTTGTTTTGTCTGTCTATTTCCTGTGCTTTAATTAGTATGTTTATTGCTGCATTAACATCCCTATCATGAAATGTTTTACATTCAGGACATGTCCATTCTCTGTCTTTTAGTGTTAACTTATTATTTTTATATCCGCAGTTATGACATAATTTTGTTGATGGATAATTAGATGGTACTTGTATGAATGTTTTTCCATGAGCCTGTGATTTGTATTTTGTCATTTCAATTAATTTTCTCCAGCTTGCATCTCTAATTTTATCATTATTTGATTTGTTTAACATGTCCAGTATATGCAGGGTTTCCATTGCTATAAAATCATATTCTTTAACTAATCTTGCTGATAATTTATTTAAATAATCATTGATTTTATTAGTTCTCTTATCATTTGCTTTATGTACCTTTTTTAGTATTTTTTCATAGTTTTTACTGTTCTTGTCTTTTCTATTGAGTTGTTTGTATAATTTATTTAGTTTTTCATCTTCTTTTTCTAGGTTGATATTATGTATTTTTTCGCCATTAGATAGTATGGCTAACTCTTTTATCCCTAAGTCAATTCCTACAGCTTTTCCTGTTTTAGGATATTTTTGTGTTTGTTGTCGTGTTGTGACTATTATATACCATTCATCGTAGTGTTTTTTAATTATGTAGTTTAATATTTTTCCTGTGATTTTTCTTTTATCATGTATTTTTATTGTCCCGTATTTGTCTAGGTGTATTTTCTGATTTTCAATGTAAATATTAGGATTAGGTCTTATTTTAAAGGAGTTTAATGTTTTTGTATTGGATTTTTTTGGATGGTTTGATATTCCTTTCTTGTATAATGTTATTGCTCTTATTAAATTGTGATATGCATCTATTAGTATTCTTTGATCTGTTTCCTGTAGGCAGGGGTATTGTTTTATTAGTTGTTGTAATAGGTTATAGAAGTATTTTTTACCCTGTGGTTCATCTTTTGTGTATTCCTGTTTTTTAAGGTCTTGTTCATATTTTTCTTTACATTTATTGTAGACTATACGACATGCCTTTAAATCTTTTTCAAATTTTTGTATTTGTGTCTTATTTGGGTATATTCTACATTTGTAGGACAGTATTTTAGTAATCATAACTTTTATATTTTCGATTTTGATATTTAAAAATATTATTATATAAAGTTATGTATTGTATAATTTTATTATTAAAATATTATAAAAAATAGTAAAAATTGGAGGTTAATATATTAATTTGTTCTATTAACTTCAATGTTTGTAGTGTTATTTGCTAGTGACTCATTAAAGTTTAAGTTTATGTTAAGGAATTTTACCGTTGAATTCTGATTAGCAAAGACACTGTTTGTTGTTCCATTTTGATTTTCTAGTTCTACCCTTATAGTTGTGCCATCATATGTTGAATTATAGATAATTCCCGTAGATGAATTATTAAGCATTATAGAATCATCATAAACTCCATCAATGTACACATTATATGAACTATTAAGTACAGCAGCACTAGTCTGAGCAACAGGCGTGTTATTCAAGTACACTGTTAAAACCTTCTCAGGCAGTGTCTGTGATGTATATTCACTACCAATATTAACAGTAGTATTATTAGTGTTAATCTGTGATGTTGTATTATTAAAGCCTGTATTATTATCTATTTGTTCCTCACCAGGATTTATATTCTGTACCAGGTAAACATTTTCAAAGGAACTTCTTAAATCACTATCCCTTATAATATCCCCTGGAGATACATCTAAAGCCGTCCTTGCAGATTCTGGCATCCTGATAAGATCATTTTCACCATCTAATGCTTGTTCTAGTTGATACCGTTCCCCATCAATATAAATATAATCACCATACTGTGCATGCAACGTGCTCAACGCTGAATTAGATAAACGTACAAGATGTTCCTCATTTTCTAATGCATTATCAATAGTATATGGTCCTCTTACATCCACCGCAGAGTGAGGCTCAGGAGATGTTGATATAACCAAGTTTTTACTTACCGGTTCTATAGAAATCTGATTAGAAGCAATATTCACAGAACCCAGTAATGATGCAGCAATAACCAATAATATTACAACAGATATTAAAACTGGAAAATGCATCTGTATAAAAGTTCTTATAATCTGCCTATTAGGTATCTTACTCTGTCTGTACACACGTAACGAGGTACGTATAATACGTACCAGATAAACCGCGGCTATCACTATACCTATTACAATAATAGCCCCAGCAATTATTGGAGTCATTGGATTAATAAAGAATAATCCGAATATTCCGAAGATAATAAGAGTTAATCCCATAATTTCCATTCTTATGGAACTACCCACATCATCCATCATTGTTAATCTACCATAATGGATTGCTCTATCAACAATAGTACGTACTACTTCATTAGCCATTATATTCAATTCTTTAAGAGTAGACATCTCATGTACTATATTACCTATATCTACTTCTTGAATTCTCATCCCCTGAGCATCTGCATCTAATACTATACCTATATCTACCCCATAATCATGTTCAAGATCAATATTATCTAAAAAGCTCTTTATTGCAGCAAATTGTCCACTTAAAGGCTGTTCAAAACTTAATTCTGGGAAGAAAAAGTTAAGTAATGGTTTAGCTGTTAGTTCTGTTACTCTTCCAGCTTCTCTTTTAAACTTTGTTTTTGTAATATCTGCATCGCCGTTAAGGATTGGCTTAATTATTGATTCAACCTGTAATTTATTTATCTCTGATAGATCAGCATCTAAAAATAATACTATATCATTCGTGACGCGTTTAAGTCCTGTTTTCATAGCAGAACCTTTACCCTTATTTTTTTCATGAGTCAATAATATAACATTATCTTGCCGTGATACAATGTTATGGGTGTTATCTGTACTTCCATCGTCAACTATGATGATTTCAGTTATATCCTTAACTTGTTTTACCGTGTTAATTACATGTTCTATTGCTTTTTCTTCATTATATGCAGGTATTACAACGGATACTTTACCATCTATCTTAGATTTCTTTGAAGATCCTGCAAATAATAAGGATACTAATACAAATACAATTAAGTATGCAATATTTAACATGTAATTCTCCGTAAAATTAATCATTTATTATTCAATAATTTGTTTAGTATTAATCATTTATGTTAAATATAATATAAAAAGTAGTTGATTGAAAAAATCATGAGAATAAAAATTCACTGAAAAGGATTAAACAATATCATTAAACTAACTTAATAAAAAAATTAATGAATACTATAGAATATAACTAATATATATCGATTTTACAATAATGACGGAATAATTTAACATACATAAAGGGGGAGTATATATTAAAACTAAAGTTATGATAATTTTAGGAAGTGGATCTGACTACAAAATAGCAGAAAAATCTGTTAAAGTATTAGAGGAAATGAAAGTTCCATATGATATTAAAGTAGCATCAGCTCACAGAACACATGGCAGAGTAAAAGACATAATGACCAATTATACTGATAATGTAGAAGTATTTATAGCAATAGCCGGACTAGCAGCACATCTTCCAGGAGTAATCGCATCTTATACAACAAAACCTGTAATTGCAGTGCCATGCACAGGTAAAATAGGAGGATTAGATGCATTATTATCTTCAACTGAAATGCAATTAGGAACACCTGTAGCAACAATGGGTATTGACCGTGGAGAGAACGCAGCATGGCTAGCATGTCAAATTATTGCATGTAATGATGATAATATGAAAGAGGCTCTGAAAAATAAACGTGAATCCTATAATCAGAAAATGGAAAATGACGAAAAAGATGTTATAGAAAAGATTGCCGGAGAATATTACACTAAATCAGAACGTGTAGAACATGAAAGACCAGCTGTCAAAAAGGAACTAGTACTACCTGAAAATACTAAAGTATTAATCATATCTGGTAACTATTCTAACATGGAAATAGTACATAAAATAACACAAACCCTTGAAACACTAGGAATTGGTAGTAATTATAAAGTAGTATCTGCAACAAGAACACCAGATAAATTAGAAAAATACATGAAAGAAGCCGATGCCCAAGTAGATTTATATATTGCAGTATCCAGTTTATCAACTGTTCTTTCCGGTGCAATGGTTTCTCATACAACAAAACCAGTTATTGGAGTACCATGTACTACTAAAAGATTAGGAATAGATTCCTTATTATCTATGGTGGAAATGCCACCGGGTGTACCTACAGCTACTATGGGACTTGATGCAGGAGAAAATGCAGCATTATATGTTGCAAGAATATTATCAATATATGATGAAGATATACGAAATTCATTAATAAAATACATGAAAACATTACATAGAAACATCTATTATGAATAAATAGGAGAAAAGCATATGACACGCTTAATTGATGAAATAAAGGAAGATGTAATTGAAATAACCGATGAAGTATCAACAGATTATGAGATAACATCCATCCTCAAAAAACATCCTACAGATACATTAATATTTACAAATGTTAAAGATTCCGATATGAACATCATATCTGGAATATGTAACACAAGAGAAAAAATAGCAAATTCAATAAATACAACTGTTGATAAAATTACTGAGAATATAATAAGAGCAACAAACAATCCTACACCAATATACGATATAAAAGATATTGAAGAAGTATATGCAAACAATGAAGATGCTGACTTATCAAAAATACCTATACTAAAACATTACCCTAAAGATAAAGGAAAATATATTACTGCAGGAGTAGTTATTGCTAAAGATCCGGATAATGGACAAGTAAACGCAAGTATCCATAGAATGCTTGTTAATGGAAAAGATGAATTAGGCATACGTATTGTACCAAGACAATTATATACTTATTATAAAAGAGCAGAAGAACTTAATAAACCATTAAAAATAGCAATCGCCATAGGTTTAAATCCATCAACATTACTTGCAAGTACAACAAGTATACCTATTAATGAAAACGAGTTAGAAGTAGCTAATACATTTAAAGATGGAAAACTTACATTAGTCAAATGTGAAACTGTGGATATTGAAGCACCAGAATGTGAAATATTACTTGAGGGTAAAATATTACCAAATGAACGTAAAACTGAAGGACCATTTGTTGACTTAACAGATACATATGATAAAATAAGAGATGAACCAGTAATAAAACTTACACGAATGCACTATAAAGACAATCCATATTATCATGCAATTCTACCAGCAGGCAATGAACATAAACTATTACAGGGATTACCACAGGAACCAAGAATATTTAATAGTGTAAAAAACACACTACCAACAGTACAAAATGTAATACTTACAGAAGGTGGATGTTGTTGGCTACATGCAGTAGTATCTATCAAGAAACAAACAGAGGGAGATGCAAAAAATGTACTTATGGCTGCATTATCTGCACACCCATCACTTAAACATTGTGTTATAGTTGACGAGGATATCAATATATTTGACCCAGTTGATGTGGAATATGCTATTGCTACCCGTGTAAAAGGAGACGATGATATAATTATCATACCAAAAGCACGTGGATCATCACTTGACCCAGTAGCACAAATAGATGGTACAACCACTAAAATTGGTGTAGATGCAACAAAATCATTCCATAACCTTGAAGACTATGAACGTGTAAGTAAAACATTAGAAGACTAACATCTTCATAATCCCCAATCTTTTTTTGTGATACTATGACAGAGATTATAGAACAAGCCTTTCAAGGAGTTATATTCAATATCAGCTATTTTAAAGAAATTGAAGAAAAATTATTAACATATCAATTAAAACATCCTTCTGAGTGCATTCCCATAGTTCCTTTCTTTAGTAATTCTAATAAAAAGAAATTAGATGATTTCTATGTTAGTGACATTACTCCCGCTGAAAGCTATGATAAATACATGTTTAGCCTAGTAAATTATGGCTTTCCTTTTATTGTTCAAGATTTTATTAATAAACATCCAGAATGGTCCCGACTAGTTATTAGATATGAATAATCTATTAAAAATCATCTTGAACTATTCTCTTTTTTTACAATTTAATATTACTGTTTATTAAAAAAAATACAATTACTCGTTTTTATGTTTTGAATTATCATATTAGGTTTATGTAAAAATACCTGGATAAAAATTTAGTTACAGCTAAAATAAAGCATCTTTATATAATAAAAAAGCATAAGAGTATAAATAATAACTTAAATAGGTGTGGGTGTAATTATGATAACGATTAACAAAAATGAAATTAAAAAACTAGAAAAGTATTATACAAAAGAAATAACTTCTGAACTGATTGATAACTTAGTTGATGAACTTGCAGAACTAATGGAAAAATCTAGCGGATTAGAAGTTGAAATCTTCCAAGATATGGATAATCCTAATTATTACAGATTATATGCTGGATGCAGTGCTGTAGAAGTTTATCTTGAAAATAATAGAATACAAATTGATTTTGACATTGGATGGCAGTTAAGCTCAAATAATCAGTTAACCGAAGGAATCCTTGAATACTAAAAATAGAAATAAAACTAATAATTTATCAATATTACACCAAAAAAACTCTTTTTTTATTTTTAATTTAGAAATAGTTGTTAAATATAGAATAATATTAATTAAAATTATAATTAATTAATATTATCCATTATTAAGTTTTAGTTATTGTATTATTAACAACAATGACAATACTAAAGTATTATCCCCATAATAAGTTAGTATTACTTTTGTCATCACATAGATATATAATTATATTTAAAACAAATACTATTTAAAAGGTAATCTCAAAAATACATGATAAATAATAAAGTATAGTCTAATTAGCATCTTGTTACCCTACTCTTTAATATAACTAGTTAATTTGGAAATAATTATCTTAAGAAATAGTTCTTTAAACTATAAATATATTCAAATAACCATATAACATCATGTAATCAAAGAAGAATATAATTGTCCCTGTCCCTTATCTGATATTATATTCAAATATAATTCTGTTAATTCTTCAAGATTTTCATCCATACCATTTTCAATCCAACATATTATAAAGTTATAGATCCCACCTATATTATGATATAATTTATATAATTCCTCTTTGGATGATATTACAGGTATATTATCTTGTAGATAATCTAAGTAAACTTGCTGCATAATGTATAATTGTCTTGATTCTTGTATGGTTAAAAAGAACACTCTATGTTCATTATAAGTGTTTAGTATTGTGTAGATATGATTTTTTTCTGTTTTTTCTTCAACTGATTCAAACTTATTTATGTATTCTTCAGTTATCTTTCTTAATTGAAATTTCAAAATATCTTCTTTTGATTTGAAGTTTCTATAATAAGTTGATCTATTTACATGTGCATTTTCTGTTATTTCTTTAATTGTTATAGTTTCAAAATCTTTTGTTTTCATAAGACCTATCAAACTATATGCTATATATTCTTTTGTTTTCATAATAAGCTGTATAATAATAAATATTGTTTAGTAATATATATAAATTTATGTAAAATTATTATTTATTTTATTATATAATGAAAATTATAAAAAACAAGAAAAAGAAATCATAAAAGTGTTAGAAGTAAATGATTTATAATCCACCTAGAAAAGAAAGAAGAGTAACAGACTGAACAATAACACCCGTCACGCAGATAATTAACTGTATATAACCATGCTTTCTAACACTAGGATCATCAGCTCTAATTAAATCAAATGGGAAAATTAAACCAAAGAATCCCATGAACAATAATGAATTATTAATAGTTGATAGCAATGATAAAATAACACCACCCCAACCAAATAATATAGCTAAAATATATCCTACAACAACAGAACGATTTTGAAGATAAGACACGTCAAAATGATAATTACTACCATCAACCATTAATTGACAACCACAGGCCTTACAGTATTGAGCATCATCATCATTAATACAATCACATACAGGACATACTTTCATAAATTAATCACCGAATACTATTCCCTTTCTTTATTATCTTCCAATATCTCCCTGATTTCAGGAAACATCTCTAATACTTTATCTAACTGTTCGTCATTATGTTCCTGATTATAGCACCATAATGTATCCTTATTAAATACAATATCTCTAGCAGGATTAACATAGGTAATTCTATGAATATTATTTCCCACAACGTGGATTTTTGTTTTATTTAAAACAGTCATAGCCCAAAACCATAAGTCATCAGCAAATGGACAAATAGCTTCAGCTAATTCCATATTCATTATCCTTGAATCAAGAGAATTAGGTGGGAATAAAACACCACCCCCCGATGTGAAGAAATTAAAGTAACTGCTCTCTTCTTCCTGTTTAATAAGAGGCCATTCCTCATATTTACTAATTATTCCATCTTCACAAATAATTTTTCTAGCCCTGTGTGTCATAACATCCCTTGGATATTTTTTATGACTAAAATATAATGATTCTAGCCACTCTGGAGGATAATATATATCATCATCAGCAGTAACTATAATATCATCAGAATATTCTCTAAGTGCTGGAATCAATTTCTTGTATGACTTGATATCTTCACAAAATTTAATTGTTACACCATTTTGTCTAAACTTTAACACCTTATCAGGAACACTTGGAATACCTTCTGAATATGCTTTTTCAGATAACCATAATACAATCTTATCAGGCTTTAAATTTTGATTTAAAAGAGAGTATAATGTATAACATACATCATCCATCCTCTTTGGATATGAGGTTAATGAGACAATGATTCTCATATCTCTTTTATTATCTTCCTCAATTCCGATGCCATTAAAATTCATAACTGTATCTCTAAGTTCAATACGATTAATAGCTGATGGTTGCCATAATGTATCATTTATTTTAATAATACCCTCCTTTGTACCAATTAATTCAAAGTATACTAGTGGATTAAGCTTGGACTTCCTAGCATTCTTATTAACTAATTGATAGAAATCAGCGTCGAACTCTGCTCCTGGATCTTTACCCTCCAGGTAACCTATGTATATGTAATGTAGTAATGGAGGAATATCTAAGTTATAATTATAGACTGTTCTATAATATTCTTCATCAAATAAGCCATGCTTTAAAATACTATAATATCCTTTGATATTAACATCGGATTCAATTACATCATCAATCATGGTTTTATATACTACATTCTCATATTTTAGTTTAGATTCATCATCCATAATAGCCAAGTCATAAACATTTCTTTTAACTAATTGTGAAAGAGATGCATTATAAGATTGATCTATATTATTATAATAATTTCTAAACCATTTCTCACTAATTAAATCAAGTAATTCATCATAATTTAAATTATCTTCAGTGAAAGTATTGAATATACCTGACAGAATATCATTTTCATATATAACCTGTTTTTCATCGAATACAGAACTATTAAATGATAATTTAGAAATAAGATATTTCAATGTATTCTTAAATGAGTGGGTTACTAATTTTAGATTATATCTACTTAGTGTATCTGATGAGTATACATCTTTATAAAAGATTATATTACTTGAAGGTAATTGGTCTAAGTCTTCATCTGATAGATTCATTTCTACGAATTCATCATGTATTCTGTTAAATAAGTCTTCCTTAATAGTTTCATCAATATATGAATAGATGTTCTCTAACTCTGTAATCTTAAATTGTATGAAATTAATACGTAATGTTTCTGTAAGGTTTTGTTCTTCTAGCAGATTAGCTATCTCATCAAATAAATTAAATATCGTGAAGCTTGCTTCTGTGTTTCTTGAATGTACTTGCCTGGATTTATTATATTCTCTTCTATAATGATATAGACACTCTGGTAAATAAGATATTCTCTGTGCAACTATCATGGATTTTATGTGAAAGAAAACATCCTCAAAATAGCCTTTATCCGTGAATTTAAGATTATTTTCAACTATAAAACTATGTTTATGTAATTTAGTACATACTATCAGATAACTATTCATAACTAATTTTTTATTATATTTGTAATTGAATGAAAAGTCAGAATAATCAATATCCTCATCATCTGATACAGGATATATTCTTTCATTGTTTTTATTAGGAAAATGTTCTATAGCATTAAATAACACCATGTCCGAATCATTTTTAATACTCTGATTATATAGTTTTTCTAATGCATTTAAATCCAGCCAGTCATCAGCATCAACAAAGGCAATGTAATCTCCTTTTGCTTTTTCTATTCCCTTATTTCTAGCAGCACCTGGCCCCTTATTTGCCTGTGAATAGTAACTAATTCTATCATCTTTATCAGAATAGTCCTCTAGTATACTTAGAGAATTATCACTAGAACCATCATTAATACAGATTATTTCTATATCTTTTAAGCTCTGATTAATAAGAGATTCCAGACAATTACTTAGGTATAATTCATCATTATACACTGGGACAATAACAGATACTTTATACTCATTCATGTAACATCACTTATCAAAAAATATGGTTTATATCCATACTACTTATATTGACTAAACTATTCCTGCACCATTTTTCTAATATAATTATTTATGATTTAATTAGATTAAAATATTTACTAAAACATGAAAAATGAAAATTGAGTTAAAATTAAATATGTACTAAAATTTATTTATTATAAAAAAAATAATTTAAATTACTAAACTGAATAATTATTAATCGATTAATAGATATCAAAAAAATTAATTATAAAAAACAGAGTGATCCAAATGAATGATACAGTGGGAATGATTCTATGTGGTGGATTCGGTAAGAGACTAAGACCTGTAACCGAAACCATACCAAAACCATTAGTAGAATTAAAAGAAAACTACACCATCCTAGACAAACAGATATTTGACTTTAAAAGCGCAGGCGTGAAAAAAGTAATATTATTAACAGGATTCCTTGGAGAAAAAATAGAGGAACGATATGGCGACGAATACATGGGTGTAGAAATAGAATATGTTAAAGAAGAACAACCTCTCGGAACCCTTAATGCTATAAGATTAGGTATGGAACATATAGATGATGATACTCAATGTGTAATCAGAAATGGAGATGTTGTTGCAGATTTAAGTATTAAGAAAATGATAGAAGACGGTGAAAAATCACCATATGACTTTACAATATTTGTAACACAGATGACCTCACCTTATGGTATTGTAGAACTCAGTGGAGACAAAATTGTATCCTTTAAAGAAAAACCATTACTAGACTACTATATTAATGGAGGAATATACTTCTCTAAAGGTAAATTAGATTTCGGATCTTATAAAAGTGGAGATATCGAAAAAACAATATTCCCTGAATTAGCTAAAGATAAAAAACTAGGATATTACAAAGAAAATGGCCTATTTTGGATGGCTGTTGACACAAGCAAAGAATTACAACAAGTACAAAAAGAATATTCCAATAGAATAGATAAACCATGGGGATATGAAAAAGTACTTATCTATACTGAAAAATATCTTACAAAAGAATTATTCATAAAAGAAGGTTATCAAACCAGTTTCCATTATCATCCAAATAAGGACGAAACAATGTATATTGTAAGTGGAAAAGGATACATAGAATTTGAAGATAAAAAAGAATACTTTGGAGCTAAGGATACTGTAAGAATTGAACCTAAAACACCACACACAATAGTGGCAATAGAAAACACGGTATTACATGAAGTATCAACACCAGATCTTGATGATACTATTAGAATCAAAGATTTTTATGATTCAAGAACACCAACAGGTACAAGATAATATCTTATAGATTCTAATCCTAAAAAAATTAACCCCTTCCTAGGGGAATAAACTTTTTTTTCTAAATTTATTTAATATGGAGCGTGTATTATTATTAGTAATATAACAATTATAGATTATGGTAGTGGAAATATCAGAAGTATTTATAACGGTTTTAAGCATATAGGCGTTAAGGTAAATGTTTCAGCTGATAAGAATGATTTAAAAAATTCAGATGCTATCATATTACCAGGAGTAGGCGCATTCGGAGCTGTGATGGATAACTTATCCAAATATGAAGATATTATCTATTCACATATTGATGAGGGTAAACCATTATTAGGAATTTGTCTTGGATTACATATGTTATTCTCTAATAGTGAGGAAAGTCCTGAAGCACAGGGTTTAAACATATTTAAAGGAACAGTTAAACGATTTGATTTACCAAAAGGTTATAAGATACCACACATGGGCTGGAATAGAATTAGAGTAAATGATACTGCTAATAATAATACTAGTTTATTATCTGATGCTGATAATGAATACATGTATTTTGTACACTCTTATTACATAGACCCGGAAGATAAAGATATTATAACAGCTTATACAGATTACGGTGGTAAGATTCCAGTGGCAATTGGTAAAGATAATGTATTCGCATTACAATTCCACCCCGAGAAAAGTGGTCCTAGTGGACTTAACATTTTACAGAAATTCGTGAATCAGATTGAATAATTCTATTAATATTTTCACCAACCTATCCAAACATTTTCTTTTTCTATTTTTTGATATAGTATTAAAAATATAATATGATAATAGGTATGTATAAGTTATCACAAAAATAATTATCATACTTTTATTAAAAAGTAATAATTTTAGTGATTATAATGGACATAGAAGAATACACAAAAACAAGTCTGAGAAATAAAAAAGACAAAAAAGAAACAATAGAAAAACTTTCAAAGATAATACAATACTACAAAGACATAACTCCTCAACAAGCAGAAAAATTAAGTAAAACAATATATGATGAAGTGAATACAACAGAACAATTAAACCAAGATGCACTAGGTGATTTACTACAATATCCTAAAACAAACATTGGAATGGGCGAATTTGGAGTAGGATCACGGGGACAAGGAGACTTCTATGTACATAGTAAAATAGCAAAAATAATAAAAAACACTGAAACTGAATCAATAGTAAATCCAACAGCACAGGATGACGGTGGCGTTGTAAAAGTAGAGGACACATATTATATAACAACAGCTATTGATGGAATACATTCCAGATTAAGTGATTACCCCTTCTTAGCAGGTTTTCACACAGCAAGAGCTACATTAAGAGACGTATGTGTAATGGGAGCAACTCCTGTAGCACTGATTAGTGACATACACCTAGCAGATGATGGTGATATAGGTAAAATATTTGATTATACTGCAGGAATATGTGCAGTAAGTGAACTTACTGGTGTACCATTAGTATCCGGAAGTACCCTACGTGTTGGTGGAGATATGGTTTTAGGAAATAGATTAGTAGGAGCAGTAGGAGCAGTAGGTTCATCAAATAATATACCTAAGGCAAGAAGTGAAGCCCATGAAGGAGATGTTATTTTAATGACAGAGGGTTCCGGTGGAGGAACCATTACCACAACATCTATCTATAACAATTATCCTGAAGTAATAAAAGAAACATTGAATGTACAATTTGTTAAAGCATCCAAATTATTAAATAATTATGATAAACAGGAAGATATTCATGCAATGACCGATATTACAAATGGTGGTATAAATGGAGATTCAAATGAGATAAACAAAACCACAGGCTTAGGAATTCATTTATATCGTGAGAAAATAAATGAGTTAATAAATCCGAAGGTATATTCTATGCTTAACGACTTAGATATTGACCCTTTAGGTGTATCTATTGATTCATTGATGATAATTGTATCACCAAAATGCGTATCTAGTATAACACAGCTATTAGAAGAGACTAATATTAGAGTAGGAATTATCGGAGAAGTTACTGGTACTGGTAAAACATATATTGAAGATTCTAATGGCGAGGTTGAATTACTCACGCCTAAGTTTAGAGAAGCAGCTTATACTCCTATTAAAAAGATTATTGAAACGATTAATGAAACAGACTTTGAAGAAAACAAAAAAATTATTGATAAATCTGCAAAAGAGGCTATTGATAAAAAAAATAGGCTTGTAAAATATATTGAAGATAAATATGAATGAAAGTGGTCAATTATTAATTTATGATTTAATTTTTGGTGTAATAATTCTCTTAATGATTATTATATTAAGTATGTATATTTTTGAAGAAAATAGCCATTATTATATGAATATGCAGGATTCTGAAAAACCTTTAGATATTCTTAACACATTATCAGATACTCCTTATGAAGATGGCTATTTGTTAGAAATATTATCTAGAGAGTTAGATAATAATAATACAAATAAGGATACATTACATTTTGTAAATGAAATTATCTCCTCAAATACCCATTATGAGTACACATTCTCTGATGACAGTAGTGAAGTTATTCTTATTGATACTCGTTCAAGTCATTATAGAGAAGTATTTTCAGGGAGAAAAATCATTAATAAACATGTGTTTGTGTTAAAATATTATGAGAAATAACTCTCTTATTATTTTTTCAAAAAAAATAAATATCACCAAAAACAAATATATTATTAATTGAAAGGTGATGAGGTTCCACCTATTTAACCGCCAGTGATTACTGGATGATGACTTCTATTTTTTATTAAAGGTAATAAATTGTATTTTGCCTATGATCATCTATTAATCATGGAAAAAAAGGAATCACGATATTTTTTTTATTTGATTTATTTTGTATGCATACTACTTTTATTATTCTTTAATTATTTATTAAATAAAAGGAGATTTTTAATTGATTAGTGATATTTATCCTGTAGTACTAGCAGTCCTTATTGTTTTAGCTAGTGTCATTTCAATTAAGTGGAGTATTTCCATATCTATTGTTGAAATTATACTTGGTATTATTGCAGGAAATTTAGGATTGTTAGAACCTGAAAGTTGGATGATTTATGTTGCTAGTATTGGAGGTATGGTATTAACATTCCTTGCTGGTACAGAAGTTAATCCAAAGTTAATGAAAGATAATTTAAAAGAATGTTTAATGATTGGTGTTGCATCATTTCTAATATCATTTGTACTCGTATTTATTGTATGTGAATATATGTTATTATGGCCTCTTACATCATCATTACTAGTTGCTACTGCATTATCAGAGACTTCTATTGCAATTGTTTATTCCATTATTCTTGATAAAGAGTTATCTGGTAAAAAGATAGGAACAATACTCATGGGATCTACATTTGTTACAAACATTTGTACGGCATTTGCATTAAGTGCTTTATTCATGAAACCTACCATAGAAACATTAGTATTTGTAATAGCATCTGTAATTATACTTGTATTCTCATATAAATACTCAGATATTTTATTTGAAAGTCAAACATTTAGTATGACAAGTAACCAGTTAGAACTTAAATACATATTCCTATTACTTGTATTATTAATATTCTTTGCAACTCTTGGTTGTGGACAGGCATTACTTCCAGTATTCATACTAGGAGCTATACTTTCTAAACCATTCAGCCATACCAACAAAAATAATATGCTTAAAAGATTACAGACAGTAGCATTTACTGTTATTACACCAATATTTTTCATAGTTAATGGATCAAAAGTATCAATTCCAGTTATACTTGGAGCATTAGGTGTGTTCTTATTAATATTTGTAGTACGTCAAATAGGAAAATTTATTGGAGTATATACAATTGTTAAAACAAGTTTAAGTAAGTATCATATGTATATTACAATGGTTATGAGTACGGGGTTAACCTTTGGATTAGTAGCAGCATCCTATGGACTTAATAATAATATAATTTCATCTCATGTTTATAGTATTCTAACAGGAGTGCTAGTTTTAAGTGCTATAATTCCAAGTATTATTGGTAATAAATATTTTGCTCCTACTGAAGAAGATTTAAAAGAATAAATTTTCTTTTTATAACTTTTTTTTATTCTGTTTTTGGTTTGGTTCTATGACCTTTTTTTCTAATTACTTCTTTAATTATAAGATTCATTGGTGTTCTTTCACCATGAGCCGTGGATTTTCCTTTTTTTATGTATTTTAATATTGTATCTACATCATCTGCTTCTGGTATTTCCGTGTAGCATCGGCCTATTCCTTTAATAAAATGTGCATCACTTGCTCCAATTGGTGGAACGTTATTTTTTTCAGAAACTTTCTTACTTAAATAATTAGATACTCCAAATATAAATCTTGAATTCTTTGTTTCCATTGCATCGATATCTAATGATTGTACTATGTCCCCAAGACCACTTCTATAATAACAGTAGGGATGTGCTGCTATTGCTATTCCTGCATTATCATGAATCTGGTCTATTGTTTCTGCTGGAGTCTGTAGTGGTTTTATATAATCTGTTATTCCTAATGCTACAATATGTCCCTTAGTACTACTAACTTCTTCTCCAGGAATTAGTAGTAATCCTTCATGTTCTAGTTTTCTTACTGCCCATGTACCTTCTATTTCATCATGATCTGTTATTGCTATTGCATTTAAACCTATTTTCTGACTATACTTGATTATGTCTTCTAAAGGCGTGATTGAATCCTTAGAGTATTTACTGTGAATGTGTGTATCAATTTTCATTATTTCTCACCTTCATTTAGGATTTAATTATAGTTAATACTCTTATTATAGTTAAGTAAATATTTAATTGATATATTTATTTAAATAATATTAGTATTAGTAATCGTATAATATAATAATTAATTAAAACAGAAATATTATTATAATAGAAAATCTATAAGACTGTTTTTGAATCCAACATCTTAAAAGATAAAAGGATTAATAATCAAATATAAACGGAGAAATAATTAATGTATGAAATAGGAGAAGCTTTAATCGGAGACGGACCTGAATTAGCACATATCGACCTTATTGTAGGTGATAAGAAAGGTCCAGTAGGAACTGCTTACGCAACAAACATGGCAAGTATGTCTGTAGGACACACACCATTATTAGCTGTTATAAGACCAAACTTACCAGTGAAACCTGCAACACTTATTGTACCTAAAGTAACAATACAAAACTTAGAAGATGCAAATAAAATATTTGGTCCTGCACAAACAGCAGTAGGACGTGCAGTTGCTGATGCTGTAGAAGAAGAAATAATACCTAAAAACATGGTAGAAGATATTGTTATAATGGTAAATGTATTCATTGATCCTTCAGCTAAGGATTATCGTAAAATTTACCAATACAACTATGGTGCTACCAAATTAGCAATTAAACGTGCATTTGATAAATATCCATCAATAGACAAAGTATTAGCAGAAAAAGATAGAGGAACACATCCAATTATGGGATTCAAAGCAATGAAATTATGGAATCCACCATATCTACAAGTAGCATTAGATTTAGATAATGAAGATAAAATGCGTAGCATAATTAGAGATTTACCAAAACGTGAAAGAATTCTTATTGAAGCAGGTACACCTCTTGTTAAAAAATTCGGTGTAGATATTATTAGTAAAATAAGAGAAGAACGTCCTGGTGCTTTCATTATTGCTGATCTTAAAACTTTAGATGTTGGAAGAGTAGAAGTTAAAATGGCAGCAGATGAAACAGCTGATGCTGTAGCTATCTCTGGTCTTGGAACAAATGAATCTATAGAAAAAGCTATACATGAATGTTCAAAACAAGGAATTTACTCCATACTTGATATGATGAATGTACAGGATATTCCTGCTAAACTTGAACAACTTGAATTAAAACCTAACATAGTTTTATTACATAGAAATATTGACTCTGAAACAATGAATGATAATGATAATGAACAACAATCCGAATGGGGAAACATTAAAGAAATTAAAGCTAAACTTGGTAAACGCGGTTTAATTGCTGTTGCTGGTGGTGTAACACCTGAGAAAGTTAACACAGCTCTAGATAATGGTGCTAATATTATAATTGCAGGTAGATACATTATTGGTTCTTCTGATGTAAGAAGAGCAGCAGAAGATTTCCTCAGATATATGCCACAAGACTCTGACACAATGAGAGTAGCATTAGATGAAGATGAAGAAATATAATTTTATGAATTATATTCTTAATAACCTCCTTTAAGTTTTTTTTTTGTTTTGAAAAATTTTTCTGTGAAAATCAGTTCCTACTATAATACTAATTATATGTTATATCTTATTAACTTATAACTTAAAAGTTATAACTTATAATAAAATTAATTAAAAAAAATTATAAGGAGGGAATACTTAAATCCTCAGAAGGAAAACGATACTTTTTCTGCACAACATCCTTCTCAAACTGAACTCCCTCATTTTCTAATATTAATCGCTTATATAATCCATCATTCATACCTACATACCCACCAATAGTCCAATCAGAACGAACTGTTCTGTGACAAGGAATAACTATCGGAAATGGATTTGAAGATAAAACATTAGCAACTGGTCTTGCACTTTTAGGTTTATCTATTAACTCAGCTAATTTCTTATAACTAGTTACCCTTCCATGTGGGATATCCTTTTGTTTTAACAAAACAATTCTCTGAAAATCCGTGAGAATAGAAAAATCCAAATGACTATAATCAAAATGAATATCCTTGCCCATAATAATTTCCTTAACATCAGACATGACTTCCATGATATAATCATCAGGATCTGTTTCAGATAATACTCCATGATAATCTATTTTACCATAATTAAATTTCCCAGTGTTAACATCGGGAAGAATAATCTGTTTAAGAAGTTTATCTTTATTATTCCATACAATAGCTATTTCGCCTATTAAAGAATTGAAAACAATATATTTTAATGAAGTTAAATTAGACACCCCTATTTTTTTTATTAAATCTTAATTATTCATAGTTATATTAAAAGTAGAATATAAGAATATTGATTTACTAAATATAACAATGAAATAATTAATTTAGGTTCACGAAAATTCATATTATTTCCGATAATTAGCTAAATCCATAAAATATTATAAAAATAAGTATTTTACGTTTTTAATTATTCTTATTGTTAAATTTATGAGTTAACATTTGTCTATCCTACGGAATTTTTTTAGTAAACTGTCACTATTCACATAATTTTAGATAGGATAATAAGTATACTAATTTAAAATAGACAATTATTGGTTAATTGATGAATTCCAGTTATTAATTAATTTTAACAAATCTTTAATTTTTTCTATGAAAAAAAATTTATTATAAAAATAGGGATATTCTATATAATTATTTAAATAAAATAATAAGAAAAGAATAATAAGGAGGTATTGATAACCCATGATAATAGAAATGATAACATTAATCCTATTAATCCTTATTGCAATACCAGTACTATATGCATTACTTAAAATAGGAAGCATATTAATTAAGATTATATTCCACCTATTTATGGGATGGATTTTATTAATTTTAGTTAATTTCATACCTGGAATTAGTATCCCAATAACTTTACTAACAATACTAGTATCGGGATTCGGAGGTATCTTTGGAACAATACTACTAGTAATATTATACTTGATATAGTGTTATATTAAATCACTATATTAATTTTAAAATATCATTAGATGAATAATTAAATCCATAATTATCAAGTGCTTTATCACCTGCAACTCCTAGTATAAAACAGGCTATATAAGCTGCCTCAAATAAACTATTTTTTGTAGATATTGCGGTTGTTAAGCCAGCGAGAATATCACCTGTTCCACCAACAGTCATACCCTGATTACCAGTACGATTCAATTTATAATCATCAGGAGAAGCAATAATATCAACAACACCCTTCAAAAGAATAATTGTATTATATTCTTTTGCTAACTTACAAACCATGTCAATCCTATCATCAAATTTATCTGGTAATTCACAGTCGAAAAATTTTTTAAACTCAAAAGCATGGGGTGTTACAATAACATTTCCTTTTTTAATATTTTCACGATCAACTAATTTTAATGCATCTGCATCAATGATAACTGGCTTATCAGTTTTACATAATATATGATTAAATAATTCACGAGTCTTATCATCTAATCCAGCACCTGAACCAATTAATATAGAATCAACTTTACTAATTAATGGTTCTATAACCTCATATCCATTCATTGATAACACGTTTCCAGGAACACTTCTAACAATGAATTCTGGATTATATTGTTTAATCAGATTAGCAGAGGACTCTGGAGCCACAATATATATAAGATCTATTGATTGGGAAGTACAAGCTTGTGCTGCAAAAATTACAGCTCCAATGTAATCAGGGTTAGATCCAATAATTAGTACGGACCCATTCTCACCTTTATGTGAATTAACCCTGGGAGTACTTAATTTTAATAAATCACCTTCACCAACATATTCCTCTGAAACTCTTGGTATACCGATATCTAATACTTCAACATGACCCACATACTTCTCCTCTGCAGATAATAATCCTGTCTTAGCTTTATGTAAGGTTAATGTTTCATGTGCTATAACTGATTTATCATGTACAGCTCCTGTTTCAGGGTCAAGTCCAGATGGTACATCAACTGATATTCTTATAGCTGGAGAATAATTAATAGTATCAATAGCCTTTGCCGTTGGCTGTCTAATTTTACCATTAACTCCTGTTCCTAGAATCGCATCAATTATTATATCAGAATTATCTGGTTTTAACTGTGTTGAATCAGTTATTTTATAAACCTTTAAATTCTTATTGGTTTCTGATATTATTTTTATTGATTCCCAGTTAATCTTTGAATCATTGTTATTTATGTTTTCAGGTCTTGTTAATAGATATAAGTGAATATGATATCCATAATTTAGGAGATGTCTTGCTATTACAAATCCATCACCGCCATTACCACCTTTTCCAGAGTAGATTGATATTTTTTTCTTATCAGGATATTTATTTACTATATAATGAGCTATACTTGCACCAGCATTCTCCATTAATACCAATGTAGGTATATTATTGTATTCAGTATTTTTATCAACTGCTCTCATTTCTAATGGTGTTAATACTTCCTTCATTTTATCACCCATCCTATTATTTTGTAAAGTATCTTTGACTAGTCTATTCTAATAGATTTATTTTATATTTTCCAAGATTTCCACCATAGTTACCTGCAGATATTTTCTGAACATCAGGTATTGTTTTTATTGCATTTACAGCAGCTTTTGTTGCTTTAATTACATTTTCTTCTGTTAAACCATCAAATACTAATTCATACACACCATTTGTATCTTCAGGTAGTTTGGAATCTTCTATTTTATCTTTAAGTGTTGGACAATATTGTTCGTTTGTAGTAGCATTCATAAATTTATATTTTTTAGATCCTACTTTAGAACCTGATGCTACAATACCTCCAGGAAATGGTGTTATTACTCCAGATATTTCACGTATTGCATTTACAGCAGCTTCTGCAGCAATTAATGCTGATTGTTGTGTTTTTGCCATGATAAATAGGTTTCCTCCTGCAACAGCATCTACTATTCCGAAGTTTTCTTCTATTAAGAAATCTCCAGACATTACTGGAATTTTATACATGTCTTTTCCGTATTTTGTTATTTTTTCCTGGTATCCATCTGCAAAGAATGCTAGCTTAAATCCTAGATTTGTTTGTTTTTCAGCTTCTGGTAATAGGTTAAACACTGCTGTTGTTGCTGCTGTTAGTACACATTGTCCCACTCTTTCTAGTAATTGTTCTTCTACTTTTTCTGTCTTGTTTTGACATATGATTATAGAGTATCCAGGTCTGTTATCTGGCGTTTTTTCTGGTGGAACGTATTGATCTATTCCTGCTTCTGCAGGACATCCAATGAATGATGTTGCAAAACCAGTTGCTTCTACTGCAGCACGATATGCTAATTTTCTTGTTGCTGCTGTTATTAATAAATATGATGCTTTTGTTTTAAATGCTTCTGCATATGTATCTTCAATTATTGGTGAATTCATAATTAATCAATCCTCTAAAATGTTAATAAAAATAGTTTAAATAAAATTATAGACTAGATATCCTTATTAATATCTAGTCTGGGGGAATATTATTCGTCCAAGTCTACTTTGTCTAATACTCCTGTTCCAAAGTATGGAAGTACTAGTAATCCTAGTCCTGATACCATCCAGTATGAGATTAGTCTTTCTACTAGTGTTACTGCTGTGGATATGGATGATGGTACTCCTGCCATAGAATATACTAGAATCATTATACCATCAACTGCTCCTATACCTCCAGGTAATGCTGGAATCATACCAACTAATGTTGAAAGTAGGAATACTGAGGCAATCATACCAAATGATACTTGGACTCCAAATGCTAAAAATACAACATAAACACGTAATATCTCCAAAATCCATACAATAAATGCTATGATTAGTGCTTGGAAGAAGACTTTACGATCTTTCATAAGGTATTTTAAACTAGTCTGGAATCCTCTCATTGCAGATTTTGATTTTGATTCATATTTTGTTAAATCACGAGACATGAACCTGTTTAATTGCCTAAAAATCCATGCTACAGTTCTAAGACCTAATTCTTCATTAAAGCATATGTACAGTATAAATCCTAGTAATATTACAAAGAGAATTATAACAGCAATTAATGTAATAACCATTGTTTGGCTTAAATGTAGCGTGAATATTAAGTAAATCATTGCAATAATAGCCAATGTTAAAAATGGAAATGTATCAAATAATTTATCACTCATTACCGTGGCGAATGTCTTTCTAAAACCAGCACCAGAACTCTTACTTAATAAATAAGCTCTAACTGGTTCTCCACCACCCCGACCACTAGGTGTTAAATTGTTCACTGCTAATCCTACAAGTAACATTGCAAACAATGGTAGTTTTTTATAGGATATATCCAATCCAGATACTATGATACCCCATTTTACATTCCACAGAGTCATTATAATGAATTGAATTATTATAGCTAGTAATACATATTTCATATCAGCTGTTTGCAAAGCATTTAATACTTCACCTGGACCAATGAAAAGAATCATTGCAACTAATATTACAATACCAACTGACAATAATCCAAAGACTTTTTTATAATCCATACTATCTCCTTTTATAAATTCCCCATATAAATTATTATCAAAATAAAACAATTACATAGAGAATAAGTATTTTAATATATTATATATTTCTAATATTTAATAAAATTATAAGAATTATTTAAGTATATCAAAATATAAAAGGATATCTATACAATATTTGATATAAATAGAGAGGGACTACATGGCAGATAATATTATTATTGTTGGAGGAAAAAGGGTATGCATACGCCTAATTGGACTACTAAAAAGAAAAGCCCGATATAATATTACTGTAATAGAAAATAATAGAAAAATATTGAAAGATATAGAAGACAAATATGATGATGTAAATATAATTAAGGGTGATGCCACTAACAAAGCAGTACTAGAACAGGCAGGAATAGCTGATGCAGATATAATAGTAGCAGCAACAAGTATTGATGAAGTTAACCTGCTTATAGGTATTTTATCTCAGAATTATAATCTTAAAAAAATTATTGCAAGAACTGCAAATCCTTCTCATATTAAAATGTTTAAAAAATTAGGATTAAATGAAGTAGTAAGCCCTGAATTAACAGCGTGTATTGATATTCAGAAACACATTGTAGAACCAAAATCACAGACAATAAATAATGGTGGAAAAGAACAATATGAGATAATAAAGGTTCCAGTAAAATCAAATAAAGCTATTGGAAAAGAGATTGGAGCAATTAGTCCTGCTGATGATTATATTATAATGTTATGTACTAAGGGTGATAGAGAACTAATAGCTCAAAATAATATTATCTTAGAAAAGGGTGATATTCTTACAATACTAGCAAAATCTAAAAAGGTTAAAAAAGTAAATAAATTCTTTACAAAAGATAGATTAATTTAAAAAAAAAGATAAATAAAAGTAATTAACTTTAGTTATCACTTAATCTCCATCCAACAATGGCACATTGACCCATTGAAACACTACCATCTCCAGCACATGTTTTTTCGTGTTGAACGAAGGTTAATCCTTCATCTTCTACTTTTTTCTTAACAACTTCAGATATGAACTCATTATAGAAGACACCACCTGTACCTCCTATAACATTGACTTTTTTATCTCTTGCTGTTATTATTGCTATATCTGCTAGTGCTTCTGCAAGTGCTCTTTCAGATGCACATGCTATTTCATCAATACCCACGCCACCTTTTATTAGATGTACAACATCAAGTAGTAGTTTACTTGTATCAATTACTAATCTATTATTTTCTAGGGTTGGTTCTAATTCCATTACAAGTAAATCAAACCCCTCTCTTGCAACAGATTCTAATTTCATAGAACATTCACCTTCATAGCCTCTATTTTTACTAATACCTAATAGTACACTTATACTATCAAGTACACGGCCCATACTACTAGTACGTGATGTGTTAAAGTCATTGTCTAATTGTTTTAGAACCATGTCTACTTCTTTATCACCATATTTAAAGTATTCTGAGTATTCATTCTTCATCAGGTCACGTAATTCTTCTTTATCCATTATTGTGTATAGTATCCCCATGGCCATTCTTATAGGATATTTTGTACTTAAATCTCCTCCAGGCATTGGCTGTGTTTTTAAGCCACCTACATTTTTATAATGTCCGGTATTATTAAGATATAATACTTCACCACCCCATATTGTACCATCTTCACCATAACCTACACCATCTGCTGCTATTACAACCATTTCATCTAGATTATGCTCGGCCATTAAGCTAGATGCATGTGCATGATGATGTTGTACTTGTACTAGTTCTGCATCATATTCTTCACTTAGTTGTCTTGCTAGTTTTGTTGTGTTAAACTCTGGATGCATATCTGCAACTACATAATCAATATTATCTGTTCTTGTAAGTTTTATTAAATGTTTTATTGCATCTTGCATGAATTCTATTGTTTTTATTTTAGATGTGTTTCCAATATGCTGTGATGGATAACATTTACCTTCCTTTAGTATGGAGAATGTTACATCTAGTTCCGGTCCTACTGCTAATATATTATGGGTTGTATTTATATTTGAGAAGTCAAATGGCTTAGGCACATATCCTCTTGATCTTCTGATAAATCCAGGACGATTATTTCTGAATCTTACTACACTATCATCACAACGATTTAATATTTTCCTATCATGTAGTAAATAGTAGTCTGCTATTTCATCTAATTTTTCTATTATTTCCTTATTATTTATTAACATAGGATTTCCAGGCATGTTTGCAGATGTCATGACATATGCCGGCTCTAATGTATATTTGAATAATAGATGATGTAATCCTGTATATGGTAACATTACTCCCTGATTATGTAATCCTGGGGAAAGAGCTTCGGATAGCTCATAATCACGTGATTTATTTAATATGACTATTGGTCTTGCTACGGATTCTAGTACTTCTTTTTCTTTATCATTAAATTCTACAAATAATGATGCTGTCTTTGTATCTGGCGTCATACATGCAAATGGTTGTGTTTTTCGGCCTAATCTTTCCCTTAAATTTAGTATTGCCTCATCAGTTGATGTTTTACATACAAGATGAGTTCCACCTATACCTTTTATTGCAAGTATTTTTCCCTCATCAATTAATCTACTTGCATCTCTTATAGGGTCTTTAGATTGTATTACCCCATCCTTGTATAGAAATACTTGGGGTCCGCATTCTGGGCAACATGTAGCTTCTGCATGATATCGTCTGTCAAGGGGATTAGTATATTCTTCTTCACAATGAGTACATAATGGAAAATCATCCATTGTAGTATTTTTTCTGTCATAGGGTACTTTATCTATTACAGTAAATCTTGGTCCACAATTAGTACAAGCTGTGAATGGATAGTAATAATGCCTATTATTTATGTCTAGTATTTCATTTAAGCATTCATCACATATACTAATGTCTGGTGGAATAACTGCAGATCCTGATATTTTATCACTACTCTCTTTTATTGTGAAATCATCATATTTTGTTTCAGGTGTTACTTCTCCTTTTATTTCTACATCTATATTGTTTATCTCAGAACGTACAGGTTTATATTCTTGTAGTTCGTCAACAAATAATTTAATGTCGTCATAGGTTCCTTGTATAATTATTTCAACAATATTTCCCATGTTTCGAACATGACCCGTTAAATTCATTAATTTAGCAAGTCTATATACTGTAGGTCTGAATCCTACTCCTTGTACTATTCCATCAACCAATAAATATGCAGTATATTCTTTCATGTTTTTATCCCACTTATAAACTATACTAATATTTTTAAATTATTTAATATTTAGTATTTATATAGATTATAATTTAATTTTAATATTAAAGATTGTAAATATTTAAATAGAAGGATAGATAATTAAATATAAAGGGATGGAATATGAGAGATATTTTAAATAAATTACTAAATGGTGAGCTTTCCATTGATGAAGCAGAAGAACAGCTTAGAATTATGCGAACACAGGAAGTTGGAGAGAATATTAAATTTGATATTATGAGAGAAGAACGTGTTGGCGTTCCAGAAGCTGTTTACTCCCAAGGAAAAACAGATGCAGACCTTGTAAATATAATCAATAATGTTCAATTCTCAAAACAGCTAATGATAACAAGACTACCTAAAGACCGATTTAATCGAATAAAAAGTCAATTAAATAAAGATATTCTAGAAAAAGGAACATATTATGAAGAAGCATCTATATTAACTATCAACAAAGTAGAACCAAAACATCATCCGGGAAAAATAGGAATAATAACAGCAGGAACTGCAGATGTACCCGTAGCAGAAGAAGCAAGAATCACATTAAAACAGGCAGGATATGATGTGGTAAGAACATACGACGTAGGAGTAGCTGGAATACATAGATTAATTGATAAAATAACATTACTTCTGGAAGAAAAAGTTGATGTAATCATAACTGTAGCAGGCATGGAAGGTGCATTACCATCTGTAGTAGCAGGACTTGTAAATATACCAATTATAGCAGTGCCAACATCAACAGGTTATGGTGTTGGAGAAAAAGGATTTTTAGCATTATTTTCAATGTTACAATCATGTGCCCCTGGAATAGCAACAATGAATATTGATAATGGATATGGTGCAGGTATATATGCAATAACTATAATGAAACAGATTGAAAAACACGTGAATGAAAAATATTAATTAAACTCCCTAAATAATCCACTTTTTTAGATAAAATTAGCATGTAATAAATTAGATAATGAATAATTAATCATTGTAAAAAAATAGTCTATTTTGATAAAATTATAATGGGGTCACTGGGATTTGAACCCAGATCCTAGGATTTCTCTTGTCTCAGCACTCCAATTGGTCATCATAGGTATGCCTCAGCATGCGCGCTTTCTTCAAAGACAACTGGAGTCCCAGATGATGCCTGGTTACACTATAACCCCACTTATGTGTATTTATAGTGCTAAGTTTTTAACGAAATTTAGGAATGATATTATTTATTTAAAAACTAGTATATAAACTTTTATATTAATAGTTGAGAATTAGATATAAAATAATTAAATAAAAAAAAAAGAGGATAAGAATATTACTTTTTATTCTTAATGACAATTCTCTCAGCAGTAATCTGTGGTGGAATAGTATTTGTTGCATCACCAATAGTATATACATCAATCTTACAACCATTAGTAATGTTATCCATCTTACATTCTACCTGTTTATTGTCCTTTGTTTCCTTATAGATTTTAGTATTATTTGTTATTACAACTGACATGTTAGATGTATTGTTATTTTCATCATGTATATATACTGAACCTACTATTGTTTGATTAGCTGTATCAGCAACAGAAGTAGTGTTACCTACAACAGTACCTGATAAATCAGGTAGCTGATCCATAGTAGCTGAGTAGGTACCATAAGCTACTCCTATTAAAATTACTATTAAAACTAACATTTGAAGTGGACTAAGTTTCATAAAATAATACCTATTATCTTTATTATGTTTATTTTTGTATTTTTTAATTTATAATGTTTTATAACAATAAATTATTCCTCATTTAAGTCACCAATATATGTGGCATAGAATCCATCGGTATCTGCATATATTGGTTTAAAATCATATTCTTCAGCTTTTTTCATAGCATTTCTAATATACTCTCTCCCCCATGCTGTAATTGCTGCTGCACACTCTATTTTATACCATCTGAACCTTGAGTAACCATATGCACCAAACATGGAGTTAGCTAATCTTTTAAGACCTTGTTGTTCAAAGTCATATGCCCTTTTTTGTTCAGGAACCTTTTCCTCTTTCATTAATTTTTTAATCCTTTGTCTTTCATCGAGAATATAACCAATAATTGAAGGAATAAATCCTTTAGGTTCTTTTAAAAATTTATAACCATTCTCAGGACATGTGTAATATTCTGATTCATCCATATTCTCACCATCTGTGATTGTATCAGGGGATATGTTCTGAGCTATGATTATGGAAGGATATAGACTTTTGAAATCAAGGTACGCAATATGCTCAAATAAACCCTTCTCAGGCTCTTTTACATAACCTCCAATAACCTTATTTGATTTTCTTCTCTGAGAATACTCGTCCGTATCTGGCTTATTAGGAATAATATTATTCTTCTCATATGCCTTTAGCATTAAATACCATTCCACCATTTGTCCTGTAGTCATACGTGCTATGTCAAATAAAGGTTGTCCTACTAGACGTGTTTGTGCAACAGTAAGCGGTGTTAGTTTATCTCCAATCATGGTTGTTGTAACAGCATCATCCATTGAGTAGTCAAATAATTCTTCTAATCGTTCATCATCTGAATCCCAGTACTGGTATATCTGGTCACCTGGAACATCAATCTTTTTCTCATCAAATAGTTCCTCATAAACACGTTCTAGAGTATATCTTTCAAGACGCATGTTACGTCTAACAAGAAGATATAAATCTACATGTACTCTTCCCTTTATCACTCCTGCATTGTTAAATCCACGTTTCATGAATTTTATCCCACTGCCATCTACACCTAAATCTAATTTTATATTTAATTTTTCTGCTCTCTTTTTTATGTAAGGTAAGTCAAAGTTATCTGAATTATATCCTACTAGCATGTCGGGATTTTCTTCTTTAATGATTTCTACAAATCTTTTAAGCATGTCTTTTTCGGAAGATAATGTTTCAACAAAGCTTTTATCTGACTTTTTAGTGGATAATACTTTTTTAAGACCATTATTTCCACATAAACTCATCATGATGATAGGGTCATTTTCTGCAGTTGGCATTCCTTCGGCATTATATACTTCTATGTCAAAGCTTAAAATTTTGTTACGTTTATTTGTTTTGTGTGTATCTATTGGATTTTCCATCATTTTAAATAAAGTAACGTCTTCATCTATTTTTAGTTCTTCACTATATAATATTGAGTCTATTGTTTCTCCATGTAGTTCTATTATATTTGTTGGTGTTATTTGTTTATCTATGAGGTATCTTCTGTAGAATGGAATGTCATATTCTCTTATTTGTTTTACAGATGGTAAATCTCGTATTGAATCTCTTAGTTTTGGAACTTCCTGTGGATGGGTAAGTATTACTTTTATGAATTCGCTCTCTGTTCCTATGTCTATCTTTGTTTCTACTTCTAAATCATCAAGGCCCATTTCTCTTAAATCTTCTAGGCATATGTCAAAGTCATATGGTAATACATAGAGATATGGCTTGAAGGTAGTGTCCACTGCAATGACATTTTCTTCTGTTTCTGGATTTATACCAAATAATCGTATTATTGGCTTGTCATTACGTGTTACATAATCAATATCATTTAGAACTATTTTTATTGTTTCCATAGATTTAATATATATAAAACAGACTATTAAAAATTTTATAATAATAATTTGATTAAGAAAATTAGTAAAGTTATTTAATGTAATTATATGGCATGCTGAGAGTAACCCACCTCATGTTTTATTGCAGTATTTATCTTAGCAAGATACCTTTGTCTTCTTTAACAGAAATGACAATATTTACTTTTGCACTCCATGGATTGATCGTTTCATCGATTATCTATCTTAGGCATCATCAACGTAATTGTATCATCTTTCAAAGCCTGGTTTAGACGTATCGTATCGTTTCTATTTCAGTGTCACACTTCTCAGCGTATGTTAATTAAATACATCATGGTTTTCTGTAGTGGATGGAGTTTCCTCAGTGAAATTCACCGTTAACTGCACTTCAGCTTACCATATAAGTTGATTAAATTAATAAAAATAAGTTTATTTTGAAAATTATATGATAGCGGGGCCTAGATTTGAACTAGGGCTCTCGGGGTTATGAGCCCCGCGGGATCACCAGACTACCCCACCCCGCTTTCTATAAAATTACGTCTCTATTAAGAGCTATTATATATTTAAATAAAAAGTAATATATAAAGGTTACTATTTTTTTTACTAAAAAAATAAGATATGATTGAAATAATAAGAATAATTATTCCATGTCATTAAGTTTTTCATCAATATCATTAAGTCTTTGTTCTAATTCATCAACACGTTTATTGTTAGAATCTTTATAATCATTAAGATCTTTTTCAAGATTATCATATTTCTCCAGAACTATATCAATATCTTTATGTGTTGCTAAATCCCAGTCTGCAATGACTTGTTCACTCTGTTCATCTATAAACTGATTTATCTTATTTGTCATCATATCTGTCTTAGATATAGTCTCCTCAGTCTCATCCACTTTAACTCTATCTTTAAATTTTCCACCAAAATCATTAACTTTATCTGATAAGTCAATTACGTATGGCTCTTGTACTACTCTGCTAGAAATGTTTGAAGCTTGACTATGTATATTTTGATAAAGTGGATTGTTTGTACTCTGTAAATAATAATAAATTAGTATTAGAACTGCTATTAATAATATTATTATAGCCAGAATTGATGCAGCTTCCATATAATCACCCTAATTATTTTTTAAGAGATTTTTCAAGTTCTGCTTCTTTTTTATCTAATTTATCCATAAGTTTTTGAAGTTTAACTAATTCACTAGTTGCCTCTAAACGTTCAACTCTTTCATTTACTTCAGTACTTAATAATCCTACTTGACCCATTATCTCAGATGTATTTAATCTTATTTGTCTGAGTTTTTCTTGATCTTCCTGAGATAAATCAGACATGTCTTCTTTTCTACGTTTACTTTCCATATCTTTCTCTACTAATTCTATTTTCTTAAGTTCTGTTTGTTTTTCTAGTAAAAGTACCTTATTTTTTGATACTGCACTTTTACGCCATTCTATAACAATAAAAATGATTGCTATTAAAATAATTACAGCTATTATGAGAAAAAAGATTTGGTCCTGTGTAAATGCTATATTCATTGCACACCATCTCTCGTTAATTAATTGTATTAATTTTTAATAATAATACAATGTTATATATTTTATTATATATAATTAATAGGATTTATAATACTATATATTAAAATTAATAAATAGATTAAATATTAACAAATTATTTTAGTGATATACATGTTAGAAGAATATGAAAAAGCAGGAAAAATAGCAGCAAAAGTCAGAAAAGAAGCAGCTAAAAAAGCAACTGCTGGAATGAAAGTAAGTGACCTAGTTAACTGGGTAGAATCTGAAATAAAAAGTACAGGTGCTGGACTTTCTTTTCCATGTAACGTTTCAATAAACCAGATAGCAGCACATTATACATCACCTCCAACCGATGATACCTTATTCTGTAATGGTGACATTGTTAAAATAGATTTAGGAGCAGAAATTGATGGATACATATCAGATACTGCAGTAACTGTAATTATTGAAGGAGATAACAAAGAACCAGTGGATGAAGAAGGAAATCCTCTTAAAATGCCTGGAAGACTTGATGATGGAAATCCAGTCGTTACTGAAGATGAGATTGAGGAAAGAAGACGAATAATAGATGCATCCAGTTCTGCACTAGAGAATGCTATTAGTATTATTAAAGATGGTGTTACACTAAATGAAATTGGAGCAGAAGTAGAAAAGACAATGCATGATAAAGGATATACACCTATAGTAAATCTTACAGGTCATAGTTTAGAGAAAAACAATTTACATGCTGGTCTTAGTATTCCAAACTTCCCTGATGGCAGTGATCATCAACTAAAAGAAGGTGACCATATAGCAGTAGAACCATTTGCTACTAATGGAGTCGGACTAGTTAGTGATATACCACAACACTACATATACTCATATTTAAGAAATAGACCGCTACGTCAACCAGATGCTAAAAGATTATTAAAATACATTAGTACAGACTTTTCTCATTTCCCATTTGCTAAAAGACATTTCCTTGACAAATATGATGAACATAAATTAAATAGAGCAATGCAACCATTAATTAGGTCACGAGCTATTTACCCATATAATGCATTGAAAGAAAAAACAGATGCTATGGTAGCTCAAACAGAACATACCATTATAGTTGAGAAAGATGGTTGTAAAGTTACAACTTTATAATAAAAGAGGATTATTGTCTTTTATTATTCTTTTTTTTTACTTTATTTTACTTTTTATACATAATATTCTTATTTTACTGTAGTATTTATCTATTTTTAACGCCTTATTTTTTGATAATATAAAATTATTAATATTTTGATTTAAAGATAATAACATATACATATTTTTTTAAAATAAAACAAATAAGCTTGATATGTTCCTATACATACTTATTTATTTTGTTCACACCTCATGGAAAATATGTATATTCAACAAAGTAATAGGATGGAAAAAATGTTTAATAATAAGACAAAATTTTTTCTTATATGTTCCTTATTATTAATAACACTAGTTGGAATATCAGCAATATCAGCTGCTGATACAGATAATACAACAAGTGATACATCACAAAGCAGTATAAGTGATACATCACCTGTATTATCCGACCAGCCAGCAACAATTAATAATGTTGATCATAATAAGATAAAAGAAAAACAATCTGTTCAAACAACACAGAAATCAGTGAAAAAAACCCATAAATCACTGAAACAGGAGGGTACATCTGGAAATTTCGCTGAACTAAATAGCACAGTGAATACAGCAACTGAAGATGTAACCTTAGCTAAAGATTATCAGAAAAATAATGATGAACAGCCTGTAATAATAGATAAAACCGTTACAATTGATGGTAAAGGTCATACTATAACCTCAAATAATGGTTCATTTACTATTACAAAAGGTAATACAGTTACATTTAAAAACATAATTTTCACAGGTAATTTATATAAAAACTCTGTTATAACTGCTGAAGGTAATGTAACCTTTGATAATGTAACATTTATTAATAATACTGTCTCAGGTTATGTTGGAGCTGCATTAGAAACTTCTTCAGATACAGTTATTATTATGAAAAATGTAACCGGAATAAAAAACGATGGAGTATATGGTTCATTTAACTTTGGAAGATCACAGGTCACAGTTATTGACTCATCATTCTATAATAGTAGTACTAATAACGGAGTACTTACATCCAGTAATCGTCAAGTTAGTATAACTGTAATTAACTCAACCTTCGAAAACAATATCGCTGTAAATTATGGTGGTGGAATTAATTCAAGAGGAAAAATCTACATATATACTTCTACATTCATAAACAATACATCAAACTCCAAAGGTGGAGCTGTAGCAGGAAGAGGATCCTATCTAGAAATACAAAACTCTAAATTCATTTCAAACAGAGTTACTGGAACCGGTTCTTCAAAACAAGGTGGAGCAATATATATAGATTGTGACGCATTACTAGCAAATAATACTATGTCAAAAAACACTGCATACAATGGTTCAGCAATCTTCCAAAGATCAAGTGATTTATCAAGTGTAAATGTTACTGTTAATAATATTACTGTAGTTGAAGGAGCAAACTTTGATTTGACTGTTTTCGTAACAGATGACATGAATAACTCAATCTCAGGTTGCGATGTAACTATAACATTTGACAATACAAACTACACCGTGGATGTAGTGGAGGGAATTGCCACACTTCCAGTTACTAATGATCTTAATGCAGGAAATTATACTGTAACAGCAGTATATAATAATGCAGTAATAGAAAATCAAACAGTTGTTCCTGGTGTAGTAACAATAATTGAATCACCAGAATTAAGATATAAAACTGTACAGAACCAAATAAATAATATTACAGCTGGTTCAACCATAACATTACCCGACAATATAAAAAGAAGACAAGCAGAAGATAACATAACAGTTAATAAAACCGTTACAATAGATGGAAATGGAAATAAAATAAACGCAAATCAAGGCCATATATTCATTGTAAATAACGGTGCAACATTAACTCTTAAAAATATGATTATCTATAATGCAAATGGCATAGAAGGCGCTATAGCAAATATAACAAAGGGTAAATTAATTCTTGAAAATGTAACAATAGCTAATAACACTGTAAAAAATAGTGGATTAAATACAGCAGGAAATCTTATACTACTAGCTGAGGATTCTACTTTAACTATAAATAACAGTGCAATTTACAATAACACTGCAGCTATCATAAAAGCAGATGGAAATACTACTATAAATAATACAAGAATATACAATAACACCGTACCTAATGATAGTAACAGTCAGGGATGGATAAACTTAGGTGGAAAATTATCCATATACAATTCAGTAATCAGTAATAATACTGGAAGATTAGCTGGTATTTATGGATTAACACAGAAATATCCTATGATTGTAGATAATTCAAGCTTCATTAACAATAAAGCAACAATAGGTAATGGTGGAGCAATACAAACACATGAAGATACTACTATAACTAACAGTACATTCATAGGAAACAAAGTAACTAATACTATAGGAAGAGATGGTGGAGCCATAATGAATTATGGTGGATTTTTAACCATTATACAATCAACATTCATAAACAACACCGCAACAGGTGAAGGATCTATAGTTGATAATTATTATGGTGGCGGATTTAATATAACCAATTCAGTATTAATACCATCAGGAACACGGTCTGCATTATACAATGAAGATGAAACAGGAAGCGCAGTTACAGCTAACAATAACTGGTGGGGAACAAACACAAAACCTACAAGCTACATAAAATCAGGCCAATATTATGATGATTACGAAGAGGATTATTTAGACTGCAACCCAATTGTAGTAAATAATTGGGTAATAATGAATTCAACAATAACCCCTGATTCAAACATAAGCTACCTTAACAATATAACAATAAAAACAGTATTTAACAAGGTAACTGATGCAACAGGAGCGATATCAACACTTGAAGGTGGATTACCAGAAGGATTAACTGTAACATACACCTCTGACAGAGATGAATTCTCTTCACCAACAACCACAGTTGAAAATCTAGAAACAACAAACAACTACACATTATACCAAAGCACATACCTAATCAAGGTTACACAGGCAAATCAGACAATTACCTTAACAGGTAATGTAACAATGCCAGAACCTAAAAAAATAATACTCACGGATGATACATACGACCAATACTTTGACAGCGAAGGAAAACTAATACTAAGCATGGTACCACCAAACTCTGAATTACAATTCTCAGGAACATTCAAAAACAGAAACATGACAATAAGTCTTCCAATAAACATGACAACAGCAACCGACCAGGCAATACTTAATAATTGTACAATCACATTAACCTCAGAAGGACAGCACACAAACATAACAAACATAATAATGAATAACAGCAATTATTCCACAGAATTAATCTACATTGACAACACAACAGATATATTAATCAAAAACTGTACACTCACACAATTTAACAATAACGGCGGAACAACCGCAATAAACCTAACAAACGCAAACAACATAAAAATCATATCAAACAATATAAACGTGACAGGACCATCTGATAACATATACTATGATGATAACTACGTAGGCCACACTATAACAACATCAATAACAGGATACAACTCATCCAACAACACTATAGAAAATAACATAATAGTAACAAATGTTACTGGTGAATCTGAATCCTTTGGAACAATAACAGGAATTTCATTCATAGGAGACCCAATGAACTTCGACGAAGACATAGAAAGTAACTATAACACTATTAACAATAACACAATAATAACAGTTTCTAAAGCATATGGATACGGTGTATCCTTCAATGGTAAAGTAAACAATAACAATATAACCAACAACATAATAAGAACAACTAGTGACCAGTACGCAAACGGTGTTCAACTAACAGGACCAGCATCATACAACACAATATCAAACAATGATATAAATGTACAAGCTGATGATGTAACATATGGATTATATATTTCAACTAACACCATGGGTGCAGTCACATACAACACAATCACATACAACAACATAACAGGTAACTCAAGCTCCGTATATCTCATGGAAATTTGGAGCATAAATTATAACAACATATCCTATAACAAACTTAGCGGAAGCAACAACTACGTATTAGGTATAGGAGGATATCGTTCCCGTTATAACAATATAACATATAACAATATCACAGTTACAGGTGACATGAAAAATAGTCCTGTAGAAAATGATAATATACAAGTAGAAAACTCAGGAATTAAATTAATAGGCAGTTCAAACAGTAACACTATTCAATTTAACAATATAAATGTTACAACTCCTGATAACAGTACAAACACTATAAACTTAACCGGAAGTTATTCTAACACTGTAACAAACAACACATTATACTCAACATTAAACATAGGTTCAGGTTCTGTATTAACCGAAAGTTACAACACAGTAGAAAACAACACCCCTTCAAATGAAGTTACATTAACATCTGAAAATGTTAAAACAACAGCATTAAAACCAGGAGTTATAGTAGTAACAGTGACAGATTCACTTGGAAATCCAGTGAACATAGGTACTGTAACCTTCACAATGGGAAACGAAACTGTAACAGCAGATGTTGTAAATAGTACAGCAAAAGCAAACTTTACAAATGCTATTGGTACATACACAGTAAATATAAAATATAATGGTAACACTGTCTTCAATGAAAATGAAACTAATGTAACATTAACCATTGAAAAAGTAGATACAACAGTTGATTTAACTGGAAACTTATCATTATATCAAAATAATACAATAACTGTAACACTAAAAGATGCTGATGGTAACTCAATTAACTCTGGCAGAGTATTTGTTACAATAGGCGATGTTACACGTGTAGTAACCATTACTGATGGTGTAGGAACATTCACATATCAACCTACAAGCATGGATGACATTACATTCACAACAGTATATGAAGGAAATGAAATATACAACAACGCATCAAACACAAACACAATTAGTGTAACAGATGACAGATATTCCTCAAACATTAAATTAAATTACAATAACTATGTAATGCTTGTAAACAATAACTTAAATATCAATGGAGTATTCAAAGTAAATAATGCTAAGACTAATATTAATGGATTAGTTGTAACAGTTGATGGTGAATCCATTAGTTTAATAAACATTAAAAACAATGGCAAATTCACATATGTTTACACTCCAACCACTCCAGGTACACATACCATAATGATTAGTTACGCTGGAAATGAAACATGCAAACCATCAAACGCAACATTAACCATTAAAACAATGGCATTAGTAACAATAAACAGCAACATACCAAGAACAGTGATAATTAATAATACCACCGACTTAACAGCAAATATCACAGATGAACAAGGAAATCCTATAACTGGAACAATCACAATGAAAGTAAATAATAGAGTTATTAACTCATTAAGTGATGTTTCATCCATTAATACAAAATATGTATTTGACACATTAGGTGATAAAGTAATAACAATCACATACACTGATCCTAATGGAATATATGCTGATAATACTAAAATGGTAGTTCTCACAGTCGAACCAATACCTGTAACAATGAAGACAACACCAATAAATGGAGTTGTTAGAGAAGAATTACCAGTTACAGTTACAGTAGTTGATGCAGAAGATAATAATGTCAATGACGGAATAGTTAAATTTGTCACAGACAATGGCACAGTACTAGGCTATGCACAGGTAGATAAAGGATTAGCAACAGTAAAAATTACACCAGATGCATCCTTGAATACTAAAGTAGAAGCAAAATACCTTGGAACAGACACATATAACATAGCAAAAGCAACAACAACATTAGTAGTAAGTAACGAAAAAACAACTACCACAACCACATCTAACACAACAAAAACATTAAAAACAACACAGGATAACAAGAAAACTGCAACAGTTACAGTAAACAAAGTTAGTGTTAAAGCTGGCCAAAAAACAAAATTCACAGCACTCATAAAATCAAATGATGGAAAAACTGTTAACAGCGGAAATGTAGTATTTAAAATAAATGGTGTAACCCTAAAAGATAATGCAGGAAAAGTAATATCTGCAAAAGTAGTTAATGGTAAAGCAACTGTTAACTATAAAATCCCAGCTTCTATAAAAGCAAGGAATTATGTACTTACCTGTATCTATAATGAAAACTTCTATGGAAAAACATCAGATAATGCTACATTAACTGTTAAAAAATAGATAATATTATGTTTTGTAGTTGGAAACATTTGATTTCCACTACACTACTTATTTTTTTAATGAATTTCCCTTTTTTTAATAATAAAAATTTATATTCTTGTTTTAATTAATTTAGATTTTAAAAAATAGAAAATATTAGGGTGGTGATGTATAATTTATTTTAGTTATTATTATTTACAGTCTTGAAGCTAGCATTACTGCTAAAGATATTTGTTCTGTTACTGCAGATATTGCATATGGTCCGTGTCCTGGGAATATCTGTACTGCATCAAGGTCTGCTATTTTTAGTATTGATTCTCTCATCTGTGCTCTATCACCTGTTGGAAGGTCTGTTCTTCCAAAGTTTCCGCCTGAGAATAATGTATCTCCACTTATTAAGCTTTTTCCATTAAATAAGGATATTCCACCACGTGTATGTCCTGGTGTGTGTAGTACTTCATAGTCTCCTAGTTTATCTTTCTCATTTAATGGTTTCATATCTAAATCTGGTACTTCCATGTCAAATGATGTTGCTACTGTTGCATTTTCATCTTTTTCTTCTACTGTCTGTATATCTAAGGGATGCATGTATATATCATATCCATAGTTATCCTGGAAGTACTTGTCAGCTCCCATATGATCAAAGTGACAATGAGTATTTACTATTTTATTTATATCATCCATTGACTTTCCTGCTTCTTTTATGGATTCAATTACATAATCAGTGTATTGTCCAGACCCTGGGTCTATCATCATGTCATCAATTATATAACAGTTTGAATCTCTTTCTTTTCCTAGTATTATTATTATATCATCTACTTTTTCCATCATATATCCCTTCAAAAATATTTTTTTATTAAAATAAACGCTAGTCTAATTTACATTTTAAACCATAACATCCATAAGTTTTTCCGAATATTCTATGATAATTTTTACTACTTTTCTTAAATCCTAGCTTTGCATAGAAATCAAGTAGGTATGGCTTAGTATACTCTACATCAAGTAGTATTTGTTTACAGTTTGATTGTCTTGCTAGTTGTTTACATTTTTCAACTAGTTTACTTCCGTTTCCATTTTTCCTGTACTCTGGATTTACATATAGATTTCCAAGATAGTAGTCATTATCCCGTATATGTGATGCAAATAGCCTACTATTAACTGAATATTGTAATATCAAAGGTAAACTAGTACATGATGTATCACGCATTGCCTTTATTGTTTGTTCTACAGATATATCTGAACCTCTAAATGATACAGCTACTCCTTCAATAATATCAGGATTTTCATCATATATTACGGTGATATAGTCTCGGTGATATGGGTTTGAATAATTACTTGTTATTAACCTTTCTATTCCTGTAATTGCTCTTATCTTATCATTGAAGAATAGTGGATTAAATAGAAATGTGTCTGTTGAGTAAATCCATGCAGCTATTGTTTCTATATCGTCATTTTCATTTAATTTTCTAAAGTTTGTCATGGTAATCGCTCTCACATTGACTTAAAAAAAAGAATAAGTAGTTTTAGTAATTATAGATAGTAGTAATTTATAATTTTACTTGCTCATATACTATGTCAATTGCTTTTGGTATTGCATCTTTTACACTATCAGATAATCCTACTTCTACAAATGGTGATGATACTTTTTCTGGTTGACATGCTATGATTACAATCTCTACTTCATCTAAATCATCTAAAGGATCTGCTACTGATAATGAATGTGGATCCTGATATTTTCCTTCAGGTACATCATCTTTTGATAGAATTTTTACATCCCCTGGTTTTCCACCAAAGTCTGATATATCTAATATGATAATTTTTTTCCACATAGGATTTGGTAGAGAGAATACATAGTATGGCGCACTTGTTCCCCCATCTATAGTAATTACATTATCTGGTAATGGTCTTTCATCTAAATGTTCTTCTAATTCTTTTATTGCTGTAGGTCCAAATCCATCGTCCTTGAATAGAACGTTTCCACATCCTACAACTAATACTTCTGCATCGTATGTCAAATTAATTTTCTCCAGTAATAATTTTATTTATTTTATTTTATCTTTTTGTTATATTATTTATATCTATACTCTTTATTATTTGATAGTTTGTATTAAATACTAATACATGATATCAGGTACATAACAAGTTATCCTCTTTCTTTCTTCTTCTTTATTTAACGGTTCATTAAGTAACCTGTTATACCAGGACAATTCAATTTTATTAGTAACCGAATTCATATAAAATGCATATCCCTCATTTTCATCCTTCATGAATAATATCCATCTATCTGTACCATGCATAGTTTTATATATTTTAGTATAAAACCTATGTCTATCCTCATCACAACTAAAATACATGTAAACACCATGTACCACTTTTGAGGTCATAGGCTCTAAATCTCCTACATCACTCACATAATGCTCTAATAAATTCATAACCTGCAGAAAAGATAAATGAGAATAAAACTTGTTATTTATAGAAATATCTAATAAAACATCATCTTCCTTAATTATCATATCCAATCAATCCCCACGGATAATTTATAGATATTAATGTATTATATAAGAAAATGCAATTAAATATAATGCTTAAAAAAAATAGAATTTATAAAAAAAAATTTTAGGAAAAGAAAAAGTGTGGAGGTTAATAAATTAATACATGTTTAATTATTTAATGTTTCTCTAACCTTATCAAAGAATCCTTGTTTAACGTGAGATATCTCCTCACCACTCACATCAGCAAAGTCTTTGAGAATATCTTTCTGTTTATCAGATAATTTCTTAGGAACTACAACATGAACTTTAACGTAGAGATTACCTTTACCAGACCAGTTAATATCCTTTATACCTTCACCTTTAATTTTAAAGGTGCTTTCGCTCTGAGTTCCTGCTGGTATTTTAAGTGAAACTTCACCATCAATTGTTGGAACATCTACTTTGTCACCAAGACATGCTTGAACATAACTTATTGGTAACTCATAGTAAAGGTTGCGGCCATCACGTTTGAATAAGTCGTGTTTTTTAACTTTGATGGTTACATATAAATCTCCTGATGGAGCTCCTTTTATACCATCGTCACCTTCACCTGCAACGCGTAGTCTTGTACCGGTTTCTACTCCTGCAGGGATGTTGATTGATAGTTTATTAGTAGTTTGTTTAAGTCCTGTACCATGACATTCAGTACATGGATGTTCTATTATCTGACCTTCACCCTTACACTGTGGACATGGGGATACTGTTGCAAACTGTCCTAGAGGTGTATTTTGAACCTGTCTTACTTGTCCGGTACCATTACAATTAGAACAAGTATTTACTGATGAACCTGGCTCAGCACGTGATCCATTACATTTAGGACATGTCTTTTTATGAGTAACATTTATATCCTTAGATACTCCTGTTGCTACTTCTTCAAGTGTTAATTCAACAGTTTGTCCTATATCAGCACCTCTGCCGGACTGTGTATTTGATCCGCCGCCGAATCCGAATAAATCAAAAATACTTCCGAATCCACCATTAGACCCTCCGAAACCACTGAATATATCTTCAAAGTTTATGTTGTTGAATATATCTTCCTGTGTGAATCCATCCATTCCAGCATGACCATATTTATCATATCTAGCTCTTTTTTCATCATCAGATAAAACACCATAAGCCTCACTTAGCTCTTTAAATTTATCCTCTGCACCTTCCTCTTTGTTAACATCAGGATGGTATTTCATTGCTAATTTACGGTACGCTTTTTTAATAGTTTTTTTATCTGCATTACGGTCTACACCTAATACATCATAGTAATCTCTCTTTTCTGCCATGAATATACACCTCTCTTTTCCTTTTCTTTGTAATGAATAATTATTTAATGATAATTATGTTTTTGAGTTTATTATATAAAAAAAATAGTATGGGAATTATGATTAATACTCATATGCCCATACCTACAATTATTATTTCCCTTTTCCTACTTCCGATTATGGGGAAATGTATTTTTAGTTATTTTTTTCCATAACTTTCCAATTTTCCCTTATCACATGTTTTTATAGCTATTTAATTTATATGAATGTGGAAAAGTTATGTACTAATACATTAAATTGGAGTTTACTTTACCACTTGGGATATATTTATATTTTATATACTGATTTGTATTCTCTAATGAATCCAAAACATTATTTATTCTAAACTATACTAATACAATACTTCTAGAATGGTCCTCTGTGTCTACGGCCATGTCTATTTCTGAAAGATCGTAATGGATGATTTTTCATTCTTGATAGCTTGTTTTTCCTACGTGCTCCTAGTCCAACATCTATAAGATTAGATACTAAATTATAATTCCTTTCTAAATCAGCTATGTATTTCACACCATTAAATATAGTATCAGGATGGATTCTTCTAGTTGCATTTTGGAATTTGATGACTCTATGATAATAATCATACTCTCTTCTTTTTGTAGAATCAGATAATACTGAATAAGCCTCGGTTATTTGCTTAAAATATTCCTCTGATTTTTTTGATGAGTTTATGTCTGGATGGTATTGTTTAGCTAGTTTACGATATGCTTTTTTAATAGTTTTTTCATCTGCATTAGGTTTTACTCCTAATATCCTGTAATAATCCTTTCCATAATCCATAACTACACCTTATTTGATTGATTGTTTTCTTCACTTTTAGTTATATAATCTATTTAATGATTATTATATAAAAAAGGATTATGTTAAGAAATTAGTAATACTAATTCCTAATGCATATCATGTCTGTTCGCCTTTTTAATAGGATGATTTACGATTTATTATTAACTTGTCTATTTTTTCTCGAAGTCAGCATCGATTGTGTCATCGTCGTTATTGGATTGTGATGCGTTAGCATTCTGTCCTTGTGCTTGTTGTTGTGCTTGTTGCTGTGCTGCTTGCTCTTGAGCTGCTTGTTGATAAATTTCTGCTCCTACTTCTTGAATAGTTTTTTCAAGTACATCTGATTTTTCTTTGATTAAATCAATGTCATCTTTTTCAATTGCATCTTTAAGGTCTTTTTGTTGATCTTCAATTGTTTTCTTCTTGTCATCAGATAGTTGATCTTTAAGTTCTTCTAATGTTTTATCAGATGTGTATACTAATGAATCAGCATTGTTTCTGATTTCAATTTCTTCTTGACGTTTTTTATCCTCTTCAGCGTGTGCTTCTGCATCTTTGATTTTTTGTTCAATTTCTTCATCAGATAATTTATTTGAAGAGGTGATTGTTATTTTTTGTTCTTTTCCTGTACCTTTATCCTGTGCAGATACATTGATTATACCGTTTGCATCTATATCAAATGTTACTTCAATTTGAGGTGTTCCTCTTGGTGCTGCTGGTATACCTACTAATTGGAATCTTCCTAGTGTAGTGTTATCGTTTGCCATTGGTCTTTCACCTTGTACAACGTGGATATCTACACTTGTCTGGTTATCAGCTGCTGTTGTGAAGATTTGGCTCTTCTTGGTAGGAATTGTGGTGTTACGGTCGATGAGTTTTGTTGCTACTCCACCCATTGTTTCAATACCTAATGATAATGGTGTTACATCAAGTAATACTAAATCATCAATTTCACCTGCAAGTACTCCACCTTGAACTGCTGCTCCAGATGCTACACATTCCATTGGGTCAATTCCTCTTTCTACTTTTCTACCTATGTAGTTTTCAACGTATTTCTGGATACATGGCATTCTTGTTGGTCCACCTACAAGAATAATTTTATCGATTTCATTTGTATTCATTTTTGCATCGCTGATTGCTTGTTTGATTGGAGCTCCACATTTTTCTACAATTGGGTCTACAATTTCTTCAAGTTTTGCTCTTGATAAAGTCATGTTTAAGTGTAATGGACCAGCCTGTGTTGCTGTAATGAAAGGTAAGTTGATGTCTGTTGTAAGTGTTGTGGATAATTCAATTTTTGCTTTTTCTGCTGCTTCTCTTAAACGTTGTGCTGCTTGGTCATCATTTAATAAATCTACACCGTTTTCTTTCTTGAATTCTTCTGCGATGTATTTCATGATTGCTGTATCCATATCTGTACCACCAAGGTTGGTGTCACCACTTGTGGATTTTACTTCGAAGATTCCTTCTCCGAATTCCATGATTGTTACATCAAGTGTACCTCCACCAAGGTCGAATACTAATATGTTAACATCGTCTTCATCGGTCTTATCTAATCCGTATGCTAAACTTGCTGCTGTAGGTTCATTTACTAATCTTAATACTTCAAGTCCTGCAATTTTACCTGCATCTTTGGTAGCTGTTCTCTGGTTATCATCAAAGTATGCTGGTACTGTAATTACTGCTTTTTTTACTGGTTCTCCTAAAAATGATTCTGCATCTTTTTTAATTTTTTGTAGAATTAATGCTGAGATATCTTGTGGTGTGTAATCTTTTCCTTTGATGTTTACAGTGTAATCTGATCCCATGTGTCTTTTAATTGCACTTATAGTGTTTTCTGGGTTTGTTACTGCTTGTCTTTTTGCTGGTTCTCCTACAAGTATTTCTCCATTATCTGTGAATGCTACATAACTTGGGAATGATTTACCATATTGTGTTGCTCCTTCTGCACTTGGTATGATTGTTGGTTTTCCACCTACTAGTGCAGCTGCTGCTGAGTTACTTGTTCCTAAGTCTATTCCTATTACTTTTTCTTCTGCCATGTTATCACCTTATTGCTTGTTTTATATTTTAATCGTGTTTTTTGAATAATTTAAATAATAATAATTTAGTTATCTTTTATGATTATTTTTTACAAACTTTAACTTTTGAATATCTTATAACTTTTGAGTTTAGGGTGTATCCTTTTTGTAAGTCTTCTATGATTTCATTGTTTTCGTAGTTATCATTGTTTTCTGTTAATAGTGCTTCATGTTTGTATGGGTCAAATTTCTGATGTTCTGTGTTTATTGGTTCTACTCCTTCATCTTTGAGGATTTTTGTTAGTTTCTTATAGATGAGTTCTACTCCTTCTCTTAAATCTTTGTCTTCTTTAACTTGTAGAGCTCGTTCTAAGTCTTCATATGCCTCCAGTATTTTTAATATTAAGCCTTCATTGGCGTATTTGACGAAACTTTGTTTTTCTTGTTCTGACCGTTTTTTGAAGTTTTCGAAGTCTGCTCGTGATCTTTGTAGTTTATTTTTGTATAGTTCTACTTCTTCTTGTAGCTGTGTAATTGTTTCTTCTGGTGATGGTTCTTGTTCTTCTTGTTCTTCTTCTTGTTGTTTTTCTGTGTTTTGTGCTTCTTTTTTGGTTTTTTCTTCTTCTGTCATGTATTACACCCTTCTTTTTTTTATTATATGATTTTTTATAATAACTCTACAGTCATGATAATTTTTTTCTTTTTTATTTGTTAATTATAATTTAGTTACTTTTTGTTATATATAAGTTATGTTATTTTAGTAACCATTAGTTACAAAAGTAATTTTTCTTAATATTAAGTTGCATTGTCATAGTATATAAACGTTTTGGTCTTTTAGTAACCAAAGGTAATATTTATATATAATTTGAAAATATAATATATAAATAGGAAACGACGAAAAGAAAATAAACATATTAAATAAAAAAAATAAAGAAGATGATTATATGGATTTAGAAGCAGTACTCGATGTAATTGGCTGCAAAACAAGAAGGGACATACTTGCATTACTAACTGAAGAACCAAGATTTGTAAGTCAACTCTCACAACAACTAAACGTTGGACAAAAAGCAATAATAGGTCACCTTAAAGCAATGGAAGAACTAGGACTAATCAATCCAACATACCAAAAAATAGAAAGAGGAAGACCAAGAAAATACTATGAAATAGCACAGGACATCGAAATAAAAATATTCATAAAACCGGACACAATAAACATGCACATGATGGGAGAAGAATTCACAGAACTATACAACATAGAAGAAAGACTATACCGAGGAGACCCCGAAGCAATAAGTGACCTGAAAACAATAATACAAAAATACAAAAACGCACTAAATTACGCAGAAAATCTATTAAGCCAAGTAGAAAACCCTAAAAAACGAACAACGAAAACAATAATAACCGACATATCAAAAACAAAAGCAATACCCGAATATAATATAAAAGATTAAATACTAAAAATATGAGAAATAATCATATAAAAATATTATTTAATAATAATATACAATGAAACAAGAAAAATATTCGATTTAGGTGAAAAAATGGTGGATAAAAAAATCATATTATCCGTCTTAATAGTAGTCTTAATAGGAATAATAGCAGCAACATACCAGATAAATTTGGGTGATGATGTACTCAACCCATTATCCAGTGTACAGACAGAGAACTCACCGATAACAGACACATTAGCAGCACCAAGTGCAGGTGATTCAGCAAATACAGCAAATGAAAACCAGCAAAATCCATCAGATAAACAATCAGCAGATGCATCAGGTAGTCAATCAACAGGCTCATCAAACAATCAAGCAACAGACTCAGCAAATTCACAAGGTTCAGGCAGTGGATCAAACCAGGGATCAGGAGCATTAATTAATGCAAACAATCCAGTAAATACTGGAACTGGTAGTAGTGGAAGTGGTTCTACTAACGATGGAAGTTCCAGTAACAATGAAGGCTCAACTAATGGAGGAGGCCCAACTAATGGAGGAAGCCCAACTAATGGAGGAAGCCCAACTAATGGAGGAAGCCCAACTAATGGAGGAGGCTCATCAGTAATAACACAACAAGACCCAAATGATCCAAATGTTCCACACATTCTACCAGATACTTATAATACCAAAGTAATCACAGTAGATCAAGCATATCAATTCATAATAAAAGAACCAACACACGCAAAGATAGATAAAAACAGTGCCACAATACTTGATACAGATGATGGTAAATGGGTTGAATTTGAAGCAACAGATGATACAACTCATGCTAAAGTGAAAGTATATGTTCCTTTAGAACCAGCAAGAAAACAAGTATGGTACCGAAATGATGATGCGGACTAAAATAAGAAAGGTATTTCCTCAAGGATACCTTCTTTTTTACACTATTAACAGTAAAAATCATAAAATAATTCCTATAGGATACACTTTAAGATAAGATAATATTATTATTGAGATTAAAATAGAAGAAATAAGATAAACATTAAAAAAATAATTTCTTTTCTAATACATCTCAAATTAAAAACTTTTTTTATTCAATAAAAGAAACTTAAATCAATACCCACATAATAACAAATTTAATTTTAAACTAATTTTTTATTTAATGATTAAAATGATAATTAATGCAGATTTACATGTACATAGTAAATACTCTATGGCTACATCAAAAAATATGAACCCAGAAACTATGGCAATTGAATCCGTTAAAAAAGGTTTAAATCTCGTGGCAACTGGAGATGCTTTTCATTCAAAATGGCTAAAAGAACTAGAAGATTCATTAATAGAAATAGATGATACAGGAATTTACAAAACGAATGACAATATAGCACCAAATAATACCAAATTTATAACAACCACAGAACTAGAAGATAATCACAGAATACATCATCTACTTATAATACCATCCATAGAAGTAGCATGGCAAATGAGAGATGAATTCACTGTGAAGAATATGGATTCAGATGGCCGACCAAAAATCAGAATGAATGGAGCAGAAATAATGGACATAGCCCGTGAATATGATTGTATAATAGGACCAGCCCATATATTTACACCATGGACAGGATTATATAAAGAATATGATTCAATAATGGAATGTTATGATGATAAACCTGACTTTGTAGAACTAGGATTATCTAGTGATTCAGATTTAGCAGATACAATCGAAGAATTATGGGATTACACATTTTTAACAAACTCCGATTCTCATTCTCCATGGCCTCATAGAATAGGAAGAGAATTTAATAAAATGGAATTAGATGAATTATCCTATAATGGATTACGTAAATCAATAAAAGATAATAATATTATAGAAAACTATGGTTTTGATCCACGTATGGGAAAATATCATGAAACAGGCTGTATTCAATGTCATAAAATATATAATATACATGATGCAATGGCTAGAAATATGAAATGTACCTGCGGTGGTAGAATCAAGAAGGGCGTGAAGGGTAGAATTCAAGAACTAGCATCATATGATACACCTCAGCATCCAAGTAATCGTCCACCATACCAATATCTGCTTCCATTATCAGAACTGCTAAGTACTGTGCATGATAAAGGCGTTACAACAAAATATGTGCAAACACGATATGACAATCTTCTAAAACAATTTGGAAATGAAATTGAGGTTCTTCTTAATACTCCGATTGAATCTATAGAAAAAGTTGACCCATTATTATCTAAGGTTATAAATTCATATAGAAATAATGGTTTAAATGTGAATCCTGGTCGTGGAGGCCAATATGGTACTGTTGAATATAATTAAATAATAATTATACAAAACTAGTTATTCTCTTTTTTTAACGGATTTGGGGGGATTTGAACCCCCGGTCTCCAGATTAGGAGTCTGGTGCCCTATCCAGACTAGGCTACAAACCCATTTACTAAATAATATAATTAATTTATAAATAATTTATAATAATAAAATAATTCTAAAAAAAAAGTTATATATTGTTTGGATTTAATTTTTAGCGGACCTGGGGGGATTTGAACCCCCGACCTTTGGATTAGAAGTCCAACGCCCTATCCAGTCTAGGCTACAGGCCCTTGTTATAAAAAAACGTATTACTATTATTACTATCTTTAGTTCATTCTTTTTATAGTTTACTATTATGGTATTATAAAAAATAAAAATTAAACTAAAAAGAATTAAATTTAGTTTATTCTATTGAACTACCCATTGCTTGACCAATTAAAGTAATGACTACAAAACCAATGATAAAGAAGATTAGAATAGTTACATAATCCATGTTAAACATTGCTAATTCCATGATTTTAACTCCTTAATTTTTTTATGAAAAATAAAATCTTTCCTCGGTAAAGTACTTCTTAGACAGTACTGTATTATATTAATATATATACCTATTTTTACTATTTATAATTTTAGTCCATATGAAAGACTATGAGTTTATACTGGAAAATAGGATAAATTCTGTAATTTTATAGTTACTATACGCATATATAACAAAAAATATAGGAAAGGGTTATTTTACTTTTTATTATCCAATATAACGTAAATCCTCACTAGGTTTAGATACTTGTGGTTCCATTCCTACCTGTCCGAATTGAGGATTATGGGATAATCTTTTAAGTGTGTCTTCAACTTGTTCATTAAGCTCTTCAAGATCTATTTGGAAGTTTAATAATTCAAATAAGACTAGTAAAACTTCTTTACCAGCACTAGGGTCTACATAAAATCCTGGTGTTTCACCCATAAGACATGCTGCATCAATGCCTTTTTCTTCACCGTAATATAGTAATAATCCTGATGCTCCTACTATTGCTCCGCCTTCATCCTTTCTTAGTTCTGCATTGTCAATTTCTAGTATTTCATCAATTAATTCTTTATTATTACCTGCAACAACTACTCTGCTTTTTTCTATCATTTCACCAGTACCAAGTCCACCTAGGGTAAATATCTTCTGTACACCTAGATCCTCGAAGTAATTAATTAATAATTTGGAGATTGCTATTTGACCTTCAAAATCGGATCCCTGAGAGTTTCCTGTTAATAATATTATATCTTGATTATTTTCTCCGAAATCTTTAATATAATAAAACTCGTTTTTCATATGTTCTATTAGTCCATCTTTTTTCATTGTAACCTGAGGTGGGAAATAGTCTGATTGAAGTTCTGCGAATTTAGTAGCATCCATTTGTTTTATTATTTGATCAACCACTATTTTTCCTACAAATCCTATTCCTGGTAATCCTTCTAGCACTATTGGATTTTCTAGGTCTACTTCCTCAATTTCTTTTATTCTATTTTTGTTATCCAATGAATAACCCCCTTTTTTTATGTTTTATCTTATTCCATCTGTTGTTTTTTTAGAAGACGTCTATATTTACCATATTTATCTTGTGGTGAGTATCTTGCTGGGAAGATTACTCCGGTTTTTACATTACACTCTGGACAAATATCTTGTAGAGTATATTCTCCACATTTTTTACATCGTTTCATTTGAAATTTCATACTGTTATATTATATATTTTTTATCTAATATTATATTTTATTAGATAATATTGATAATTATTCTTATTATTGTTTGTCAATGCAAATTTACACTTGAAATATACGTCTTTAATTAATATAATTATTTTAGTTATATATGTGGTAAATGTTCTATTCTTTAAACTGTGACATGAATTCAACTATCTCTGGTTCAATTTTTATTAACTCAGAAGATCCAACATGTCCCATATATGAATTAAAACATACAAGTGTTGAATTTTTTATCAATGCATGCATAGGAATAGCATCAAGCTCCGGAGGGAAATACTGGTCCTCATAAATACCAATAATCAATGTAGGTACACATATATCTGAAACAATAGAAGACAAATCATAATTCATAGATGCAACATTTCTATAATAAGCATCCAATACATCCTCCATTGAATCCTCCTCTGCAAACTCATCCATATACTTATTAATATCAGATATGGATTGGTCCATATAAAACTGTCTTGAAAGACCAAAGGAATACATTGATTTACTAGCCATCTTCAAAGACCTCTTACAATCCCCCGTAATATTACCCCCATTAAAATCAGGGTCAGATGTAATAATATCATTCATAACCTTACTAATAACATAATTCTGACCACCAACCTTATAACTACTTACAAGAGATATAAGAAAATCAATACTATCTGGATAAATAGTAGCCCATGTAACAGCCTCAAATCCACCCATAGAATTACCTATTAAACCAAGTGGATGAGTAATATTCAAACACTCCTCCAAGAACTGCCTATTAAAATTAACCATATCTAAAACACCATACTCAGGATAATCATTATTTAATCCAGAAGTACTCGGACTACTACTACCTGGAGTACCAAGAGTAGATAAAGAAACGAAATAATAATCATCTAAACTAAGAGGCTTACCCTCAACAAGCATTGAACTTATCCTATTGATAGAAGAATAATTACCAGTAGTTCCATGGAAATAAATAATAGCATTACATATCTTGCCATCTGCATCATATCGAGGTGTACCTAATGTTATATATTCAACAATCTGATTTTCTAATATTCTACCATTAATAAATTCAAAACTCTTCAAAGTATAATAATTTGGTTTTATGGATTTAATGTCCATATTATAATCCTCCCATTTATCTGAAAAATAAATAATTTTCTATTAAATATTAATATGTAAATGATTAATTATTTAACACTACTATTTGAAAATAAGTTGTGATTAATAATATTAAAAAAATTATATAAAAAAAGTATAATTGTGACAAGAATAATTAGAAGAACCTAATTATTCATCTAATTCACGATGGAAACTACCTTGTCCATCATTATCTTCAACTATTGCCACACATTTATCCGCTGATTCACTAAGGATTTTTTCAGCTGTTGGGTAATCTTCCGCAGTTACCATGACCCTGTATTTTGGAGCTCCTACACATTGAACTTCCACATTATCTGCTTCAATAGCAAGTAATGCTTCCTTAATAATTTCAACACCATTAGGTTTGTATGAAGTTAAATCTACATATCCTGTAATCTGTACTTCTGGTGTAGAAATATTCTTTTTAGCTACTTCTGTTATTGCTTTTGCCCACTCAGGTTCAATATCAATGTTTAAGAGGACATCTTCTCCTTCATCAGAAGCTAATTCAAAACCTTCATATAAATCTCCAAATTCATCCATAATCAGATATCCTACTTCATCATATGCCTCATCTAGTGATTTATTTAATGATTTAGCTGAGATTTCTAGTAATTTCTCTGCTTTCTGTTCTATCTTCCATTGTTGCATCCTACGTGTTCTTTGATCTTCACGTATTCTTTTAAGAGATGCATCAACATGTCCTTTTTTTGGGTTAACTCTTAATACTCTTGCTACGATTTTCTGATTCTCTCTAACGTAGTCACGTATATTTTTTACCCATCCTGAGGATACTTCAGATATGTGAATAAAAGCCTCTTTTCCTTCATATTCCTCTAGTTTAGCAAATGCACCGTAGTTTAATACTTTGTGTACGGTTCCAACAATGAGATCACCTTCTTCAGGCCATTCTTTGTTCATTCTAACCAATATTATCACCTGGATTTAGTAATCTATTATATCCACTTACTTAGTGGTCAAGTACTTCAACTATTTGTGCATAGATTTTTGAACGTCCACCTTTTGGTTCAACTAATGTTTTTCCACAAACTACACATTTTACTGTAGATGCTGCGTGGTCAAATATTATTTGGTGGTTTTCACAGTCTCCACATTTTACTTTTAAAAAGTTACTTTCTTGTTTTGGCATGTTTTGTTCCTCCACTTGAATTGTGTGATTATCTACTCTTGTAATTATCCGTTGATATTATTCTCCATATTCTAGTTAGTTATCTTAAAAAAAGTATTTTAGAAAAAAAAGAGAATAATAGATATTAATTTTTTAGATAATTAATGCTATCTATTGTGATACAAATTCAACTTTTCCTGCACGGATATTTGTTGCTCTTTTTATGTGGGATTTTCCACATTCTTTACATTTGTATCTTAAATCTAATTTTTTAATTGGTTTACTTCCTGATGGTAAAGGCCTTGGGTAACCTCTGTAACCTGCGGTTACACGTCTGAACTGACGTTGACCCCATTTTAGCTCACTAGCTTTTCTTTTTTTAGATGTGTGTACTTCGTGTATTGTATGTTTTTTACATTTTGGACAGTATGTTCTTCGTTCTTTTGGCATTTTCATCTCTAATTCACCTCATGTTTTATATATAAAATAAATTATCCCCTTATTTTCTTTCTGTTGAAATAATTTTATTTTGTGATTGAAAATATATTTAAAGTAATGACAATCAGTCTTACTTCATTTATTATTTAATTTGTATAATTCCTTTGTTCCTTGGAATTTAGTATAATTTATTGAATTTAATTCAATAATTAAATAGAATGTAAATACGTTTTAATAATTAACCGTATTTTACTTGTTATACATCGTTCTAATTTATTAATTATTGCTTTGTATTGTTTAAATTATTTTTTACTCTGCTAATTAGCCTTAGATTCATGTATAATCATTGTTTTTCATTAAATCCTAATTGTTCTCTAGTCATAGAACAATCAATAATTTATCTATATATTATTATGATATGAATACATATTTATAATTATTGTATCATCATCCCTTTATAACTAAGAGTGATATTTAAGCCCTAACATTCAGGTATTCTAATTTCATATTTTTTTACTAAAAAAAGTTATTTTGGAGGTGATGTTTACAGTAAAATTCTACCTTATTACCTTAATTACTTCATTCTGTCTTAGTATTTTTACTATAGATCTTGGTAGTAATACTACATCCCTTACTTTGAATGGACCATACGTCTTTTCATTTTCATCTAATATATCAGTAGTTACATCTTTTTTAAATTCTACTAGCTCTTCCTCATTATATTGTATTTGTGGTATTACCTCTGTTTCTTCTCGTTTATCTTCTGATGTTACTTGTTTTTCTATTGTATTATCATGGATTTCTTCTTGTTTTTCTTCATCAGTATTTTGTAATGTTACTGTATCTGTCTGTGGAGGTGCTGGTGGTGTGAATGGTGTAGTAATATCTGTTTTCGGCTTTGATTTTACAGGATTGTTATTTTCATCCAGTAGTACATCATCTGGTGCCTGTCCAAACATCATTGCTATTTGACTTTCATCAAGTTTTGGTGGTGCTGGTTTACTTGTCTTCTCAGTTGTTGATTCTCGAGTAATTTCTTCATGTGGAGTTATTGTATCCTGTTTTTCTGGTTTTTTTACTTTCCTAGGTTTAAATCCTATTTTTGTTTCAGTATCTCTGTGTGGTTCAATGGATTCCATTAATCCTTCTCTATGTGATATTATTGTGTTTACTATGTCTTTGTATAATTTTTCTTCTTCTGGTGTTACATTGTATGGTATTTCTTCGTATAGTTCTGTGTCTTTTTTATATCCCTTAAAGATATCATGTGATTTCTGAACATTGGATATTGCAGTAGTTATTATCTTAACTTCTCTTCTTTCACAGATTTCTACTGTTATTCTCTGTGCATCACGTAACTGATATGCTTCTAGAGATAGGGGATTTTTGTCTACTACTTCTAGTAATTGTTGTAGGTATTGGGATGCTTCATCATAAAAGGTATCTTCTATTTCTGATAGTGTTCCAGTAGTTCTTTCTTTCTTTTGTATATCTCTTAATCTTTGAAAAAAAGTATCCACCTGTATTATCCCCTTTTTATTAAATTAATTATTCTATAAGTTATGATATGGTTTATTAGTAGAAGATTATTCTTCTTCTATTCTTGGTGCTAATAAGAATGTTAATTTACCCTCATCATTTAATAGTTCTAATGTTAATGTTAATGGCATGTCATTTCCTAATGATATATAGGTGTTATCTGCAAATTTTTCTGCTTTTAACATTTCTTTAATATTTTCTATTGCAAATATAGCTTTTACTGTTTCTGTTACTTTTTCACCGTGGAGGTATTCTACTTTTGCATCAGCGAAGTCTCCTACTGCTTCTAATGTAAGATTATCTTCATCTATTGTGAATGATACCCTGTCTGCTACTATTTCTATATCTTGTATTGTTTCTTTTAGTGTGCTTATAGGTACACTTATTGTTACAGGGTATTCAATTTCTGGTGGTGTTGGAGTATCATATTCTAAATCTATGAGTTTTACTTTGAATGTCTTTTTAACTGCTCCTTCAAATGTTAATATGAGACTTCCTGCATCTACAGTTAATTCCATTACATCATCAGATTTTGATCTTTTTAGTACTTTCATTAATTCTTCTGTATCAAGATTTAGTTTAATTGGTTTGTCACATTCAAATATGTCAAATAAGCTTTCTTTTAATTCTAGGTGTACGTATGTTATGTGACTTCTATCAATTGCATTTAATCTAAGTCCATCTGAATCTACTTCTATTTGTACTTCGTCAACTATTGATGATATAGCATCGAAACTGGTTTTAAAAATACCAGGATTACTTAATACTAGTTTAAACACTGTGAAATACTCTCCTTTTTTTATTATGTTCTTTTTTATCTATTTTCTTTGGAAAATTAGATGACTTTTAATATTTTGATTATGTTTAAATTTTTGATATTTATGAATAATAAATTTTATGAATTTACATATTTGTGGATTTTATGCTGTAATGGTTATTAATCCAGTAATTTAATTAGTTTGATTAAATTTGAAAATTAAAAAATTAGAATTATCATTTATTATGAAATCATCAACTAAGATTAAACATAGTGTATGATAAGTTGTTAGCTTTACTGATTATTTTTTTGGTGGTGAGTGTATTCAGGTTATTTATTATTCCTCTTATTTCTAGGTTTAGGCATGCTACTTTCAGTATCCACATCCTCAAAATCATTAAGACCTATAATATTTAATAGTTCTTTATAGAATGCAAATATTATAATAAGTATTCCTATAATTATTAGACCTACAGCTAGTGTTTCGTGTTCAGCATACATTACATTATCTGATACTTTAATAACATCATCTAATGATTGTATTATACCAATTACTGTAAGGATTAAACCTACTACTATCATCACTACTTTTCTTACTGTTTGCTTGTTGAATTTTATATTTTGGAAGATGTTTAGTTTTTTTATCTTGTTTGTGTCAAACTGATTTAGTAGAGGTACACCATCTTCATCTACTTTAACATCATCCACTATTTTTGTTGAATCTTCTGATTTACTAGTTTTTGATAGTTTATCTTTAGGTTCTACTTCGATTTTCTGTTCTTTTTCTTTGTCTTTAGTGTTTTTGTTGTTTATATCCACGTCATCAATTACACTCATTAGCTTGTTAGATTTATCTTCTTCATCATCGTCTGTTTCATCAGTTGGTTTTTCCACTATTGAACCTAGTTCACTATTATATTCAGGTATATCTTCTGCATCTCTCTGTTCTAACATATCCAATGGATCTATTTCTGTTTCAATCGTTTCTATATCATCAGATGTATCCTCTATTTCATTCAATTCATCCAGAGGATCTACTTCATCCATATTTATAGAATCATGATCATTTTTTGACATGTTATCACTATACTAGTTATTAATTTATTTTTTAAAAATTTTAGATATGATACAAATTATAATATTTAACATATTATTTCTAAATCTTCTACAATAGGCATGTTAACCTACTATAGTTCAATTGAATATTTTTTTAAAGACAATGAAAAAATATTTTAGTAATTTGTAATCTTGTTTAATAATTTCTTTTTTAGTTAATAAATATTTTATGAAGATAAAAACTTTATTAATTTTAATAAGTTCTTTACCTTGTTTGATTTAGTTAAAAGGAAGAAAATATGATGTTAACTAATCATATTCTCTCCAAGTATAATCACATTCTGTGCATCTGAAAAATCTTGTTTCTGATTCATCTGCACTTCTTGTTTGTTGTAACCACCAGAATGCAAGTTTATTATTACATTTTGGACATATTACTTTTATTGTAGGTAAAGTTTTTACATTATCATTAGTGACTATTACTGTATCTTCTTTATCAACTTTTTCAGATACTTCATATTGTTTTTTTGATTCTTCAGTTACGTTTTTCTCATATCCACAAGCGTCACATGAGAATTTACCGTCTTTTGGAAATAGTACTTTTCCACAATTTGGACAAAATTCCATTCATATCCCCTTTCCTATATTCTTATGTTTTAATTTTATATTTATGTACTAATATTCTATTATTTATATAAAATAATGATATTTGTATTTATCTATTCTTATTGCGTGTCCTTAATTAGTCCTGCGTCAGTTATTATTTCTTCATGATCAAATGCTAATTTTTCATTTTTTAATTCTGTAATTTTTATATATTTTGCATCTTTTGCATCAGAATCTGATTGTAGTGTTCCATCTATTATATGTGCAGTGAATACTACTGTCACAGTATGTCCTCTAGGATCACGGTCCGGATCAGAGTAAACTCCTACTAATTTATCTAATTCTACCTCTAATCCTGTTTCTTCTTTTGCTTCTCGTACTGCTGCATGTTCAACTTTCTCCCCATATTCCACAAAACCACCAGGTAAAGCCCAATGATCCTTATATGGGTCATTTAATCGCTTGATAAGAACTGTATTATCATTATCGATTATAATAATATCTACAGTTAATGCAGGATTTCTATGTTTTGACATGATTACAATATATATTAAATCATGTTTATGAAGATTCCGAATTAAATATAAAATAAATTATAGTGTTATGTATAATAGTTAAAAAAATAGTGATTGTAAAATAATATATTTAAAAAAAAAGATATTTAGTTAGTTGAGATTTTATTTACTGGAAATTATCTTCAACTACTTGTTTAAAATCTTGTGCTTCTTTCTTAATTTCCTCAGATGCTGTAACTATTGATTCTCTAGGATTTGGACTATGTACTTCAAACTCCGGTTGTCCTATAAGAGGGTGTGTTATATCATATGCTGCTGCTTTTACTTCATCCTGTGACATTAATCTTTTTCTTAGGATGTTACATATCGTATGTGTTTCCCCTGTTATTTCTAATACTAATTTTTCTGGTTGTTCTTCTATTACTTTCATTTAATATCCTCCATATCTGCTTGATATTTTTCTTGTGTCTATTACTCCGCATTCACATGATAATTTATTACCTTCTGTTAACTTCATGAATTTACGACAGTTAATACACATTGCTTTTATTACTCCTAGTTCTATTTCGGCTGTTGTTAACTCTACATATTCTGATCCTAGGATATTTATTACTTTTGCTTCTATTATGTCACCTATCTTAAATAAATCATGCATTGATGAAACATAATCATTAGTTACCCTGGATATATGAATATATCCTTTATATCCAGCCACTATTCCACGGTTATTATCAACTATTTTTTTAATTGTTACTAGTGCCTTATGTGGTTTAACTTCTGTTATATGTCCTACTACAATGTCTCCTAGTTTTATACGCCTTGGAGTGTTTGGTGCTTGTACAGATATTGTCTTGTTAATTTCATCTATTTTTACTATTCCATGTATAGCTGATTTTATAATTCCATCATCGATGTATGTCCATTCAGCTGGAATATACTCCTCGTAGGTGCATAATGTTTCACCAGGTAATACTATGTCATTTTCTTTATGATTCATACAAATTACTACCATCAGATAGATTATTAACATTAATGTTGTGTAGATTTAATAAATTATACTATATTAATATTTATTCTTTATTAATAATAAATGTTTTAACAATTAGTCTGTCTGCTCATCATGGATTATAATTTCATCCATCATATAGTCTTCCCAATCTCTTAATCCTAGAACAATTTCTAATTCCTGAGGAGTAATAACTGGTTTTTTATACATTGCACTATCATCAATAGCTATTCTTGGGCAGGCTGTCATTACAAATGCATCTAGATTAAACGGTAGTAATCTATCTGGTGCTATGTAATCCATGTTAAGTATCTGTGCTTTTAATCCATGTTCTTCTAGTAAATCTCTTAGTTTTAAAGCTAATTCAAATCTTAATTGTCCTTTTTTTGAGGATATTATTATTCCATATGATTTTGCTGATTTTGCCTTTGTTATTCTTGCAAATCTTATTCTGAGTATTTTATCATAGAATTTATCAATATCACGTGCTTGGCCTGTGAATGGGTCAGCTAAGATTACTGGTTTTTTTGTGAACAATTTTACTCCTAATGCATGGAAGTCACCACTACCGACATAAACTATCACATCAACATTTAAGTTTTTGATTGATGTGAAGTTACATCCTAATACTTGTCCTGTAGATGTACCTATTCCATTGTCAAGAACTACAGTATATCCATTAGACTTGAATATTTCAATCATATCGTCTAATTTATGTATATGCTGTGTTGTTGTTACTAGTCCAATAGTCTTTACATCATCATCAAGTTTATTGATAGCATCAAGTATAGGAGCATTTATATCAGCACTAGAATGAGCTTCAATATATAATACAGGACATTCAGTTTTTATAGGAAGAGCCGTATGTGCAAAGTGAACTACAAGATCAATATGGCCATTAACCTTATTATCTGCTAAATCACATGCACCAAAACAAGGATCTGCATCAATAATAATATTCACATCATTTACAACACTATTTATCTCTTCTGCAACCATTATGGCATCAGTTTTAAGACCCTCCGGGAATTGTAGAATAACATTTTTTGCATTTAATTCCTGAATCTTATCCTTTATTGTATCAATTTTATAATCATAATCTATTGTTGACATAAACAAACTCCAAATTCCAATCTAATCCTCAACAATTGTAACTTTTCCATCAACCATTTTAATTTTAACAAGTGTATCAAGAGTATAACCGGTTTCTTCCTCAACAATCATTCGTCCGTCATCCTTCTCTATTGGTACTATTATATGAACAAGATTAGCTCCGATTTCATCAAATGCTTTAATAACACTGATTAATGTTCCACCAGTACTTACAACATCATCTATAAGTAACACATTATCTTCTTTATTTATACCATTAATGAATAATTCACTTTCACTGTAACCTGTTTCCTGATGTACTTGTTTTTCTCCTTCTAATCCATAAGATCTTTTACGTACTACTACAAATGGAATTCCAGTCTTTAATGATAATGCTGTTGCTAAGGGTATACCCATTGATTCAATACCTACTATTTTATCAACAAGGTCAAGATTATAATTATTAATAATATAATCCATAATATCTTCTAACAATTCTGGTTCTACTAGTGGTACTCCATCACTAATAGGATGTACAAAATAATAATAGTTCCCTTTTTTAACTACAGGACACTCAATTAATGATTTTTTTAATTCATCTAACATATCTAATTCCCCATATTCATTAAATAAAGAATAATCTTCTTTATCATTCTAATACTCTAGTCATTACTACTCTTTAAAAATAAATCTTTGTATAACTTATTTTTTTTGATATAAAGAGTAGATTCTTCTATTAAAAAAATATTTATATTACTATTATATATTTAGATTAATCATTACTTAAGAAAGTACTTATTGAAGTGGATAAAATTAATATAAATTAGATAATATAATATAATGGATGGATAATATAATTAATAATAATATAGACTAATAATCAATTATACTAAATAAATCATCAGAGGAGGGGTCAAGTTAAATGCTAGAAGGATTAAGTGAAAGTCTAACAAAGACCATGAAGAAACTGGCAGGAATGTCAGTGATTGACAAAAAAACATTAAAAGAAGTTACAAAAGAAATTCAACGTGCACTCATACAAGCTGATGTAAACGTAAAAGTAGTATTTGCTCTTACAAAAAAAATAGAGAAACGAGCATTAGATGAAGAGTTACCAAAGGGATTAAGTCCAAAAGAACATGTAATTCGTATTGTATACCAGGAATTAGTAAACCTAATTGGAGAAAAACCAGAAGAACTCAAAATTACTAAAAAACCATATAAAATAATGATGCTTGGTTTACAGGGTAGTGGTAAAACCACAACTACTGCAAAATTAGCAAAACACTTGAAAAAGAAAGGCTATACATCAGCAATAGTATGTACTGATACATGGAGACCAGCAGCATACGAACAGTTAAAACAATTAACAGAACCCTTAGGTGTACCAGTATACGGAGACCCAGAAAACAAGGATGCAGTGGATCTTGCAAAAAAAGGACTGGAAAAATTCCAATCAAAATATGATGTACTTCTAATAGATACAGCAGGACGACATAAAGAAGAACAAGATTTACTGGATGAAATGACCGAACTAAGTAAAGTAGTAGAACCAGACGAAGTAATATTAGTAATAGATGGTACTATAGGTCAGCAAGCACGTAAACAAGCAGAAGCATTCAAACAAACCACTACTATTGGTTCAATAATAATAAGTAAACTTGACGGATCAGCAAAAGGTGGAGGTGCACTCTCAGCTGTAGCAGAAATTAAAGCTCCAATAAAATTCATTGGTACTGGTGAAAATGTAGATGACTTTGAAGCATTCGACCCTGAAAGATTCATCTCAAGATTACTTGGAATGGGTGACCTTGATACATTAATAGAAAAAGCAGCAGAGGTAACTTCAGAACAATCCGATAAAGAAATGATTGATTCCATAATGAGTGGTAAATTCACATTAAAAGATATGGAAAATCAGCTTGAAATGATGAATAAAATGGGACCAATTCAACAGATAATGAAGTTAATACCAGGACTTGGAAGCCAATTACCAGCAAATGCATCCCAGGTTACAGAAGACAAACTTAACATGTACAAGGTATTAATGAACTCTATGACAGAATACGAATTAGAAAATCCTGAAGTAATTAAAAAATCAAGAGTAAATCGTATAAGTAGAGGTGCAGGTCTTACAAATGAAGATGTAAAAGACTTACTTAAATATTACAATGTAACTAAAAAAGCATTAAAAGGAATGGGAAAACGTAATATGAGCGGACCAATGGGTAAATTATTAAGACGTATGCCAAGATAGTAAGTATACCCTCCCTATTACTACTTTTTTTATAGAATAACTATTTTTTAAATTTTTTCTCATAATCCTCAATAATCGTCTCTACACGATTTGTGAATGTATGTTCACTCACAACATTTGGATTAACAGGATTTCTATGTAATGCTTCCTCAATTTTATCCTCTAATTCTTCTTTTTTATCATATATTATAATATCATCACTACTAAATACATCTTCTAATCCTTTAACATGGTCTGTTACTATTACAGCACCACAGGCTAATCCATCAAAAATTCTGTTAGATATAAATCCTTTTTCCCGCATGTCCTTCCAATGATCATTTAGTAATACTTTAGTTGATGAATAAGCCTTATATAATTCCTCATTGGGTATATATTCATCTACAATATACTTATCATCCAATAATCCTTCCCATTGATGACCGTAAACATCTAAATGATATTTTAATGGTAATAAATCATGAAGAATCTTTCTATAAACAAAACGTGCATTACCTACAAATAATAATTCTGTATCATATTTCTCATCGTATTCCCTATGGAAACGTGACACATTTGTACACTGTAATAATCCTTCAACATCCACATCAACTAATGACTTAATTTTATCAGCCCAGTAATAAGAAGCAATGTATACCTGATTATATGAATTAAATTCACCGAAACTCACCATATCAGGATGGGATAAATTCCACATGATATTATAATGTATAGGTTTTGGTTTATATTCATATAAGCCTCTAAGAACTAATACTATGTCATAAACAGCATCTTTATATTTATCCCAATCATTATAAAACTGTATTTTAGAGATATAGCCCTGTTTATTAAATTCTTTTTGTAATTGTACTGCAAAGTGATAATCACCCCATCCCATCTTTTCCCAGTTACTAGGAGCAGGTATTTTAATCATTACTTTATCAGAAACAATGAAATTTCTTAATATGTCCATTAATTCTTTAGCTCTTTGTTTATATGTGTGATTAGATAACACTATTGAACGTAGTTCTGATACTTTTGCTCTTCTTTTATCTGGATTATTCAAGTACTCAATAATTAACTGTTCAAGTGATTCTTTTGAATTAAATGTTGGTACCTTATCTCCGAATAATTCTTTCAATCCATGTTTACAGTTACTAACAACTAACCTACCACATGCTATAGCATCAAACACCCTATTATTTACCTGTGAAGGTATGTTTCCCTGTTCTGAAGTATCATCTATAACTATTTTTGTTGAAGCATAAACCCTTGGCATTAGGTCATGTTTAACAAATCCTTTATAGTATTCACTAAGTTTACTATAACCCCATCCCACACCATATATATTGAATTCATATGGTAAATCTTCTGGATAAATTACACTTGTTATGTTTTCTTCATGTTTTTCGCTGCTTCCTGCAAAACAATAATCACAGAAATATTCCTCAGCTGGTTCTACTTCATCATTATATAAATCAGTGTTCGTTGCTTCCGGGAATAATATTGGACTATATCCTGTATTTTCCATTATATGATGTATTCCTTGACTGTTAGAAGACAGTATTATATCAAAAGATTCAAAGAATTCTTGTTTAGTCCATGTTTCAAAGCTATCCAGTATCCATGCTATATTTATCAATAGATTATTATTTGTTTTTATTTTATTAATATCATAGTCCTCTATGCATGATATTAATACATCTGAGTCTATATTATACCAGTTATCCTTATCTTGTTTTCTTGATAAAAATTCTACTTTGTATCCTAATTTTTCTAGTTGATTAGATAATCCATTAGCTATGAAGTAATCTCCTTCTACTATATGTTCTCCTCTTTGTGAAACTATGAATGTTATTTTTAGTTCGTTTTCTGAATAGAATAGCTTTTTATCTAATTTATCTTGTAATAATTGTTTTTTTAAGAAATTATTCCATTTATGTGCATAGTATTTTTTATTTCTAGAATCCCTATTTATTAGTAGTCCATTGATTGTTTTTTCTATTGATGCAAATTCATAGTGATATGCTACTGCTCTTGATGTGTAATAGTTATGGTATCCTTCTTCATTTAATCGTAGACATAAATCAACGGATTCTAGTCCAAAATTAAATTCTTCATCAAATCCTCCAACTTCATTGAATATATCTTTTTTAAGTAGCATTAATGAACCTGTAACTGCCACCACTTGTCTTATTACATCATCTCCATAAATATACGGTCTTCCATTTCTATAGTTATATGGAATTATTAATCCCTTGTATTCTTTGAACTTTATTCCTTCATGTTGTATTTTGTAGGATTTATCTGCATTATAGTTAGATGCTGTGGTATCCGGGTATACTAGTCTCGCTCCTACTGCTCCTGCATCATCTTTTAATCCCACATCCATTAGATGATTTAACCATCCATCTAGTAATTCAATGTCATTATCCATGAATACCAGGTAATCACCTTTTGCTTGTTTTACTACTTCATTGTATGCCTCTGAGTAACTCTTGTTTAGTTGATTCTTATGTATTCTTATTGGTAATACTTCTGTGTATTTGTCTATTATTTTTAGTGAGTTATCTACTGAGTCATTATCTATGATTATTATCTCGTAATTTGGGTAATCAGTGAATTCTATTAGGGAGTTTAGTAGTTTTGTTAGGTAATCTTCTCCATTACGATTTAATATTAATATTGATACGCTTGGTGCATCAGTACCGTAAATAGTATATTCTTTTGATAGAACATCTTCATCAATTAATTCTTTATAATTTTGTTTATCAATATCCCTCAAAAAGTACTTACATGTGTTATTTTTATCTTGTCCTACTGTTATATAGTGATATAATGGATTTATTGTAGGATTATCTAAATTATCATATTTATAAAGATAATAGTTATTGTCAAAGTAGCTTGAAGGATTTTTACCCTCTTTATATCCTCTTGACACATAATGATATGCTGGTGTTTCAAGACAATATTTTACATCAGGATACTTATTTAAGTAGTATTTTTCATCAAACAGGTCTGATTGTTCTATTACCTCTGCCATATGTTCATATTTTTCTTTAATCTTATCTTCTTGCTCTATAATTTCTTTTGTTATTATCGGAGAACGTCCTTCTTGTTTTCCTACAGTTAAATAGTTATAATATGGATTTATATCACATAATGATTCTGGATATTCACTTGTATAGTATCTTGTATCAAAATGTTCATTTGGATTTTTTCCCTCATCTGCACCAATTGTAACATAATGTTTTATAAGTTCTTTTGTTGATCCTTTAATGTCCCTATTTTGTTGCATATAATATTCATCATCAAAAGTGTTTGAGTTATATATTGTATTAATACAATCCTCCATATCTTCATCTGAATATTCCCTATGTGTATTATAATTATTTTTCATTCCAATGTTTGCATAATGTATTAAAGGGTTTATATCTTCATTTTTTAGATATTTTTGCTTATAATAATATGTGTTGAACGTCTTTGTAGGATTTAAGTTTAATTTATATCCTTCTTTAAGATAATGCCCGAGAGGGTCAAGACTGGTTTTTTGAAGCTGAGGATATTGCTTATAATAGTACTTCTCATCAAATAAATCATTTTCATTGATTAATCTTACTGCGCTTTCTATATCCTCCGATGTCATCTTATTAGTTGTTCGTCTACCCTTATAAATATCATATAATGCGTAATATATCAATGGATTCATATTACTTTTTTTAACATCAGGATAGGAAAGATAATAATCATTATCAAAGGATTCTGATGGATTCATTCCCTTTTTATATCCTTCTTTAAGATAATGTTCTAATAAATTACTAGTTTGCTCTGCTACCCACGGATATTTATTGTTATAATACTCTTCATCAAATAAATCATTATTCTTGATTACTTTTAAGGCTGTTTTTATATCATCATCTGTTAGTTCATCCTTGGTTTTATGGAGTTTATTATCTATTGCATCTTCATAAATTATTCCTGTACGTTCTTTGTTTACTAAATTTTCAGTTAATATCTTGTTTTTTTCATTAATTAACTTTATTTTCCTGTTTATATCAAAACTTTCCTGTGTTAATTGTCTGTTTAATTCATTGATTGATTTTATATTTTCAGATAACTTTTTACTCTTTGAAACTATTGTTTTATTCTGTAATGTCTTATCATATAAAACATGATATACTAGTGGATTAATTTCATTTTCAAGTAATCCCTTATGAGTATTTAGATATTTATCATTATCAAAGAATTTAGATGGATTAGTACTTTGCTTATAACCAACAAGTAGATAATATTCCAATAGATTGTCTGTCTGTTCGGCTATCTCTGGATAATTTCTTTTATAATACTCCTCGTCAAAGAGATTATTCTCTATTATAATTTGCTTTGCTTCTTCAAGCTTAATGCTATCCAGTTCATCCTTAACGTTTTCATATGACATGACATTAACCATCTAAAATATTTCGTTATTTTATATTTATTAGATATTAAATATATAAGAATTTAATAGAAAACATTAATAGAAAAAAATACAATTATATAAGGGAATATTAGATGACTAATAAAGATAAACCTATAAATAAATTAGATGAGTGTGCTCTTTGTCCACAATGCTTATCAAGAATATATAGAAATCCAGAGGAAAGAAAAAAATCAAAGATACCAACTATCACTTCCTCCCAGAAATGTAGTATATGTGGTAATATCCTATTACATGAAGATAAATTATTTAATCTCGTTAACAATAAGATTAAATTATTAAATATTGAGTTTAACACGTTTTTAGTAGCTTGCCAGATATCTAATAAAACAATAACTCAAAATGAAAATAGAATAAGAAAGATGACAGGATATCATGGAAATAATGATCTTAAACATCAGATAAAACGTGACCTCAATGAGATGATTACGAAGAAATTAGGAAAAACTCTTGATTATAAGAATCCTGAAGTTGTTATAATGGTTAAGATAAGAAAAAAACCATATAAACATAACCCCTATTATGAACTACGTAATATAAACATATTTATAGATTCTAATCCTCTATTTATAGAAGGAAAATACCGTAAATTAGTACGTGGAATACCACAAACAAAATGGCCTTGTACAGTATGTAAGGGAAAGGGATGTGAAGCCTGTGATTATACAGGAAAACAATACAAGGATACTGTAGAGGATTTAATTGCAAAAGATTTACTTAAAATGACACGTGGAAGCAGCACTAAATTTCACGGATCAGGACGTGAAGATATTGACGTGTTAATGCTAGGTGAAGGTAGACCTTTTGTTATTGAAGTAAAACATCCATTCAAAAGAGATATTGATCTTAAATTCCTAAGACGTGTTGTTAATAGCCATAGTGATGGTAAAATAGAGATTAATGACTTAAAATTTGTTAGCAAGGATAGAAGAGCTGCTATTAAGAATAGTTCCGTGGAAAGCTACAAGATATACTCTGCAATAGCTACCTTTAAGAATGGTGTTACAAGTAAAGATATTGAAGAAATTGAAAAACTTGACGTAATCGAACAAAGAACACCTGTTCGTGTAGAACATAGAAGAGCAGACCTTATCAGAACCCGTAAAATAAATAGTATTAGTGCTGAACGTATTAATAGTAAACAATTACGTTTAATAATTAATTGTCAGGGTGGATTATATATTAAAGAATTAATTTCTGGTGATAATGGACGTACACAGCCTAATATATCAAAAATTACTAATAATGAAGCAATATGTAGTCAATTAGACGTTTTAAAGGTACATATACCTTAGATATAATCTTACCTTATACTTTTTTTAAAACATGTGCTCTTGAGGGGTTATACTTATAAACTATAAAATTAATATATATTACACAATAATAAAACATAGTATACTCTTTAATAGTATAATGATATAATCTATAAAATCAAAACCTAAAACAAATAAATATAGATTAAATCATTAAATAAACAATTAAAATAAAAGAGACTATGTAATATAATTAATTTCTTTCATTAGCTCTAAAGAAATTACTGAGAATAATAACTTATTACGGATAATATAAAATCTAGTATTCTAAATAAAAAAGAATACACAGATTAAGTATAGTCAAAACCTAAGACTAAAAATAAACCTATAATATCGTGATAAAAACCTAATCACATGTAAAACCTATAAAATTATTCTATTAACAAAATCGAGATGATATAGATGAGAAAATCAAAAGGATTTAAAAGTCGATCAAGATACAAACTTAAAAGAAGTATCAGACCAAAACGAGCTAACCCAATATCCAGAAAAATACAAGTATTCGAAAAAGGACAAAAAGTACACATAATAGTTGATTCAAGTATCCACAGAGGACAACCTCATCCACGATTCCACGGAAAAACTGGAGAAATCGTTGGACAAAAAGGAAAAGCATACCTTGTAGCAATTAAAGATGGTAACAAACCTAAAGAATTAATCGTAAGACCAGAACATCTTAAATTACAAGAGTGATTATGATGATTGGAAAGAAAGTCATTGATACCCAACCAGTAACAATATCCGAAGCAAGAGAAATTCTAATGAAAAAAGTAGAAGAAAAAGCTGACGAGAATAATGAAGTCGATGGCCACCAATTTACATATGAACAGAATTTAACTATTGATTATGTCAATAAGTTTGCACTACTAAGCGCAGAAGATGCAGCAGAACTAAGAGGTAAATTAGAAGAATACCTTACACCAGTGCAAGCAGTTAAAGTAGTGGATTTAATGCCTGAAGATCTTGATGACCTCAGATTAATATTCGCAAAAGAAAGAGGAAACTTCGATACTGATACACTAGAAAAAATACTAGATTTACTTGATCAGTACAGGTAAATTCCTCAACCTTTTTCCCTACTTAAATTCTTTCAAAAAACAATACCCACCATCAAATAACAAGAAATATCTATAAATAAATATTTTATCTATTTTTTTAAACATTATGAAATTTAATTTAGATTTTAAGGATAACTAGCATGTTAAACAATACAAAACAAATACTAGACAAATATAACCTCCGATTAGATAAAAATAAGAGTCAAAACTATTTAATTGATAATAATAAATTAAATTTAATTCTAGAAAATGCTAATATACAGCCAGATGAAACGATACTGGAAATAGGTGCAGGAATAGGAACATTAACAATACCTATGGCAAAAAAAGCTGGAAAAGTAATAGCAATAGAAAAAGATTCAAATATAGTAAAAGTTTTGAAACAAAGGATAAAAGATGAAAATATTGAAAATATTGAGGTTATAAATGAGGATGCACTGAAAATAGAATATCCTTCATTTGATAAAGTAGTATCAAACTTACCATATCAAATATCATCACCTGTAACATTTAAACTACTTAAATATCCTTTTAAAAAGGCTATTCTAATGTATCAATTAGAATTTGCTGAAAGAATGCAGGCAAAGCCTGGGACAAAAGAATATTCCAGATTAACTGTTGCATTATATTTCAGGGCAGATATCCATATTATTGATATTGTTCCACCAAATGCATTCATACCACAGCCTAAAGTTAAAAGTGCAATTATTGAATTAATACCACAGAATTGTGAAGAACCTACAAAAATATTTGAGGACACAACACGTGCATTATTCCAACATAGAAATAAGAAGGTAAAAAAAGCATTAATACAATCCGCTCATGAACTTAAAAGTGATAAAAAAGAGCTTAAGAAGAAGTTAAATGATGTTGACGATGAAATACTCGAAAGAAAAGTATTTACTTTAACACCAGAAGAAATTTTAGTATTAAGTAAGAAGTTAGAGGCAATATTATGAAATACAATAATATAGAATACACAGAATGTGATGAAGTATACCCTCCTGCAGAAGACACCTTTCTATTAATAGATAATCTTGAAGTTAAAGAGGATGATGAAGTACTAGAAATTGGTACTGGTACAGGTATTGTTAGTATTGCCGCATCATATACTGCAAAGAATGTTACTTGTGTTGATATTAATCCTCATGCAGTTAAATGTGCAGAAAAAAACATTGAACTTAATAATAGAAGTAATATTAATGTTTTTGAAAGTGATTTATTTGAAAATATTGATGTTAAATATGATTTAATCCTATTTAATACACCTTATCTACCAGTGACCGAGGAAGAACATGATTCATCTGATGACTATAGTAAAGCATGGGATGGCGGTCTTGATGGCAGACAGGTTATTGATAAATTCATAGAACAAGTCGGTGAATATCTTAAAAATAATGGTCGTGTACAATTAATTCAATCATCACTAAGCAATAATGATAAAACAATTGAATATCTTAATAATCATGGTTTTAATGCTAAAATTAGTGCTAGTGAACATCAATTCTTTGAAGATATTACATTAATCACTGCTAAAAAAATAGAATAGATAGATTATTTTGGATTATATTATAAAATCATTCAAATAACTAACTTATTATTCTTCTTTTTTTGTATAGCCCATTTTGTTTAATAATTTTACTACTATATTTCTGTAGAATCTTACTATATATCCTACTACTATTCCTGCTAATATGGTTCCTAAACCAATTCCTTTGAATGTTCCAAATAGTACTAGTGACAATATTATACCTATTACAACGTTACTTGTGTCAAACATTGTTTTTATTTTACCAAATTCTATGTTTGTTACTTGTTTTACTGCTAATGATACTCCTTCTCCTGGCAGTACTACTGCTTTAGAGTTTACTTCCAGGAATACACCTACTGCTATTACAAAACAACTTATTATACATATTATCCATTTATCTAATTCTGTTGTTGGTGTTAAAAAGGTCAATATGCCTAATGCGTAGTCTATGAAGTATCCGAATATTGTGGTTACTACTATTTGCATTAACTGTATTCTTTGGAATCTTGATCTTAGTAAAATTATCTGTATTGCTATTAGGAGCATGTTAAAAATAACTGTTATTGTTCCTAATGATAATGGACATGCAAAGCTAAGAACGTTAGGTATACAAGATATAGGAGTTGTTCCCAAATCTGATTTTACAGAGAGTGCAACTCCAAATGACATTATGAATAATCCAATAACTAAAATTGTATAATTTTTTAATAATTCTTTAAAGTTTATTTTATACAAATTAACATTAATAAGACTTTTAAACATCATTTTCTTCATCTAATCATCATTATTACTTATATTAACCATGGTATAAAAAGATGAATAATTTTAAAAGAATTACAGTTAGTTATATGATAAAAATTGTTATAATATCTACTTTTGTCCACGTATCACAAAATATCGGTAATATTTAAAAAATACATCTACATCTCGGTATCCTATACTCTCATACCAATTAATTGTATCTTGTAATGTTGCTGGCTGGTCTAATTTTCTTCTATTTCTTAGTACTTGTTTTTCTTTTTCAGGCATGTCTTGTTTGTTAAGGTATTGTTCATCTTGTTGTTTATATAATTTCTCAGTTAATGATGTCATTCCACGTACTTGGTCTGCATTTACAAATATTCCGTTTTCTTTGAGATTATCATATATTTTTTGATATAACTTTTGTTTTTCATTATCTGTTAAGTGATGTATTGATAATGAGGATATTATTATATCATATTTCTGTGGGAACTCATAGGTGGTATAATCTGCTTCTATGTATTTGAAGTTATTTTTGTTACTGAATTTCTTTTTTGCTTTTTCCAACATTTCATTGGACATGTCTATTAGTGTGATGTTACTTTTCGGATATTGTTTATGTATCATCTCGGTTAATATTCCTGTTCCTGCCCCTAAATCTAGTATTTCCGGTTGGTTGTATCCTTTTGTTTGGTCTATTGCTGTTTGGTAGAATATATCCATGTAGGGTATTGCATGTTTTCTGTAATTATCATATTCTTCTGATCCCTTGTTAAATGCATCTTTAACTTTCTGATTTTTCATGTTTTATCATTCCTATGTAGATATTTTTAATGTTAATATGTATATTTGAGGGTTTTTAATAGAATTTAAATAATTCTTTCTATTATTTGTATCATATGCTAGGTAGATTTGTTTTTTGTCACTGTTTATATGGATGTATATTGTGTCGTTGTCCTTTCGTATTAGTTGTTCTAGTTTTTGGTTTATTTCTGTTATGTTCTCTTCTGTTTTTCCAGTTATTGTTTCATTGTATGTATTTGTTAATATATAGTCTGTGTCCTTGTCTACTATAATATAGTACGTTCCTTTGTTTAGTGTTGATTTATTAATGTTAAATGCTTTGCATGACCATTCTTTATTATCTTTTTCATGATGTAATGGACATGTATTTGAGTAGTTATGATTATATATACTTGATATATCATATCCATAATCAATTATTACAGGTGCTTCCATCGAATATACATTTCTATCAATACTTACACTACCTCTTGTTGCGATTATTGTATTATGATTTGGATTATTTTTTGGATGAATACTTAATTCATAATTTGTACCCGTAGGTAGAAGATTACTTAATAATTGATTATTACTTTTTAGTTTCATTAGTTTATCATAACTTATCATTGAGGAAGTGCTATTTTTTCTCAATCCAATTATTTTTATATTATTAAGGCTTTCATTTTCCCAATTATGTGGTGTTCCCTCTGTTTTTATAATAGTATTTAATGTATCAGTTAGTATCTGGTCAGTTTCATGATTATTTAATGATGAAACCTGGTTATCATTAATATTATCTATCGTATATATTATTATTCCCAGAATTATCGTTAATAATATTAAATATAACATCAAATCTGTTATTATTAGTTGTCCCTTTGAATTCATAATCCATATTTAGTTTTATGTCCATCGTCAAGATAGATTACCATTGTATTATTTATTACTATCCTATTACCATGATATTGGCTGTTCGGTGTTGTGTTTAGTAATACATGATCTACAGATACCGGTGCACTTGTTACATTTTTTGTTGGTAATATGAATGTTTCAAGTCCCATATCCTTACAGGCTGTTTTATTTTCTAGTCTGCAGAATATACATAGTCCATCATGGCTTTTATGATAATAATGATTAGTTATACAATCCATTATGGTTGTGTTGTTATGTCCATGTTTTTCATATTCCTGATATGGACATTCTCGTATAATGTACCCCTGTGTTGCATTATCGTATACTTGACTATTATTTGTATTAATTATCTCCTGTAATTGCTTTCCATAGTGTATATTATTATTTGTGGGTTTGATTCCTGTTTTCAGTGTTGGTAGTGGATCATATACAGGGTACTGTGAGTCTGTTAGTGGAACATGTTCTTGTTTTGTTATTTTTACAGTTGACTTGTTATTGTATGTTGTTTTTATTGTGTATTCTATTTCTATTTGAAATGGATTCTCAGATGGATTTAGGTTGTTTATTTCACAGTTTATATTGCATCCTGTTTTTTTCTTGTAATCTATTTCCTTATTGTCTATTTCTTCTTGTATTTTATTTTTTATTGTTGTTCTACTATTTGTTAGTGGTTTATCATCTTTTACTGTTTGTCTTGTTATGTCTGATAGTGTTTGTTTTGTAATTTGCGGTATTTCTTCTTGAAAATCATTTGTTACACTTGTTAGTTTATTTGATTCTATGGTTTCTGCTGTGTTGTTTATATAATAGCTTTGCTCATCAATAGTTATTATTAGTAGAAGTATGATTATTAGAAGCAACATTAGTAGAATCATACTTGTTATATATCCATTATTATCTTCAAGTATTTTCATATTTTATATAATCTTCACATTATTCTAAAAAATATTACAATGAATATATGTTTATTTTATAATATTTATATTAATATGTGTATTATATTGTAAAATTAGTATTGAATGTTATGTTTTTTGGAAAGAGTTAAAAAAAAGAATTTAATATTTTTAAGAAATATCTAAAGAGTTTACTATTACCTTGAGTTTATATTTCTCTGAGTAATATTCGTCAGATGCTCCCATTATATCTAAGATAACTCTCATATTACCATCATCCAAAAATGATAGTAATCTTGATTGGAAATTACCCCATTGTTCTTGTATTTGGGTATCATTATATACTCTACTTATTGCAGATATATCCTCAGACCATTTTCCTGCATTATGATACTCTAATTTCTCCTCAACAGGAAATCCTTTCGTAGTTATTCTTATTGATACTGATATTTCATTATTTTGTGATAACATATCTATTATTGAATAATGAATTATTTTATCCATATAAATCAACTCCTATTAGTAGTTTAGATTTCCTAAATTAGTTTACTAATTAATAATATGATTTATACCTATTTATAGTATCTCTTTAATCTCATCTTATTTTAATTAATATTATATTTTTCATCTTTTATATTATTCATTAAATCATTGTTCATATTTATTTTATTTATATTAATACTCTAAATTTAGTATTATTTAATATATTTACCAGAAATTTCAATAAGACGAAGAATCAATGAAAATTTAGATAGAGTAAAGTTATTACTAATTACCCCTTTTTCCTAAAAAAAGTATTAAATAGTTTTAAATATTTTGTTTAACAAATTAATAACAACAATACATATTAGTAATACTATTATTATGGGGAAACCACCATGAATACAAAAAATGAAAAAACAGGAATACTTTTAGTAGGTCATGGAAGTAGCCTACCTTACAATAAAGAATTATTAGATACATTATCTGAAAAAATAGAGAAGAATCTACCAGAATACACAATTGAAGTTGGATTCATGCAATTTACTCAGCCTACTATATCTCAGGCTGTCAATAACCTAAAGAAAACAGGAATAACTAAAATAATAGTACAACCAGTATTCTTAGCAGATGGAATACATACAAGAGTAGATATAAGAAAACAATTAGGACTCAAACCATTAGACACTGAAATACCTATAATAGAAGGTATAGAAAATAATAAAAAAATAAGAAAAACTAAAAAACGGGAAATAATACCAGTAGATTTTGATGGAGAAATCATATATCTAAACCCTTTAGGACCTGATGATATTATAGTCAACATTATTAAGGAAAGAGTTGACAAATATTTATATCCTCATCCAAAACAAAATATCACCAAATTAAATGAAGTTGTGGGTGAAAAGATAATATGAACGACAAAAAACAGGACTCTGGAATTTTATTAATTGGACATGGTAGCAGATTACCTTATAACAAAGAAGTAATTGATAAAATAGCAGAAAAATATTCCGAAATTATGCCTAATTATAATATAGAAGTAGGATACATGGAATTATGTGAACCTAGTATCTCACAGGCATTTAATAAACTAAAAGAAACAGGAGTAAATAGAATAATAGTACAGCCCGTCTTTTTAGCAGATGGAATGCATACAAAAGCAGATATACCAACATTATTAAAATTTTGTGCTAAAGGTTCAGAACCAGATAATGTTAATATTGAATCATCAGATAATAACGAGATTATAAAGTCAGAATCATCTGCATTTACTGGTGAACTAATTTATCTTGAACCAATAGGTCCTGATGACGGTATAGCAAATCTCATCACCCAACGTATACAGGAAAATTTATAAATAATTTCTTGATTAATAAAAAATTGTATAATTTATTCTTTTCTTTTTTAAAAAATTATGTTAATAATACTAATATAAGGTAAGTTTTTAAATGATTAAAAATAAATAGATAGTAAATAAATATATAATTATTAAGATAACTAATATCAATTTTAAGGGAGGATTTAATATATGAGTGATATTATAAAAGGATGGCGTCATAGCGATCAGAGATATAATTTAATAGGAACAAAGTGTAACAAGTGTGGATGTACTTTTTTCCCAAAAAAAGTAGTATGTCCAAACTGTAGAAGCCATGGTGAAATAGAAGACATCCAATTTAAAGGAACAGGAAAAATATACACTTATTCTATAATACACAGCGCAACAGATGACTTTAAAAATAATTCCCCATACGCAGTAGGAATTATAGAACTAGATGAAGGTGCAAAAATAACAGCACAAATAGTAGATTGTGATTTAAACGATTTACACATAGGTGACGAAGTAGAAGTTGTATTTAGAAAAATAAAAGAAGAAGGCAAAGATGGAGTTATATCATATGGATACAAATTCAAACTCAAAGAATAATACAGGAATACTACTAATAGGCCATGGAAGCAGACTACCCTACAACAAAGAAGTAGTTAACAAAATCGCAGAAAAATATTCAGAAAAAAATCCTGAATATAACGTAGAAGTAGGATTCATGGAACTAGCAGAACCAAACATACCAACAGCATTCAACAAACTAAAAGAAACAGGAGTAGATAGAATTATTGTAACACCTGTATTTTTAGCTGATGGAATGCATACTAAACGTGACATACCTAAAATATTAGGTCTTGAACCAGAAATAGAAGAAACAAACGAAGAACACCATCATGACCACGAACACGGACATGAACACGGACATCATCACCATCATCATGATGAAGAACCACAACACGTAGAGTTTGATGGAGAAATAATATATACAAAACCTCTCGGCGCTGATGATTTAATAGTAGATATCGTTGCAAGTAGAGTGAATGAACATTTATAAAATAATAACTCAATCTCCTCCATAAATCTTTTTTTTATTAAATTAATAGTAAAGAATCTTTTTTTTAAACTAAAAATAATTATAATACATGATAATTATGAAAATATCAGAACTAGGAGAAAGAAAATTAATAAAAATACTTCTTGAAAAAAGAGATGAAAAACTAACAGTTAAAGATGAAAGAATAATAGAAAGTTATCATGATGACGCGGCTATACAAGAAAATAAGCAGAAATACACAGTACTATCCACAGATATGCTAATACAACATACCCATTTTCCTAAACAGATGACATATTACCAGATGGGCGAAAAAGTAGTGACTGTAAACGTTAGTGATATCTTAGCAATGAATGCAAAACCCGAATCTATACTAGTATCTATGGCATTACCACCAACAATGCTAGTCAATGAATTCAATGAACTAGTAGAAGGTATATTAGATAAATGCAGTGAATATAATATCACTCTTATTGGTGGAGACCTAAATGAGAATGATGAAATTATATTAACAGGGACAACAACTGGGCAAATAAATAAAAACATTAAATTACAAAGTAATATACAAGAAGACAATTTAATAGCTGTAACTGGACAACTTGGAACTCCAGCAGCAGCACTAGACATCCTAAATAGTAATGAAATCATAGACATACCAGATAATGAAAGAAAAAATATCATAAATAGTATTCTTGAACCAAATCTTCCACTTAAAACATCAAAATTCCTACAAAAACACCCTGAACTTGTTACAAGTATTACAGACATAACTGATGGTTTAGCAATAGAACTAAAACACTTGCAAGAAAAAAATAACCATTTAGGATTCCAAATAATTAAAAATAAGCTACCTTATAACAAATATATCCAAAAAATAGCTGATTGTAATAATAAACCATTGAATGATTACTTATTACATTTTGGAGAAGAATTTGAATTACTATTAACACTAGATTCAGAAGAATATGAACAATATCGTGAAAAATTAGTGGATGTAACTGTTATAGGTAGAGTAAATAATAGTAAATTAATAACTATACTAGAAGATGATTGTCTTAAAGAAATAAAGATAAAAGGTTATGAACATTTAAAGGATGATTAAATGAATAGATGTAATATTTGCCCAAATCATTGTAGTTTCGATGGTAACTCAATATGTCAACAAACTCCCATATATGATTCTGAGGATGCGATATATACTACTGCAGTAGCTATTGATCCGATAGAAAAAAAACCATTATATCACTTTCTTCCAGGTACATTTACTTTATCAATTGGTACTCTTGGATGTAACTTAAAATGTTTAAATTGTCAAAATCATACAATAGCCCAGCCAGAGCAAAGTATTCTTGTTCCTACAACAACATACACTCCAGAGGATATTGTTAATCAGGCAATAGAAAATAATCTTGAAAGCATATCCTGGACATATAATGAACCAACAATTCATCCAAAATGGATTATAAGTACTGCTAAAGTAGCAAAACAATATAACATTAAAACAATAGTTGTTTCTAATGGTTATACTAGTGAGGAAACACTTGCAGATTTAGTTAAATATGTTGATGCTGTAAATATTGATATAAAAAGTATGAGTAATGATTTTTATAGAGAGGTTTGCTCTGGTCTAGTTGATCCTGTTTTAAACTCTGTTAAATATTACGTCAAACATGATGTACATGTAGAATTAACAAATCTTTTAATTCCAGGATATAATGACACTACCGAAGATATGAGAAATATTATTAATTTTGTGGGAAACACTTCTAAAGACATTCCTCTTCATTTCACAAGATTTTATCCTAACTTTAAATTAATGGATGTTGAAGCCACACCTGAAAGAACAATATCTAAAGCCTGTGATTTAGCCCAGTATCTGGGAATTAAATATGTTTATCCAGGAAATGTATCACCATCATATAAGGATAATACATATTGTAAACATTGTAGACACGTATTAGTAGAAAGAAACGGGTATGATATTAAAAGTTATGTTACAAGCCAATGTGCTTGTCCTAATTGTAGTCATAAAGCAGATATAATAATTAAATAAATACTATTTTTAAAAAAAAAGTAAGGGTATTTGGTAGAGTACTAGAATACTCCACCTCCACCTCCACCAAATCCACCAGATCCGATATCTCCAATGTCTCCAAAGGAACCAGGGTCAGTATCAGTTTCCGGCGTGTTTAATGTATTAAATGATGAATACATTATAGCCCATCCACCATAATATGAGAAGTATAATGTATCATAGTCAGAATAGTACTCCTCTGATACGTTATATTCTTTGAAGTATTTTTTCATGTTTTTATTTACTTCATCAGCACATCCTAGTGCTGTTGCATATACTAAGTATCTTCCCCAGACTTGCACTGATTCTGGAGGATATTCTTTAATTAAACTATAATCTTTAAGATATTTCTTGAAATTTTCCCATTTATCATTAAATTCTTTTCCTTCAGGCGTCCATCTTCCCATAATTCCATTTGAATCAGATAATAATATTAGTACTGATTCTATAAGCACTAATACTCCTAATATGAAAACATTTGATAATTGTGATGAAGAATCAATAAATACGAAGAGAATTATTATTCCTAATATTGCAATAATTATTGAAACAAGAGATATTAAGTTCATTATAGAATCACCTGTATCATCAAATAATTCTTTTACTCTTGCTGATGTTACTTCTTTATTAACATCTATTTCCCATGCATCCATGAATTGTGAAAATTCTCCTCTATCGCCCTCAGATATACTTTTTAATGAAATATTACCTTTTTTATCTTCATATCGTTTTAAGTATTTGATAATATCTTTTTCATATTGTTTAAGAGATGATTGATCTTTGTCTTTCCTCTTAATAATCATATCATTATCATTACCAACAATTACTTTATAGTATTTTTTATCTATTAAATCTAATAGAGTGGCTTGAAATCCATTTAAATCTGAAGTTCCTATAGGCTTACCTATCATAGCATTTACAAATACGGCTGAATCATTTGTAGGTAATTGGCTTTCATAATCTGCCTTATAATCTATTTTAGGCTCCCGGCCATACTTATAATAGACTCCTACTGGTACAAATAATAATATTACAAATATTATTTCAAGTACATAACACATATTATCCTGGAATTGGATACTATTTGCATAATCTTGTTGATCTTGTTCTATAATAGTTTTTGCATCTTTATTTATTACATCAGCATTTTCAGTACTGTTGAAATATGATTTTGGTATTAACATTCTTATTTCAGTATTTTGTCCTGAGTCTAAATGATTATATACAGTTTTAAGTGTATTATCAGAGGTCCATGTGCTTTCTTTAACATCACTTGGAGGATTATTCCATAATTCCACTTCATTATGACTTCCAGGTAACTGGATATAAGTTGTTAAATTATCTACACTAGAATCCCATCCGGAACCCCATGCCATGTACTGGTATTCAGCAATATCATTGTATATTTTTACTCCTTTATTGAAGTTATAATGATATATTATACGTACATCCTCATCAGACACTTTTTGTGTTTTAGCTTCATCTTTATATAACCATACCTTTATCTGTACATTATTAGATGAATTTATTACTTCCACTGTATTATAGTACCCTGGAGTTTCTACAGATATATTATCTATACTCTGATTACCACTTATTGTCACATCACGATAAACACCATTTACAGTTCCACTAATCTTATATGTTACATCCTCTGCTATTTGTGTTGCTCCGTTATCTTGGATTGTGATATGTTTTTCCACATTTCCTAAATTGTAGCTACCCTCTTCAGCAAATGAAAAAGGTATACATAAAAGTGTTATTACCATGACTAGAATTAGAAACTTTCTAAGACTACTTGTTTTTAATCTTTTCATAGTATATACCTCATAATTTATTAAAAATTGTTAATAGTTTCTCTTTATTATGTAATATATTTATTTGTCTTTTAAACTTGTTGTTGATAAAATAAAAGTAGATTATGAGTGAGATATAGTTTAGATATTTATGACAAACTTACATTATATGAATAAAAAATAATTTTAATTAATTAGAAAATAATATAAAAAAAATAAAAAAAGAGAAATTCTGGAATTAGAATTTTATATTTGGTGCTGCACGAGTTCCTTCCTGTGCTTCAAAGAATTCTGATTCTTCAAAATGGAATATACTTGCTACTATATTACTTGGGAATTGTTGACATAGGTTATTATATTTTAGTACGGTGTCATTATAGAATTGTCTTGCATAGGATATCTTGTCTTCTGTATCAGATAATTCTTGTTGTAATTCTAGGAAATTCTGGTTAGCTTTTAGATCAGGATATGCTTCTGCTACTGCAAATAAAGATTTTAATGCATCTGTTAGCATATTATCTGCTTCAGCTACTTCTTTAACACTTGAAGCATGTGCCATGTTTGATCTTGCCTGAGTAATTTGTTCAAATGTTGATTTCTCATGGCTTGCATATCCTTTAACTGTTTCTACAATGTTTGGTATTAAATCATTACGTCTTTGTAGCTGTACATCTATTTGACTCCATGCATTAGACACTCTGTTTTTACCATTTACTAAATCATTGTAGTATTTTACTAGTAATAATATAATTGCAATAATTATAATTACAATAATTATCAGTAACCAATCCATTGTTATAACCTCCTTATATTAATAATAAACCTACTTATTGTATAGTTTATACTATTTATTCATATTTTCTATTATATAATATAAAAATTTATTTATTAGATATCCTTATATTAATTAAATACTAATAAATATTGGAGGGATTTTGATGAGCACATATAAAGATTTACAGGTATTATCTGATGCGGCATATTATGACCGTTGTAATTATGTTAATTATAATGTGGATAATGTTCTTAAAGAAACAGATAAGATTAAAGACGGTATTTATCATGCAAAAGCCGGAAATATGGATGTACCTTTATTCAAAGTATTATTAACAAATCAGTGTAATAATGATTGTGCTTATTGTACTAATTGTATGAATCATAAATATCAGCGTGCTCGTCTTAGTCCAGAAGCTCTTGCACGTATATATATGAAATATTATGAGAATGGTACTGTTGAAGGTCTTTTCCTTAGTTCTGGTATAATAAAAGATGCTGATACTACCATGGAGGAAATGATTGAAGCAGTTAGCTTACTACGTAACAAATATTCATATAAGGGCTATGTTCATTTAAAAATTATTCCTGGTGCTAGTAAAGACCATATTAAATATGCTATGCAATTAGCAGATAGAGTTAGTATTAATATTGAAGCAGCAACCAGGGATGGATTAAGTGACCTTAGCAGTACTAAAAATTATGATAAAGATATTTTGAAAAGACTTGACTGGATTGATAATCTTCATAGAAGAAATCATAATCTGGCAAGTAGTGGACATACCACACAGATTATTGTAGGAGCTAATGAGGAAACTGATGAAGATATTTTAAAACAGGTTTACCACCTAACACAGAAGTATGATGTGCTGTATAATTACTTCAGTAACTTCAAACCTCTTGAAGGAACACCACTAGAAAACCATGAAGCAGGCGACCCTCGAAGAACAGGAAGATTATATCAGGCAGAATACCTATTCACAAAATACAATTATAACAAAGATGACATAATACTAGATGACAATGGAAACCTAGAACTTACAAATGACCCAAAATACACAATAGCATTACAACACATGGAGGACTATCCAATAGATGTTAACACGGCAAAATATAAAGAATTAATCAGAGTACCAGGCATAGGATTAAAATCAGCACGAAGAATAACACACCTACAAAAAGAAAACAAAAAAATCACGAGCCTAAAACAATTACAACAACTAGGAGCTAATATTAAAAAATGCAAAATATTTGTAAAAGTTGGTGGGTCATATCAAAGTACCTTGATATAAAAAAAATAGATTGAAATTGTATAGTTTAACCACTATACACTACTAATATGCTTGAATTATTATAAATCCTCAAATAACTTCCAGATTTCGGGATACTTATCCGCAATTGCTTCCTCTAAAATTAGTGAAGCTTCACTACTAATACTAAATTCAGGTGTTGTTTTTTTAAGATATCTTAAACATGCAGCTGATTTTGGAGACCATAAACTTATTCTAGGATTTTTTTCAACTTCTTCTTTTATTTCATTTAACTTATCATCAGATAATGTTAAAAATCTATTGTCCCTAATATTTTCAGAGGATTGTCGTTTATTGCTAGATTTTTTTGACTTTCTTGGTTTTGATTCTTTTGCAGGTTTTTTTATCAGTGCATCTAATCCTTTTCCCAGTACATTATCAGTCATATTATTCTTCACCTTCTAATTTAATAAATTCTTTTGCTAATTTTCTATATGCCTTTGCACCTTTTGAATCAGGATCATAAGTTATGCATGGTTGACCAAAGCTTGGTGCTTCTGCTAATTTAACATTACGTGGTATTTTTTCTTTAAAGATATACTCTGAATCTTTGAAGAAGTCTTTAACATTTTTTGACACGTCTTTTGCTAATTTAGTTCTTGGATCATATAATGTTATCAATATTCCTTTTATTGGACATGGACTTTTTAATCTAGTTTCTACTAATTTTATTGTTTCAAGTAAGTCTGCCATTCCTTCTAATGCATAGAATTCTGCTTGTATTGGTATTATAATACTATCTGATGCTACTAATGAATTTAATGTTAATATACCTAGTGATGGAGGTGCATCTATGAATATATAATCAAAGGCGATTTCCTGACTACTTAATTTTTCTTCTAGTATTGATTGAAATCCTATTTCTTTACTTAATTCTATTTCTGCTCCACTTAATGAAATATTACTTGGTATAATAAATAGGTTTGGTGTGTTTGTCTCCATTATTGCTTCTTCATAGGTGCATTTTCCTGTTAGTAATGTGTATATAGTTGTATCTAATTCATTTTTTTCAATTCCTACGCTTGTCGTAGCATTACCTTGAGGATCCATATCTATTATTAATATTGATTTTCCTAATTCTGCTAATGCAGCTCCTAAGTTTACAGCTGTCGTTGTTTTTCCACAACCACCTTTTTGATTTAATATTGTTATTGTTTCTGTCATTTTTAGTAGTTCCTCTATAATATTAATATTCTATTAATAGTTATGATAATATTAGTATTTATAAGTTATAATAGTATAAATTATAAGTTATAACTTATAACTAAAATTAAATTATATAATAACAAAAAAAATGAATCAAAAAAATAAGATAAAAAAAAGAGGAATAATTAATATTAAAAAATATTAATTTTAATCAAATTTTACACGTTTAGATACGTGGTATGGTAAAGGTAACTGTCTAAATGGCATTCCTTCGGTCTTTGAATGAATCTCGTTAATTAAATCTTCAATACTAATTTCCTCTTTAGTATCATCTAAACGTCTATTAACAGTAATGCTGTTATTTTCTATTTCATTATCTCCAACAACGATTGTGTAAGGGACCCATTCTTTACCAGAATTTCTAATTTTCTTACCAAGTCTTTCCTGAGTATCATCAATATCTACTCTGACATTAAGATCTCTGATTTTCTGGTAAACTTCTTCTGCATATTCCATATGTTTATCAGTTACTGGGATAATTCTAACCTGTGTAGGTGCTAACCATAATGGTAATGATGGTTTTTTACCTTTATCTGTGGATGTTTTCTCTAATAAACTACAAATTACTCTTTCAATACTACCTGTAGGACTGCAGTGTAATATTGTAGGATATTGTTGTTCTTCATTCTCATCAAGGTAAGTTATACCAAATCTTCTAGCACTTTGAATATCCATTTGTACTGTTGGATTTTCAATTGGTCTACCAAGGTCATCAATTGCTGCAAAGTCTACTTTAGCGTTCCAGTAGTGTTTCATTTTAGGAATAATTTCAAGAAGTACTGGTTTCTTAATGTTTTCTCTTACAACTTGTTTAATCCAATCTTCATTATCATCGAAGAATTTCTGTGTTACACGGAATGCAACTTCATAATGTACTTCTAAATCAGATTCTGTCTGTGAACACATGTCAACCTGTTTAGCAAATACTTGTCTTGCATGTTCATCATTTAAACATACACTGTGGAAGTCAGGCATTGTAAATGCTCTTAATCTTTTAAGTCCAACAACTTCTCCTTGTCTTTCAAATCTGAAACTGAATGTTGATAACTCATATATTCCTACTGGAAGATTTTTCCATGTTAAGAAGGAATCTGCTAGTATTCTGAATGCACCGAAACAACATGCGAATCTTAACATTAATTCTCGGTGTTTTGTTTTTAATCTGTATTGTCTTTCACCGAATTTAGCTGCATGTTCTCTTATAGCAGGGTCTGCTAAATCATACATTACAGGAGTTTCTACAGGCATTGCTCCTCTTGCTGTAACTAGTTGATATACATAATCACTAAGTAAGTCTTTAACTAATTTTCCTTTAGGATACCATCTTATATGACCTACATCTGCGGATGGTTCATTGCTTGCTAATTCTTTTTCTTTCATTAATCTTACGTGTGGAGGTTGTTTACCTGTGTCTTTAGTTTTACCTTCTTCATGGTCAACTAATTGTCTTAATGTTTTATTTTTATAATTATATTCCTCTACATCATAAATTTGTCCATCTTCTTCTAATATAAGTAATTTTGATGGTTCTGAAGGTTCTTTAGATTCTTCTTCTTCATCTTCATCAGGTTCTACTGTGATTGTTCTGGATAATTCTGATAATGGATGTCCTTTACATGCTAATTCAAATGATTTATACCAACCGAATGGTACTCTTAGAACTGCTTCATTATTATCTACTAATTCAGCTTCTATTCCTTTAAGAATCTTTTGAGCTACATCTGGATTACTGAGTGATGAACTTAAATGTGCATATGGGTATACTACAATATTTTCTGCATTAACCTTGTTTTGTACATTTAATATTTCTTTAACTGCTTTTTTAACAATTAATTCTGGATCTTCTTCGTCTTCTTTTTCAACAGCAATAAATGCAACTAATGCGTTGTCTACTCCTGCTGCTCTTTTTTCATCTTCAATATCTTCAGCCATTTTAGTTTTACTTCTAGTTTTATAACGTAAATAGTCTGAATGTATCATCAACGTTCGCATTTTTAATTATTCCTCCATAGTTAAGTGATAAAATTAATAAGAAATTTTTGTCAATAAAAATTATCTCTAAATAAGATTTAAAATATCTTTATATTTATTTATATTTATATAACTTCTATTATATTAATTTCAGTATATGAAAACTAATATAAAGATAAAAATACACTTGAAAAATAAGTATTGATGTAAAAAAAATAGTTAAAAGAAAAAATGTTAATTTAGCTTGTTGTGAGTTTAAGACCAACTACTCCTGCAATTATAAGAAATAAAAATAATAATCGTAGAGGAGATGTTGATTCATTAAGGAAGATCATACCCACAATAACAGTTCCAGCTGCACCAATAGCAGTCCAACAAGCATATTCTGTTCCTAATGGTATACCTTTTAAGGAATATTCTAGAAATACCATACTTAATATTAAGAATATCACTGTTAATACAGAGGGTACAATCTTTGTAAAACCATCAGAAAATTTTAATGGAACAGCCCAACATACTTCACAAATTCCAGCAATAACTAAATAAATCCATGAATTCATATTAATGCTCTTTTTATTATAAAATTCTAAATATTAATAGTTAAAAAAAGATTAAAAGAAGTGATGGTGAATAAGGTAGATAATTTCTTATCTTACATGTATTCAGGTGCTTTGATACCTAGTAGTTTTAATGAGTTTTTAAGTGTTATTCTGGATGCATCTACTAGTTTTAATCTTAAAGCTTCGTGTTCTGATCCTATAACTTGTTGTGTTTTATAGAATTTGTTGAATGCTCTTGATAGACTTAATGTATATTCTGCTAGGTGATGTACTCTTCTTTCTTCTGCTGATTTACGGATAATTTCTGTGAACCTAGATAATTCTTTGACTAATTCTTTTTCTTCGTCTTCTAATTCATAGTCACATTTAACGTTATCAAATTCAGAGTAATCTGTTTTAGAGAGTAATTTACATGCTCTTGCATGTGCATATTGTACTGATGCACAGCCTCTTTCGAAACTTAATGCTTCTTCCCATTTGAATGTTATTGGTTTTTCTGGTGATATTTGGTTAATGTAGAACCTGATAGAGCCTATACCTATTTTTTCAGCTACGTCCTCTATTTGTTTTTCTGTTAAATCAAGGTCACGTTTAATGATTTCATCACGTGCATGACTTATTGATTGTTCAATGAATTCATCTACTGATATGAATACTCCTTTTCTTGTTGACATAGATCCTTCTGGTAAATCTATGAATTCATAGAATACTACTTCTGGAGCTCTGTTACCTGATAATTCTAGTGCTAAGCTTAATTGTTTAGCTGCAAGTTTATGGTCAGCTCCTAGTATATCTAAGGATATATCACTGTTTTTAGTCTTATATTGATGATAAGCTAAATCCCGTGTAGCATATAAGCTTGTACCATTTGATCTTCTTAGTACTAATTCTTTATCTACTCCATATCTTTCCAGTGGAAGATATAATATATCTTTTTGTATTGTAAATGGTTGTATTTTTTCTAATACGTCTTCAACATCACCATTTCTTAGAAATGTACTTTCCCACTTGAATAGGTTGATTTTTATGTTTAATCTTTTTAGTGTTTCTTTTATACCATCAATACAATATTCCACTACTGATTCGAATTTATCTGATAATTTGGAGTCATTTCCTTCTTCGTATCTGCGTAATATATCATTGATTTCTTCGTTAAATTCAGGGTTTTCTTCTAGTTTTTGGTTGCATTTAAAGTATACTTCCCCTATTGCATGGTCTGATTTTTTTTCTTCATCTAATTTAAAGTTGAATTTATTCATTCCCCATACAATTATTGCTATTTGTCTACCCATATCATTTACATAATACTGAGCTTCTACTTTGTATCCTGCATGTTCAAGTACTCTTTTTAGGGAATCACCTAGTATAGCATTTCTAAGGTGTCCTACGTGTAATGGTCCATTAGGATTTGCAGAAGTGTGTTCTAATAATATTCTTTCGCTTTTTTCAGGTAATTCTCCATAACTTCTATCTATATAGTTTGCCACCTTTGATGTGAATAGTGTGTAATCTATAAAGAAATTTATGTAAGGACCTTTTGTTTCTACTTTATTAAAGTATAATGGTAGTTTTATGTTTTCTTTTATTTCTTCTGCTATTTCTACGGGTGATTTTTTTAATTTACTTGCTAATGAGAATGCAATGTTACATGACATATCTCCCATTGATGGATTTGGTGGTTCTTCTAGTATAATTTCATCATCATAGTTTATTCGTAACTTGTTTAAAGCGTCTGTTATACTATCATTTAGTTCATTCTTTAGTTTTGAATACATGTCCATCCTCCAATTACGTTATTAATTATTTTTTATGGTTTTATTATAATCCTCTGAACCATATGGTTATATAACCTATTTTTGGTATTACTAATAGTGAATTGTTTATTGTTATTACTTTTGCTCTTATCTGATCAGGTGTTACTAGGTATGGGTCTGCAACATCATTATTATCTCCTTTTATCAGATAATATTTAGAACCATTAATATCTTCTATACCTATAACTCTATGGATAACTGGTTCTGGATACCATTCAGCGTTATATACTACAACATCTCCTACTTTAACATCATTATATGGGTCAAATTCATGTACTCCATAATAGGTTTGAACATTTTCTGTTGCTACAATATCTCCTCTGTAAAAGGCTGGCTCCATACTTCCTGATACTACTACGCTTAGATGTGAGGACAGTAATACAGCTACGATTATTATAATAGCATAGCTTGTTATCTCTTTTAGAACATATTTTGTATCTTTCTGTTTCGTTTGTGTGTTTTTCTTTTTCTTTTTGTTTTTATTTCTATTTTTACCATTGTTTTTATTGTTATTATGCTTTTTTGACAGAAGTTCACCCCCTTGTTATGTAGATATTAAAATAATAGAAGTTATGGAATAATTAATTGTTAATTATTCTATAATTATTTGAGTATTGCTCCTTTGTCAGCTGAGGTTGCTAATTGTTGGTATTGTTTTAACCAACCTTTAAGATTTCTTTCTACTGGTTTTACTTTAGATAATCTTTCTTCTATTTCTTCATCGCTTAATTCGAGTTTGATGGTTCTTTCTTTAACATTTATATGTACTATGTCACCATTTTCTATTGCTGCTATAGGTCCTCCTTCAGCAGCCTCTGGTGATATATGTCCTACACATGGTCCTCTACTTCCACCAGAGAATCTTCCATCTGTAATTAAAGCTACATGGAATAGTTCACGTCCCATTATTGCTGCTGTAGGATTTAACATTTCACGCATACCCGGTCCACCTTTTGGACCTTCATATCTTATAACAACAACATCGCCATCTACAATTTCATCATTTTCTATTGCTGCTACACATTCTTCTTCTGAGTTAAATACTTTACATGGACCTGAATGCTCTAACATGTCTTCATTAACTGCTCCTTGTTTAATTACACAGCCATTAGGTGCAACATTACCATATAATACAGCTATTCCACCTTCAGTTCTTATAGGATTATCTAAAGTGTGTATTACATCATAGTCTATATCTGTTACATTAGCAATGTTTTCACTGATTGGTTTGGATGTACAGGTCATGCAGTCTGTGTTTAGTAATGATTCTAGGTTTTTCATTACTGCTGGAATTCCTCCAGCATTTTCAACATCTATCATACGGTTTGTTCCGCCAGGTCTTATACTGCAAATGTATGGTACTTTATGACTTAGTTTATCAAATAAATCTAATGTTACATCTACACCTTCTACTTCATTTGCTATTGCTGGTATGTGTAGTGTTGTGTTTGTTGATCCACCAAGAGCAAGGTCAACTATGATTGCATTTTCAAATGCTTCCTGTGTTAATATATCAGAAGGTCTTATATCCTTTTCTAGTAATGTGAAGATTTGCTTAGCTGATTTTCTTGCTATTTCTACTTTTTTATCACTGACTGCGTGTGCTGTAGCACATCCTGGTAAACTTAATCCAAGAGTTTCTGTTAAACATGCCATAGTGTTAGCTGTGAATAATCCTGCACAGGAACCTGCACCTGGACATGCACATCTTTCTAATTCATATAAGTCTTCTTCAGACATTTTACCAGACTGTACTGCTCCAACAGCTTCTGTTACATTAATGAAATCTACTGTTTCACCATGGAATTTACCAGGCATCATTGGTCCACCAGTAATTACTATTGCTGGTATATTTAGTCTTGCTGCTGCCATTATCATTCCAGGTACTACTTTATCACATGATGGCATTAGAATTAATGCATCAAACTGATGAGCCATAGCCATACTTTCAACTGTATTTGCTATTATCTCTCTTGATGGTAAGGAATAATACATTCCTTCATGGTTCATTGCTATACCATCACATACTGCCATTGTGTCAAATTCAAATGGTACTCCACCTTGTGCTCTGACAACTTCTTTTACTTCTTCAACTAAACTTCTTAGATGTATATGACCTGGTACTATGTCAGTATAACTGTTTGCTATTCCTATAAATGGTTTTTTCATGTCGTTATCATCTAAGCCACATGCTCTTAGTAAAGATCTGTGTGAAGTTCTGTTTATTCCTTTTTTTATATTGTCACTTCTCATTAAATCATCCTCTTAACGTGAAATTTAGATTTTATGTTAGTTATAATAAAATTAAAAAAAATATATTAATAAATTATTGCTATACATTATATATTATATTTATATTGTAGTATTATAATAATTTTTTTAATACCATTCTATTATGGGAAAAAAGTTTAATAGAATAAGATATAAAATAATATATATAGAACAAAATCAAGTTGATAAAAATATATTTTATATAAAAAAAAGATGGGCTCGTAGTCTAGCCAGGATTATGACGTGGGACTTCGGATCCCAAGGTCGGGGGTTCGAATCCCCCCGGGCTCGTTAACATTTATATAATTACTAGTTTTACAAAATCATTTTAACATGATTCAATTATACTTATTTTATTTAATATATTATGATTATACGAACAAATATAACATAATTTATATAAAAGATGAAATTCATAATTTAAAAAAAGAACTTTTTTTGAGAATCATACTAAGTGATAAATTTGAACTCTCTTTTTTTTAACAATTATAATTAATAATAAATATTATACTAGAACATAATTATTTGATAATAATATAAATAACTAATATATAATAACGAGGAATAACTATGCCATATGATTTTAATTTAAAAAAAGAAAATAATCATCTTATAATTGGAAATATTGATGCAAACGACTTAGCAGAGAAATATGGAACACCATTATATGTAATTGATGAAGAAAAAATTAGAGATAATTACAACAAATTATATACAGCATTCAGCAGTAAATATGAAGACCTACACATGTGTTATGCTGCAAAAGCAAATACAAGCTTAGCAGTAATGAGAATATTAGAAGATGAAGGAAGTTATATAGATGCAGTATCTCCTGGTGAAATATATACAGCATTACTATCAGGATTTTCACCTGACAGAATAGTATTCACAGGAAACAACGTAACAACAGAAGAATTAGAATACGCACATAAAACAGGAGTTACTATAAACTTAGATAGTGTATCAGCACTAGAAAGACTAAGTACTATTGAAGGTACAGAAGGAAAAGAAATATCTATAAGAGTAAATCCAATGGTAGAAGCAGGACATCATGAACACTGTATAACCGGAGGTCCAAAAAGTAAATTTGGTATCAAAGAAGAAGAAGCAGTTGAAGTATATCAGAAAGCAATAGACCTTGGATTTAAACCAATAGGAATGCATTCACATATAGGATCAGAAATACTAGAATCTGAACCATTTATGTTAGCAGTGGAAACTATGATGGATATAGCAGGAGAAGTACATCAAAAAGTAGGTATTGACTTTAAATTCCTAGACTTTGGTGGAGGATTTGGTATACCATATGAACCAACAGAACAAGAATTAGATTTAGAAAAATTTACAACAGATATAATTAATTTATACAAATCTAAATTAGAAGAGTATGATATGGGTAAACCATCAATGTACATTGAACCAGGAAGATTCCTAGTAGGAAACTCTGAAGTGTTACTAACACGTGTAAATACAATAAAAGAAAGCTACCGTAAATTTGCAGGAGTAGATTGTGGATTTGGTACATTACTAAGACCTACAATGTATGGATCATACCATCATATAGTAGTAGCTAATAGAATTAATGATGAAAATGAGGAAAAAATTGATATTGCAGGTAACTTATGTGAATCTGGAGATTTATTTGCAAGAGATAGACAAATGCCTAAATTAGAGGAAGGTGACCTTCTAGCAATACTTAATGCTGGAGCATATGCATTTAGTATGGCATCACAATATAATTCCAGACCTAGACCTGCAGAGGTATTAGTAAATAAAGATCAAGTAGATGTAATTAGAAGAAGAGAAGAATTTAGTGACTTATTTAATGGTCAGTCAGTCCCTACAAGGTTATTAAAATGATGAAAGAAATAGAATTTACAAAAATGCATGCTCTTGGTAATGATTATATTGTTATTAATGAAACAGAACAAGAAGTCATACCAGAACAGTACAAAAATAAATTAAGTGATGATATAAGTACTCGTAGATTTAGTGTTGGCTCTGATGGTGTTATTTTTGCATGTAAATCTGCAGTAGCTGATGTTAGATTCCGTATATTTAACAGTGATGGTAGTGAGGCAGAGATGTGTGGAAATGGTATCCGATGTCTTGCTAAATATGTGTATGATAATGATATTGTTAAAAAGGAAACTATGCAGATAGAAACCATGGAAGATATTAAGGAAGCTAGACTTACAGTTGAAGATGGTGAGGTTACTAGTATTGCTATTGACATGGGTAAAGGATACTTTAAACCTGAGGAAATTCCTGCTATTGCACCTAGTGGTGATACTGAGGAATTCATTGATGAGGAAATTGATGTTGAGGGTGAAAAAGTTATCATGAGTTCTGTTAGTGTTGGTAATCCTCATGCTGTATGTTTTACTGATGTTAATATTGATGATATTGACTTAGACTATTATGGTCCTCGTATTGAAAATCATGAGGCTTTCCCTGAAAAGGTTAATGTTCATTTTGTTAACATTATATCTCCTGAGGAAATTAATATATTAACATGGGAACGTGGTGCTGGTTTTACATTTGCTTGTGGTACTGGTACTACTAGTTGTGTATTATTAGGTTATAAGATGGGTCTTCTTAATGAGAAGGTACATGCTCATCTTTCTGGTGGAGATCTTGATATTACTATTACTGAGCATGATGATTTCTTGACTGCTGTAATGGAAGGTAAAGCTATTACTGTTTATGAAGCTAATATGACTGTTGAGTTATAATTAGTTTCATTATTTTTACTATTTTTTTGTTTTAATTTTGGGTTTGGAAGTATGAATTTTTAATAAATCCAGACATATATTTCAAGTGTAAATTTTGTTATAAAAAAAGTATTAATTGAAGAATAATTATTCTTCATCGTCACCTAAATCATAGTTACGGCCATAATCAAGGTCTCTTGTTTTATATATTGTTGCTCTTCTAAGTTTTAATAAATCTTTTTTCTTGGTGTCGAAGTCTTCCATTGATTTAATGTTTTCTTTAACATAATCTAGTACTTCATCGACTACTGCATCTTTATGTATCCAGTTACATTCTTTACAGTTCCATACATTTTTATCTTCTATCCAGTTTCCTCCTGTTGATCCGTCTGCACATGGATAGAATGGACAGTAACAGAATGTGCAGTTTTCTTGTTCTCCATGACATGGGAAATATTCGCAGTCAGTATTTGGTCCTATTTGAATGTCACCTTTAAAGAATCTGTCATAGAATTGTTCTGTTAATTCAGGTAATTTAGCATCCATCTTGTATCCTCTTGGAGTAATCATTTTACCTTTTTTAACGTATGTTAATGAGTTTCCTACAATTATTGTTGTTGACATGTTAATGTCTTGGTCTTTTAGTTCTTTTAGTTTGCATATGTGTGTTATTGTTTCTGTTCCTTTGGTTGTTACTATTCCTACTGGTGTTTCAGGGTTTCTGTTTTCTACTAGTATATCACATGCTGTTTCAAATGGTTTTGTTCTGGTTTTACTTTTAGGATTGTAGAATGCTATTACGAGGTCTGCTATTGCTGCGTATTTTATTTTTCTTTGGATTTCTTCTAGTGGTGTTAGTAAATCACTTAGGCTGATTATTGCTAAGTCGTGTAATGGTGCTCCTAGTGCACTTGCTGAGTATGTTGCTGCTGTTACTCCTGGTATTACTTCAAATTCCAGATTACTGTATTTGTCGATTATTTGGAAGTATACGTTTGCCATTCCATAGATTCCCGGGTCTCCTGAGCTGATTATTGCAACTTTTTTTCCTTCTTTTTCTTTTTCTATTGCAAGTTCTACTCTGTCCATTTCATCGCCCATACCTCTTCTGTATACTTCTTTTCCTTCTATTAGGTCTTCTATGTGTGTTAAGTATGGTTTGTATGCTATTATTACATCAGCTTCTTTTATTCTGTCTGCTGCTTTGAGAGTCATGTGCTCTCTTTTTGATCCTATACCTATTAAACTTATCATAATAATTCCCCATTTATTTACAGATTTTTAACTCAAATTAAAATAGTTTATATGTAACTGAATTATTATGTATTTTTTATATTATTTATTGATTAAGGTCATTTAAATCCAATTATAGTGATATTTGTTATGTTTTTCTATAATTTTGTTTTAAAAGATAATAAAAAAAGTGGGGGTTATATTATTCATCTTTTAGTAGGGAAGTTGAATAATTGTTTTATGCTCTTGCTCTACTTGTTGATGTATTATTTGCTGCTGTTGTGTTTGTAGCAGTTGTATTGTTTTGTGCATATTGTAAGAGGTTGTCTATTGATTGATTTGATGATGTGTTATTGTTTTGGTTGTATAAGAGTATTTTTTCTTTGATTGATATGGAGCTTGTGTTTATTTTTACTTTTCCGCTGGAGTATACTTCTCCTATTGCTGTTGCTGTTATACTATATGTTTGTTCTGGAACTATTTCTATTGCTCCTCCAGAGGTTACCTGTGCATCTTTTGTTGCTGTTGCTGTGATTGTAACTGTTTGATTACCAGGATCCTCACTAGACACCTTCGCAGTTACCGAGTTCAAGTTAACACTTAAATTTGTCATATTATTTAGTAATAAGGCTACATCATCATCATTTGTAATATTCATCGTGTTTTGATCATTAATATCTTTTTCACCAGAAAATGAACCTACAAAGTCAGATATACCGTTTAATTGTACTGAAACTAAATCCACGGGATTTGCAGAATCAGATGATATTAGACTATAAGATGCAAATAAACCTATTTCAAAGAATACTATAAGTCCTACAATAAACAGAATTATTTTCAAAATCCTTGACATTAATTCACCATCCCTATTTTTTCTTTAATATAATCAGAAAAAGCATTATATTTTTTAAAGTCTATTATTATTTTAAGTTAATTATCATATATATTATATTTTATTATTCTTGAAAAACATAAATAATTAATATTAAATAAAGAAAAAATAATTTAAGAACAATATAAAAAAAAATATTTTTAATAAGTGTGCTGATTATGTCAAGTGATATAATAAAAAAATTTCAACAAGCAAATCTTTTATTAAATAATAATGCATATGCAGAAATTAGAGGAAATGATGATTACGATTATTTAATAAATGAATTAATTCAATATGTAGAAGAAAATGAGAATGATCAGTATATAATAACAACCCAGACCATCAGAAATTACCAGGAACATGAAAGACAGCGTATACACGAAGCAATAATTGAAAATCCTAAAACAAGAGAAATCAGAGCAAAACAGGAAACACCATATGAAATAGTATTAGATGTGACAAACAAGTCATATACTGATGGAGATATTCAGGATTTAAATAAATACTTTAACAGCCGATATGATAAGCTTAAAAAAATAATACAACAAAACCCTGAATTTAAGAAAATTAATGAACTAAAAACAACCAAGACCAACATTGATAATCTTCATGCAATAGGTATAGTAAACAGTATCAACAACACAAAGAATGGTCATAAAATAGTGGAGATAGAAGATCCTACAGGTACCGGCAGTGTAATAATCCTTAAAGATAATGAGGACTTGATGAATGCTAGCCAATCATTAGTTAAGGATGAGATTATTGGTGTTAGTGGAAGTACTAATGGTAATCTTATACGAGCTGATGAAATAGTACATCCTGGTATTCAGAGAAGAAATATAGAAAAACCAATGGATTTCTCAATAGTATTCTTATCAGATGTACATATTGGAAGTAAACAATTTGATGAACAAGCATTCAATAAATTTATCAAATGGATTAATGGTAATTACGGTTCTGAAAAACAACAAGACCTCGCTAATGATGTAAAGTACCTTGTAATTGGTGGTGATCTTGTTGATGGTATAGGAATATATCCAAACCAGGAAAAGGAATTGAAAATCAAGGACATATACCAACAATATGAGGAAGCTGGTAGATTATTAGGTGATATAACAGATATTCCTATTATATTAAGTCCAGGTAACCACGATGCAACAAGATTAGCAGAGCCACAACCAGCAATAACTGAAAAATATGCTAAAGACTTATGTAATCAGAAAAATATTGAAATGGTAAGTAATCCTACAGTTGTTAATCTGGATAATATTAAAGTTGAAGTATATCATGGAAGAAGCTTTGATGATATTGTAATGGCACTGAATTATAGTCATGCAGAAACTGATAAAATTATGAAATTATTACTTGAAAAAAGACATCTTGCTCCTATTTATGGTGAAAGAACACCTCTTGCAAGTGAATTTGAGGATTATCTTGTTATTGATGAAGTTCCAGATGTATTACATACTGGTCACGTTCATATCAATTCTCATGTTAAATATAAAGGTGTTCATATGCTAAACTCAGGTACTTTCCAGAAACAGACAGAGTTCCAGAAAATATATAATATTGTACCAACTGTAGGACAAGTTCCAATACTTAGTCATGGAACTTTTCAGATGCTTGACTTCAGAAGTGATTAATTAAGTAGAATAAGGAGTTTTTATTATGATGAATAATAATATAATAGATAAAATAGTTAAAACAGCACATCATTTATATGATTTAGGGATGGTTATTGGTAAATCAGGAAATATTAGTATAATTGATGATGAAGGTGAATATGTTTACATCACAGCATCTGGTACTGACTTTAAAAGTCTTGTATATGAAGATATCTTGAAAGTTAAAATTGATGACTTAACATATACTTCAACTGATAACAGGGTTCCTTCAATGGAAACTAATCTTCACATAGGTGTTTATAAAAATAGGCCTGATGTAAAAAGTGTGGTTCATGTACATTCACCTTATGCTACTGGATTTGCATTTAGTAAAAGACATTTATATCAACAGGAGGGCTTTGGCGAAATCACTAGCGAATATATTGCTGAAGTTGACTATTATCCGCCAGGTAGTAAAAAATTAGCTAAGCATAGTAGTGATGCTCTTAAAAAAGAAGATGCTGTATTATTAAAAAATCATGGGGTTATTAGTGTTGGTAAAAATATTGAAGAAGCTACACTTCTATGTGAATATATAGAAGGTATAGCTAAAACACAATATATTACACATGTACTTAATCTTTAACTGCTTCTAATTCACTTAGAATGTTCCAAACAAGAATTCTTGCATGAATTGGTATGTTTGGATCATTACTTATATCATCTAATATTGATATAACAGTACTTGCCTTTATTGTTGGCTCTTCATCTTTAGCTAAAAGATTTGTTGAATCTTCTGCTGCTTTTCTTATATTACGTGGTACACTATTGTCATTGATTATTTGTGATAATATTTCAGTACAATTTTCAAATATTTCATCGTTACTCATTATATCATTCATAATTACACTCCCCTATTACAGTATATTATATAATTTATTTTTTATTAAATAAAACATGTAATGTAAAATTATCTTGTTATTATTAACAAAAATTACTGAGTATTTCTATTTTTTTATTCTTTGATTGATTATTAATATGCATAAATTAAATTTTTTTATATTATTATATTTATGGTAGTTATAATATATAAAAACAAGTGTTATGAACATTTTTGAGGGATAAATAGAATAAAAAATTTATTGTAGTGAAAATATGGAAAAAGAATGATTTCAAGTGATAATTAAAAATAAATGTTAAAAAGAAAAAGATATGTTTCTAGTGCAAAAGTTAGTTATTATTAACTGAAACAGCAATAGTAACACCATTATATGCAGTTTTTTTAAAGATTAACTCTGAATTATCACCATTAACTATCAAACATGCTGGTTCACAAACTCCTTTCACTCCAAATTGTTTCATAACAAAATCAGACTTTGAAATATCATTATTTTCATAATTCTTAATATCAGACATTTCAACTATTTCCAATATCTTATCATATTTAGACATTACATCCAATATTCCTTGTTCTTTAGCTTTAACATCAGCAGTGGCAAATAAGTCAATTCTATCAACAGGTACTTCTAATATTTTACAGGCTTCAAGTACAGCATGTTCAACTTTACTAGTAGCTATATTCTTCCTAGCACCTATGCCCATAACTAATCTTCTTGGCTTTAATATAACTTTGTGACCATCAATTTCTGAAACAATCATTTCAAGTGTATTATCTATATGAATATTATAGGAATATCTAACTGAATCAGTTAATATAAATGAAAATTTAGAAGGTAAATAAAGTTCCACTTTTCTATCATCAACTAATGCTCTGTTAATAAATTTAATATTACCAGTATTTTCTAAATTACAATAATAATGCTTTGCTATTGAATCAATACCTATTTTATTATTTATATCAGTTGAAGTAGTTATAACAGGAGTAGCATCAATAATATCAGCTATTTTATGTGTTAAATTATTAGCTCCGCCAAAATGTCCACTAAGTAAGCTTATTACAAAATTACCATTATCATCAACTAATAAAATTGCCGGATCAGATAACTTAGAATTAACGTAGGGAGCTATGGACCTGATCATAATACCAGATGCCATAATACCAATAATACAATCATATTCATTGAAAATATTTTTTATTGTTTTTTTAACATTTTTATGATATTGCTGAACATGAAGTATTAATGGATTATTTTTAAGATTAGAATATAATTTGTCTGAAATTAATTGTCCTTGTTCTGTTATAGAAATTATTGCTATTTTCATATTTAACACGCCAATTTATTTTATAATAATAACATTGCTATTATAAAGTAAACTAAAAGAATTGTTACGATAAATAGTATTGATGTTACTTTAGTAAGTTTAATTGATTCGGTTATTTTATCACTTGTTAACTCGGTTGTTCCATAGCCTAGCTGATATACTCCTTCTTTAGTTAAGGTTATATTTAGTGCTCCTGCTGCTGCAGACATTGTGTAACCACTATTTGGACTTGGTGTTTTCAATGCAAATTCTTTCATCACATGATATGATTGTTTGTAATCATAGCGTAGTATGTATGCTGATAGTATCATATAATATCCTGCTATTCTTGCAGGTATATAATTTAGTATATCATCGAGTTTTGCAGGATAACAACCCACATCTATTAATTCTTTTGTCTTGTAGCCTAACATTGCATCCATTGTATTACATACCCTGTATATTACAGCACAGGGTATTGCTATGATCATTCCGAAGGGTATGCTTATTATTGTTGTGTAAAATAATGGTGATATTATACTGTCAGTTATGTTTTCAGTTAGTGTTTCTATTGCTGCTGATGTTATTCTTGATTCTGTTAGTTCCTGTGTATCTCGGCTTACTAGATAGGACATTGATTGTCTTGCCTTGTCAATATCTTCATTTAAATCTTTTTGAATGTCTTTAACAGATTTTATTAGGAAATTGATTGAGAATGTTGTTGATAATATGATAGATGCTATTATTACATATAACCAGTTGTTGAGGTATGCTGTGATTAATAATAATATTAATGTTATTATTGAAAATGTGAAGTTTGTTGCTAGGATTATTAATAGTCCTGATGTTTTTGTAGCCGGCAGGTAATTTTTTAGTTTTGAAATAAAATGTCCCATATATATTACTGGATGTATTTTATCAGGTACCTCTCCTATTAATAAATCAATAAGTACGGCTAGACCTAGTATTGAAATTGAGTAAATTAAACTTTCATATATCATTATTATTATATTATATTAAAGTTGTATATAATAGACGTGTATTTCAAGTGTAAATATTTGTTTTTCCTATCAAAACAAATAGTGAGACGTACATTGCAAGTGTAATGTTTTTTTCATAGCAAAAATTTTCAAATAGTGAGAGGTATTTTTCAAGTGTAAAATTTTTTTGTACCTAACGCAAAAAGTTAAGACGTTTATTTCAAGTGTAATTTTTTCTGAATAAAAAATTTTGAAAAAAATAAAATTAAATTTCAAGTGTAAAAATTTTTGAAAAATATTTTTAAAAGTATTACTATAATACTTATAAGTATTTTTATATTACTTTTTTATTAAATTTTTAAATTAAATTAAATTAAATTAAATAATAAAATAATAAATAATAATAAATAGAATAATAAAATAATAATAAATAATAAAATAAATAATAAATAAATAATAATTAATAAAATAAATAGAAAAATAAATAAAAATAATAAATATTATATAATAAAAATTATTAATTTTCTTTTTTATTAATAAAAAAGAATTATTTAACTTTATTTTTAGCTAAAAACCATTTTTAAACATTTTTATTTTTCACTTTTTGCGGAATTTTAGTGGGGGGTACCTTTTTAATATACACTTGAAATATACGTCTCACTCTCTAAACCTTTTTATAGTATAAATTAGAAATAAAATATTATTAATTTTTCACTTGAATTTCTAATATTACATTTAAAATTATACTTGAAATTAAACTACATAACCAGGCGATTATATGACAAACATTTTTGAAGATTTAAATGACAGAAAAACAATATTCAAATCTAAACAATATTTAGATCATCGTTTTATTCCAGAAACACTGCCACACAGAGATGAAAAAATTAAATCAATTGCAAACTATTGGGTTGAAGCATTACAAAAAAACACACCACCTGACATAACTATCTATGGTAAAACAGGAACTGGTAAAACAGCAGTAACCCTATACGCTAAAAAACAGTTAGAAGAAGTAGCATCAAAACGAAATTTAAACATCAGAATCGAATACATAAGATGCACTGATTACAATACAGAATATCAGATACTAGCAAGATTATGTCAACAATTAGGAAAACCAGTACCGTACAGAGGATGGACCAAAGCAGAAGTAGTCAACACATTTAGAAATTTATTTAAAAAGAATATATTAGGTGAAGATTTAATACTAATCGTAATATTAGACGAACTTGATGTTATACTCAAAAATGATGGAGACAGTATTTTATATACATTAACTCGAACTGATAATGTATCTATAACATCCATAAGTAACTATGTTGACTTCAAAAGTTTTATTAAACCAAAAGTAAAAAGTAGTTTAAGAGACCGGGAAATTGTATTTCCTCCATACAATGCACAGCAACTAATAGATATTCTTAAAGAAAGATCACAACTATCCTTCAAAGAAGGAACAATAGCTGATCCAGTAATACCTTTATGTTCAGCATTAGCAGCAAAAGAAGAAGGAGATGCAAGATATGCTCTTGATTTATTAAAAACTTCAGGTGAAATAGCAGATGAAAAAGGGGCAGATGTTGTAGAAGAAAGCTTTGTTATAGAAGCTAAAGATCGTATAGAACACAATAAAATTATTGATGTTGTAATGACTTTACCTATTCAACAACAAAGAGTATTACAAGCTATAACATATCTTACAAATAAAAAAGAAGAAATCACATCTGGAAGATTATACGAAATATATGAGGACTTAGCTAAAAATGATAAAGTATCATATCGTAGAATCTTCGATTTTATCAATGAATTAGAAATGCTTGGTTTAATTTCCGCAAATACAATATCTCGTGGTAGAGGAAAAGGAAGAACAAATATCATCACATTACAATGTGATCCAGAATTAATTGAAAAAGCATTAGTATTTAAAGATTAAACTCTTTTTCAATTTCTTATTTTTTTCTAATTGTTTAATTTACAGTTATAATTAATCTTTTTTTATGAAAATAGCAGTTAATATTTTAGAATTTCTATTAAAATTTATATTTTTTAATATTGAAAAAATGAACTTTACACTTGAAAATAATCTCAAGTGTATAAAAAAAAATAATAATTTATATAAATTGGTATTTATACTTGTAATACAACTTTACAGAAAATAATCGTATCTTATTCTGATTTTATCATAGATAGTATCATTTTAAATCTTTCAGCTGCATGTAATGCATGTGGAGCATTTGCTGGCATTATAATCATATCACCCTTTTCAAGTGTATATAATTTTTTGTTTAATGTTAATTCTAGTTTTCCATCTATTATTTGAATCATTGCATCGTATGGAGCTGCATGTTCGGATAATCCTTCTCCTTTATCAAATGCAAATACTGTTATTGTTCCTGTTTCTTTTTTTACTAATTCTTTACTTACAACAGAATTTTCCTGATATTCTACTAATTTATCTATTTGATATATTGTTGATTTTTCAGTCATATTTATTCCTATCCTTTTGATTTTTCTATTTAACTTCTATATTAGCCTTGTTTATATAATAATTTGTAACTTAAATAGTTAATTAGAAACATCTTATTTTATTATGGAATCAAGTAATGCCATTCTAATTGGAACACCATAAAATGCTTGTTTAAAGTACATAGCATTATCTAGTTTATCAACATCAAATGATATTTCATCAACCCTGGGAAGTGGATGCATAACTATGACATCAGAATTCTCCAAATCTTTTCCCTTTAATGCATATTGACCTTTAACTTTCAAGTATTCCTGTGGATCAGGGAATCTTTCCTTCTGTATTCTAGTCATATAAACAACATCAACATCACTTATATTATCAGCTAAAGAACTTTTAATACTGAATTTACAATTAATCTTCTCCAAATCTTTAAGAATCTCCGGAGGCATCTGTAATTCATTAGGTGATATAAACACTATCTCAGCATTAAACATTGCAAGAGCATATACAAGACTATGAACAGTACGTCCATATTTCAAATCTCCAACAATAGCAATTTTAATATTATTAATATTATCTAATGTTCTTCTCATAGTATAAAGATCAAGTAATGTTTGTGTAGGATGTTGTCCTGCTCCATCTCCAGCATTAATAACAGGAACATCAACCTTGTTAGATATGAATCTTGCAGCTCCTTCCATATCATGTCTTAAAACAATAGCATCAGTATATTGGGATATAATCTGTGCAGTATCATATAATACTTCACCTTTCTGTATACTTGTTCCCTGTTTCTGGTTAAATCCTATTACATCTCCACCTAATCGTTTCATTGCAGTTTCAAATGATAATCTTGTACGAGTTGATGGTTCATAGAACATTACTCCTAATAATTTACCATCCTTTTTATGACATACTTTCTCTGATTTAGCAATTGGCTCCATGTCTTCAGCAAGATCTAATATGTATTCAACATCACTTTTCTTAAAATCTCTGATAGAAATTATATTTTCTAAATTAAAACTCATAATACTTCAACTCTTTATTAATCCACTTCTTATTTTTTCATTATAGCTTTCTTGCAAATGTAATATATCCTGTATGTCCTGCCATTCTACTATTAGGCCTTGTTTTATTATTTTTTATTTCTAATTCTCTAACATTACCCTCTCTTATTCTGATATTTTTAAATTTATTCTTCTGTAATTCTCTTGTTACTACTTGAAACTGTTCGACATAAGGAGTATACACTGCTATAAATCCACCAGTCTTAAGTATCCTATAAGAATCTTCAATTACATCTCCTGGTCTTGGAAGATCTAAAAATACTAAATCAACTGAATTATCTTCTTCTAAAAATCCTTCAGTAACATCTCTGTTATGTAATGTTATATTATTAAAATCAGTACCTTCAATGTTTTCTTTTATAATTTCTACAAAGTCTTCTCTTATCTCATAACTAGTAACATGTCCTTCTGGTCCTACAATGTTAGCAAAGAATAGTAGACTACTACCAGCACCTGTACCTGATTCTACAATTTTACTACCATAGCCTACTCCTGTAAATCCAATTATTAATCCAAGATCCTGGGGTAGTAATATTGAGCATTTTCTTTTCATTAATTCGATATAATCATTAATATTAGGTTCTATAACAGTATACTTTTTACCCATATGTGTTTCTAGTACATCACCTACTTTAGCATTTTTAATATCTTCTTCAGGTATTACTCCCTTTTCTGAATGAAATTCTTTATCATGTACTACGTATTTCCTGTTTTTTCTGTCTACTATTATCTTCATATTTTATCCCTTGTATATTATATAGGCTTTGTAGAGTTATTATTTTTTATTGAATTTAATTAATAAAATATTCATAAATGTCCTCTCGTACCGGATATTTTAGTTTTAATTTAAAGTTCACAGTATCCTTAAGTTCACCATTCTTATCCATGACTTTAGCTTGAGCTGGCTGTGTAGGAATAATAGGACCCATGTAATAGAATGTTTTTCCTTCTTCATTATTTTTTTTCATAAACAAGTAGAATTTCATATTTGTCTTTTTATAGTTAAGAATTTCTTTAATATCCTTTGATTCAAATGTTCTGGAACTAGTGGCCATCCAACTTAGTGTTTCATTATCATAGAATTTATTAACATATTTAGTGCTTTCTTCATTATTTTCTTTTTTATCATATGTTACACAGAATGGACATGTTTTCTCATTATCTATATTATTTTTTATCACATAACCGTATATAGCATCTTTTTCAGGCCAGTTTAGTAATTTAGCTATATCTGCTCTTGAATATCTTTCATATAACTTGAAATTCATGTTATCGAGATGTTCATTATAGTTATCTTCATATTCAGTTAATCCTACTTTTAAAAGGTCACATACATTATCTTTAAATTCTTTATTATCTAATAGTCTTTTAAATATTGGATCTATTGTGATTTCATCGTCTTTAACATCTATTATTTTACTTTTTAAGTAATAATCATGTTCTCTTGGTTTGTAGAATGATTTGTCAAGTACACGTATGGCACTTTCAATGGATATTCTGTCGTTAATAATATTATATCTTTCTTTGAGTATATTTTCAAGAACATAAATTTCAAGTGTATTATTTTTAATCAATTCCTCTATAATTACCAGTTCATGAGGTCTTCTACCATTTGCAAGTTTCTGAGTAATAAATTCTAAATATAATAATTCTAAGGTATTCATTGAATTATTATAATCATTATCAACTTTAGCAACAAAGTAAGGGTATGTTTTACTTTCCTTTAATGAATTAAGCTTATTCATACAATTAATTATAAACATAGGATTCAATTGATTATACTTGTAGAACTCATAAAGAGTAGGAATGTGTCCAAGCTTGTTTTTTAATTTGAAATACTCGTTTCTAATAAAATTCAAGTTATTGAATTTAGCTTTATTGATGGATTTATAAATTCTCTCAGATGATATTTTATCAAAATTGATTGTAGAACATCCAACAAGCATATTATCACGGTTAATCATAAACTTACGAATTGTATCCTTATCATAAGTGGTATCTCCTGATAATGCTATGGGAATCATGAAATTATTATTATAATTACCAATAAAGTCCAGTACGACAACATATTCCTTTCCTGGTGATTTACGAAGTCCTCTTCCAAGTTGTTGTATAAATATTATACTGGACTCTGTTTCACGTAACATTACTATTTGATTAACTTCTTTAATATCAACACCTTCATTGAAAATGTCAACTGTGAATATATAGTCAAGGTAATCTTCACGTGTATCACTAGTTAATCTATCGATTGCTTCATCTCTTTCCTTTTGTGAGTTATCACCACTAAGACTAATTGTTTTATATCCGCGTCTATTAAATTCATCGGATAATAATTTTGAATTTTTATTAGTATTACAGAAGACTAATCCTTTAACTCGATTTCCACTGTAACCATAATATTCAATGTTTTCAATTATATTATCTATACGAGTGCTGGATAAATCATTAACATCTAATGCTTTATCAGTTATACCAAAATAATTAAATGTGCAGAGCATATTCTCTTCCAAGGCATCTTTTAATCTTATCTCGTATATTATATTATGGTCAAATAAGGAGTAGATGTCAAAGTCATCTGATCTATCTGGAGATGCTGTCATTCCTATATAAAACTTAGGCTCGAAATAATTCATTATTTTCTGGTAACTTTTAGCTCCTGCTCTGTGTACCTCATCTATTACAATGTAGTCAAAATGATTCTTATCATATTTAGTATAATTCTCTTCACGTGACATCATTTGAATAGTACTGAATATAAAGTCGCTATCATAGTTTTTATTATTTCCTGAGAGCATGCCCATAGTTTTATTGTTAAATACATGTTCATATGATTGTTTTGCTTGTTTTGCTATTTGTTCCCTGTGTACTAGGAATAATACTCTTTTAGGATTAAGTTTTTTTAATCCAAATGCTGATGCATATGTTTTACCTGTACCTGTTGCACTTATCAGTAATCCTCTTTTCTTACCTGAATCTACTAGTTTACTTAGATTTTCCATGAATCGTTTCTGCATATTATTTGGTTTAAATTGTTTTGGAGCAGGTTTTATCCATGATTTCATCTGTAATTCTATATTTTCTTCATATAATTCTTCATATTGAGTTATACACTCATCTATATCTATTGAATTATTCCAATATTCATTGAATGTTTGTATTATCTCCTTGTTTACTTCATTATTAATACTGTCTTTTGTTAGTATATTCCATTCTTTGTTAACTGTCAATGCTTTTTGTGTTATGTTGGAGCTTCCTATCAGTATATCATAGTTTTCCTTGTTTTTAAATATGTATCCTTTAGTATGAAAGCCATATCCCTTTTCATTTACTGAGTATAATCGTACATCTATGTTTTTTAGTTGATTTAGTTTTCTTAATGCTTTAGGTTCACTGAAAGATAGGTAATCTGTTGTTAATATTTTACCAGGTATGTTATTTTCTTCTAATTCTTTTAGTGTTTGTAATAATGGTGTTATTCCACTTTCTGTTATGAATGCTACACTTATATAGAATTCTTCACAGTTTTCTAATTCAGCTTGTAGCGTACTTATCACTTTAACATTGTATTTTGAGTTGTTTATTATGAATTTAGAATTAGACAAGGTATAACTCCCCATTAATATGTTGATTAGTTAAAAATTATGGTGGTGAGGTTGTGTAACATTATTCATCTCTGAATTCTCTTTGTGTTACATCTATAATATTCGTAGCTGTTTTTTCTCCTATTCCTTCTACTTCTTTTAATTCATTTTTTGACGCATTTATCATGTTTTTAACAGTTTTAAAATGTTTGAGTAGACTTTTTGCTGATACTGGTCCTATTCCTGGTAGGCTTTCTGTTATGAATAATTGCTGTTCTGGTAGTGTAACTGGTTTTGTTTGTGTTCGTATACTTACTGGTTTTTTGTTGTCTTTGTCCTGTTCTCTTAATGCTATTCTTTTTAATAGGAATGCTGTGTCGGTTTCACTTTGAGTTTGAATAATTGGTATTCTGAAGTCAAGTGCTATAGATGCAAGTGCACCTCTTATAGCATTTGGATGAAGGAATGTATGATAAATGTTTTCACCTTCAATTATCATAAGGGGTTTTCTACAATTAGTGGTTAATTCTTTAGCTTGTTGATATAATCTTTTATCTGTTATTGACTTGCTGAAATCTTCAACAGTTTTTCTTTCAATAATAATATCATCAGTAATTTGATAATCACCAACACCCATACTTTTTACTTTTATCTCACAATTGATTTTATCTAATTCTCGCATCATGTTAGAATTTTTCTCACGATAATCAACATATATAGTTACTTCAGCATTATCTGGGTCTGTGTTGATATTATAAGATTGTACTTCTTCATTATTAGCCACGTAGTTATCAAGTGAAATATTATTCTTGTTGTATGCATTGTAGATGTTATTCTTCATTGCTCTTTCTTTTCTTTGACTAGCCCAGTAATATGATTCATCAAGTGTACCTTTAGTCATTAATATATACATTTCACCTTGATGTTTACGTCCTGTTCTTCCTTTTCTCTGAATCATTCTAATTTCAGATGGCACTGGTTCATATAATATAACATAATCTACAGCAGGTATATCAATACCTTCCTCTGCAACACTAGTTGAGATAAGCACGTTGTATTCATCATTCTTAAATTTATCAATTACTTCAATCTGTTTTTTCTGACTTAATCCCTTATCATTATCTCGTGATGCCTGACCATAAAATCTGATAGATTTAATATCATTTTTTTCACAATGTTCATGAATACTTTTTGTGGTATCTCTAAACTGACTGAATACTATAATCTTATTCTGATTATTTTCATCAAGAATTTGTTGAATTAACTCCATTAATCTTTTCATTTTTGGATGATCAATACCTCTATCCACATATTTTCTTGTTAACATCACAGCTTTATTAAACTTATAATCATTTTTCAATGATTTAGATGCTTTTGTTTTCTTCTTTTCAAGTTTATTAAAGTAATTATTCAATGTTTTAATACTCTGAGTTTCAAGAAGTTCTTGAGAATGCATAATATTTATTACTTCAGTTAATATTGAAATTCCTGTGAAATATTCTTTTTTAGGATTATTACTTGAGGCTATTTTTTGTTGAAGTCTTTTTTGTTCAACAAGAATTTCTCTTTTTGATGGTTTAGCTATTGAATCTATAATACCTAATTTTTTAAGAGTTTTTAATCTTATTTTCAGAGTTTCTGCTAATAAATCTTTTATTTCTTTTAATTCAGGTGTTAGTTTTACCTTTATCCATTTAGTCTGCACTTGATTAAAGTATGGTGCTACGTCAGGGTCATCTTCACTTTTAATTATAACATTATTTATGTAGATGTTATGGGATACTTCTTTTATTTTTTTCTCTTCCCATCCTGGACTAGCTGTTAAACCTAATACTAGTTGGTCTTTAGCTTGCTGAATATACTTTTGTGCTAAGTATACATAGGAATATGATCCTACTGCGTGATGACATTCATCAAAGACAATTAAAGAAACATCTTTAAAATCATATTCACGTGATATAATATCAGATTCTACAGTTTGTGGTGTAGCACAAATTACTCTATTTTCCTTCCATAATTCTTTTCTATCAGCAGGTTTGTTATTTCCTGTTATACTAGTTACTGAAGTATTTAAAAATTTTTTAAAGCTTTTTTCATGTTGTAATGTCAGTGGTTTACTTGGTGCTAATATTAAAATCTTACTATTTTCATAGTTTTTTAGTCTTTCAGCTGATATTAAAGCTGCAATTACTGTTTTACCCATTGCAGTAGGTGCTATTATCATTGTGTTACCTTTTTTAAGTACACTCATAGCTAAATTCTGTTGGTATATCCTTCCTTCTATCGTATTTTTATTTATGTATTTATGATCTATCCAATTTTTCATGCTAAATAAGTGTTTGTTTTATATTGTTTATTAATTATGTTTTTTTCATCGATATTTTATTCATAATAATAACACTGTGAGTTATTAATAGACAATGTTTAGTTATATACCTATAGAAACCTATATATACTAGTAAATATAATCTATTATTGTGAATAAGTATAAAGAAAAGAAATAATTTCTAAAATATTTATAAACAATAATAAATAAAATTAAAAAATAGATAATAAGTAAATTAATATTAACATTGTATATTAAAATAAATATAGAAAGATATATATAATAACAAAATATATTTATTATTGTGAATAAGTATAATTAAATTAAAAAATTTCTAAACAATTAACTCTATTAATTGTTGTAATATACAAATATTAACAAAGAAAAAAATTTCACATAAAGTGATGAAAATGAAGCGATGAAAAAAATTATTCTTAAAATAACGAAACAAAAAAAATATGAACAACTTATCACAAGCATATCACAGTTGTGATGAAAATGAAGTAAATACAATAAAGAAATTATAACATATAATACAAAAAAACTAACATTATAATAAATGAAAAAATAGATGAAATAATTTTTTGTAGTCGTGATTAAAATGAAGAACTAAAAACAACAACTTTAAATCGAATATTCTATTACAACATTACAAATTACAATATAATTAAGATAAAATAATAATTCAAATAATCATTTAGAGCGTGGTTGATATGAAGTGAGTCATATACTTAAGGAATCAAATAAATTAAATAAAATAATAAGAAAAAGGAATTTCAAGTAATAAATTATAGTGACAGTGGTTTATATGAAGTGAATCTTTTAATTAATGAATTAAATCATTGATTAAATAAAAAAAAGATCTAAAAACATAAAAAAAACAAAACATAAAAAAGACACTAAAATAAAAAATTCAAATTTAAAACAAAAAATAATCACATATGTTGTGATGAAAATGAAGTGAAGGTTAATAAAATATATAATTAAAGCTATATCGTAAATATAAATAAAAATTACTATCAAATATTCTAGTCGTGATAAAATGAAGAACTAAAAACATTTATCCTTAAAAAAATATTTCCAAAATAAATCACCACGACGAGAAGTGATGAAAATGAAGCGATAGAATAAAATATTATAAACCTAATCTAAAAACTCTTCAAAAATAATAATGAAAGATAAAATAATACCTTATAAGTATATATGACTAATAAATAAAATCTTTTCGGTGATAATTTAAATCAATTAATGATATTTATTAAAAAATATCTATAAAATAATCTCTTAATAAAAAAAATCAATAGAATTAAATCAATAAATTAATTAAACTACCATATTAAATAAAAAGAAGAATACCTGAACCTATAAAAGTAGTATAATTAATAAAAAGAATTGTTTACTTCTCTATTGATTTCATGTTTTATAATTAATAGAAATAATGATATTAAAAACATGTAAAAAAAGTTGTGTTAAAAAAAAGTATTGACGTGGTTGAAAAATACTTTTCTCAAATAAATTTCATAATTTGTTAATAAAACAAGGAAAAAAGGAAATATAAATTACAAAATCCCGGTGTAAAGGTAGGATTCCTTTATATTGTAATTTATATTCTCTAAACTATTTTTTTTATATTTAAAATTTATTCAGATATCATATCAATTAAATTCTCTACAGTATCATAAACAACATCTAACTTACACATGTTAGGCACATAATTTGCTGCTTTTGCTGAATTAACTCCAATAACTTCATAATCAAGTTCTTCAATAGGAGCTACAACCATACATGTATCAGAAACTATTTTTCCACCAGCTTGTTCTATAATATCAAGATATCCGCATTGTTGACTTATTGCTTTTATAGCTTTAGATGTGCAAATCCATAAGTCTTTAACTAGTTTTTTACCTTTAACAAGTTGAGTTACTTTCTGAATTTCAGTTATTGACGCATGTGGACATCCGAGACATACAAGATCAGGAATTTTATCTGTAGTAGATAACTTACTAATAGTATCCTTGATTATAGTTTCATCAATATCTATTGTTTCAAGTTCATCGAATGATTCATGATTTCTTGCAAACTCGGCTTCTGGAGTAATTCCTTCTACATGGTATTGACTTACAGCTCCACTACTTGCGAGAGCTGCTCCTAATAGTTTTAGATTATTTCTTCCAGGATTACTTGTAAGTTTAAAGTATGGTTTTTTATCATTAACTATTTGTCCAACATAGTATCCTAGTGCTCCGATTTCTGCTTCATTATTAAAATCATAGGATACATCAAATATCATGTCAGCTACTCTATTTTCTAAGATATGATTTCCATAGTATGGTGTTCTTCCAACTATTGCTGCTAGTAATGCACTTGGACCACCTTCACGGTTTGTTCTAGCACCTATAACACTATTTACATAGCATACAGCTGATGATTCGGACCATGATACATGATCATTCAGCATTGGAGTATTACCTATTAGGTATGGTGTACATGTACATGTGCTCATTACACCTATACTTTCATATCCTTTTATTATATCAATCTGTTTTTTAGTGAATTCTTCGCTGAATCCTAATTCTTCCCAGTTTTCAATATCTACTCCAGCAGGGTTAAGCATGGTTTCTAGTGTAACATCTGCTTTTTTACCTAAATCAACTACAAAATCCAGTCCCGCATCACCAATAGTTTTGTATGATACTCCAGATACTTGTGCAGATGTAATTGGTATCATTTTTTCTGCATCATATATTTTTCCTAGACTTACTAGTATTTCCATACATTCTGCTTTTCCTTCACCATATTCACCATTATACATGTCTTCTTCATACTTTGTAAGTTCCATATCTACCACTCATATCTTATTATATTTTTTTCCTAGTTGTTATTTATTTGATATTCTACCATTTCATCTACTAGGTGTATGAAATTATCTTTTTGGTTAGCAGGGATTGTTGCACCAGCTGCTATGTTATGTCCACCACCAGATCCATTGAAGTTGTTAGATGCTTGGTTCATTATAACACCTAGATTAACACCTTGTTCTACCATATTGTCTGTTGTTCTAGAGGATACTTTGATTAAGTTATCCATCTTCATCAGACTTAACACAGGTTTATCTGGAAGTATGCCAAGATCTATACCAATACTACTTACTGCTGCTGCAACTTTTTTAAGTTCTTTGTCTTCTGTGTATATGTATTGGATATTTTCTTCTTGAATACTGCCTTCTCTTTTTATCCACTCAATTCCATTCTGCATATTACTACTGTACTTAGATAATAATGATTCTGCATAGTCTATTTGTGCGTATTTTCCTAGTTGTATGCTTAGTGCTGCTGTGTATTCTTTGTTTTTACCACATGCATTTAATAGATTAGAATACTCTTCAATATTTGTTAGTTCTCTTCTGATATTAGGTATAGTGTATATTTCGCCATATATATTCTCATTAATATTGATTAATTCATTTTTCAATGTTTCATATTCTTCTTTAGATAGTTGACTTAGTAGCTTATCTTTAGGAATGTTATGATTATCTAAGAATTGTTTTGTTTCATCAATATTTCCAGATAATCCTTGAATTACTGGGTTGTATGTGTATGTTATTGCTTTGTATAATGGTTGACTGTTAGAGTATGCTAGTTTTAATTCGTCTTTGATTTCCATTGTATTATGTTCAATGGCTTCATCTAAAATTAGTTTGTTTATGCCTGTTGGACCATGTTTGAATTGCATATCACCATATGCACCAGTTAATGCTAATCCTGCTAGTTCATAGAATTCATAGCCATGCACTGATAAATATGAAAGTCCAGAACCACTAACATCTTTGGTTCCATCAATATTAAATATATGAGGATTCACGTGTATTATCTGCTTATTATCCACTTGTATTTCTGGGTCTGTACCTTCGGGTACTTGATGATGGTCTGCTATTATCACATCACCCTTGAGTTTAGAAATACTGTCCAGATTTCCACTTCCCATATCTGAGAAAATAAATAGTTTATATTTGGATTTGTTAAGTTCTTTAACGTTACTGTCTCTAAGACGTGGTAATATTGTTGTATGGAATCTTCCACCTGCCTTCTGTATTGCGTTAGCAAATATTCCAGCAGATGTTAGTCCATCAGCATCATTGTGAGATATTAATCTCACAACATGCTGTTTTTCAATGTGTGATTTAAGTAAATCACAAGCTTCGTCAGCTCTATTTAACAAGTAAAGCTGCTGTTGTTGGGTCATATCTCCATCCTTCAGGAAGAACATTGTTTTTAGTGTAGTATTTTACTAATCTTCTGATTTTAGATTCTATTTTGATTAATCCTCTTTTTGAGTGGATATCTTTTGGGTTTTCTTCGAGGTGTTCTCTTATGTTTACTGCTCTTTTAATTAAGTTTAGTAAATCTTCTGGGTAATCGAATACTATTCCATTTTTTTCGAGGATATCTGTAATTTTTTCACCTAAAACTGTTTTTGTACTTGGAATTCCGTATTGGTCTCTTAGTGTGATACCAATTTGGCTTGTACTTTGTCCGTCTCTGTATAGTTTTACGATTAATTCTTCTATTTCTTCTGGGCTTTGTTCTACCCATTCAGGTTTGTCTGCCATGTTATATTATTCTCCTAATTTATTAGTCTGTTTTTTTTAAGTAGTTTATATTATTTTAAAAAAATGTTTTACCTATTTTTTGTTTTAAATAATATAATAATGTTTTACTTGTGAATGTTCATTGTTCAGAATACCATTTGGCAAATTTTTCCATTGATTTTCTTCTATGGGAACATTCATCTTTTTCACCAGTAGTGAGCTCTCCAAATGTTTTATTATATTCTTTTACATAGAAGAGTGGATCATATGCAAATCCATTGTTACCTCTTTCTTCTGATAAAATTTCACCAGCGACAGTGCCTAAAAAAGTCTTGGGTTCACATTTGGGTGCACAGTAACCAATACATGACCTGAATTCGGCGTATCTGTCCTGTTCATCTTTTAGTAATTTTATAATTCCCTTATTGGTTAGTGTTTCCTGGACATAAGATGAGTATGTTCCTGGAAAACCGTTAAGGGCTCTGATAAACAAGCCGGTATCATCTACTATTATTGGTTTTTGAAGTTTTTCAGCAACGTATTTTGCTCCATATGCTGCTACTTCTTCTATTGAACCTTGAACTTCAGGATATCCTGGATTTTCATGGTTAACTTCTATTCCAAATTTTTCGAAGATATCTCTTGCCTCTTTAACTTTATGTTCGTTTCCAGTAATAAATGTTACTAACATATTTATAACTATGTTTTTTATCAATAATACTTTTTATGTATACTTAATTTTTTTTAAGAAAAAGAATTTATAAAGGGAGGGTAAAAGAGTTGTATACTTTTCTTAATCAAAGTTTGCTCTTGTTAATTCCTCTGCTTTTTTACGGTATTGCTCTGGGGTTATACCCTTAAGATATGCATAGAATATAGCTCCTCCTGCTCCTACTCCTTCTTTAATACAGCCTTTTGTATAGTTAACAAGTCCTTCCTCTGTTGAATTTTCAAACTTAGGGTCAGCAGCATATATTGATACATCACATATTTGTCTGAATATATCAACCATATTTGCAGTTTCATCATTAGCAACATAGATTGTTGTTGCTACACATATGTTATCAAAATTAAATTCTGGGTCCATAGCTTTAATTATACCACAAACAGCTGCCATCTGAGTACCACCACATAGTGTTACTGGAACAGTACTTCCCATTACTATACCTGCTGTAGCAATCATTGTAGGATCTCCTGCTATTTGAACAGCTTTAATTGGGTCGTCTTTGAGATCTCCTGGTTTAATATCATGTTTTTCTAGTGTAGCGTCTACAACACTATTTTTTAGTTCATGAGGATTAGTAACCATACATCCACTAACTTTATTTCTAACATCATATCCTAATGCTGTTAATACTCCCTGTGCAGTTGTTGTACCTGCAGGTGTGGATTCACCAATCATAATATGGTCTGTTATTTTAGATAATGTTGAACCTATCTCTTTAGCATTAATGTATAGTTCTTTAGCGTTTTCTACACCTATTCCTTCTCTTAGGTCTCCTCCAGGGGTTCCATGTAAATCAATGTATGGTACTTTTGGTGCAATTTCTAGTCCTGCATTAATAGGAATGAAAGGCATATCTAATAAATCGATTGTTGCCTTTGCCAGAATAGCTGGTGATGGTGCAGATAATTCCTCACTGTCTGTACTAGCAATTTCAGGTAAGGTAAGTGGTTCATCTCTTAATATTACTTCTACATCTAGTGCAGGAGTGTATGATGTAAATTCTGGTCCTCCAGCTCCTGTTAAATGGGGTATTTTAGAAATAGCTGTGTTTGATAATACACAGAGAAATACTGTATTTTTTGAATCTTCAACTACTTTCATTTGTTTGTCTGATCCGAATATTTTTATGTTTTCATACAATTTTTTCACCAAAATATAATTGTTTAATTATTAATGTCCTTTTCATAGAAAAAGAAATCCTATTATATTATTATAATATAGATTTTAAATATAATAATAATTATTAAAAATTATTAAATTAGATAAACAAAGATGGGAGAAATTTATTTGATTTGTTTAGGAATTGAAGGAACAGCTGAGAAAACAGGTATTGGAATAGTTGATTCTGATGGAAATATATTAGCTACCTGTGGAGACCAATTATATCCAGAAAAAGGTGGTATACATCCAAGAGAAGCAGCTAATTTTCATGCTGAGCATATTGTTCCATTAATACAGGATGCACTAGAAGAGTCATCACTCACACTAAATGATATTGACCTAGTTTCATTTGCAAAAGGTCCTGGTTTAGGACCAGCACTAAGAACAATAGCTACAGCTGCAAGAAGTCTTTCACAAAATATTGGCGTGCCTCTTATTGGAGTTAACCATTGTATAGGTCATGTTGAAATAGGAAAATTAACAACAGGCGCAAAGGACCCTGTTACATTATATACTAGTGGTGGAAATACTCAGATAATAAGTTATGAAGCTGGCAGGTATAGAATTATAGGTGAAACACTGGATATTGCAATTGGTAATTGTTTAGACCAATTTTCACGTGACATCGGATTAGGTCATCCAGGAGGACCTATTGTAGAAAAACATGCTAGAAATACTGATGAAACAATAGAATTACCCTACGTTGTTAAAGGTATGGACTTATCATTCTCAGGTATTCTCACAAGTGCTATCAATAAGTATAATAGTGGAATTGACCTTGATGTGATATGTAATAGTTTTCAGGAAACATGTTTTGCAATGTTATGTGAAGTTACTGAGAGAGCATTAAGTTACACGGGTAAAGATGAAGTATTATTATGTGGTGGTGTAGCTGCTAATAGTAAGTTACGTGAGATGTTACAGGTAATGTGTGATGACCATTATGTTGATTTTTACATGCCACCAATGAAATATTGCGGGGATAATGGTTCAATGATTGCAAGACTAGGATTATTATCATACAGTGAAGATAAGACTGGTATTAAGAATAGTTATATCAATCCTAAGTATAGGACAGATCAAGTAGAAGTAACATGGATTAAAGATAAAGTAGAGCATAACATAAATCTCCCTAATAATATTAAACATAAAGGTGCGGAAGCTGATATACTAGAAGCTTACTGGGATAATAAACCAGCTATCATAAAAAACAGAGTTAAAAAGAATTATCGTATAGATAAATTAGATAATAAATTACGAGTTGAAAGAACAAAAGAAGAAGCAAAACTATTATCTGATTGTAAACAATACAATGTAAGAACACCATTTATATACTCAGTGGACATCAACAATAAACAATTAATACTAGAAAAAATAGACGCACCACAACTACATGAAATAATAACAGACAATAAAACAGACGGCATGGAATCATTATTTAATAACATCGGCGAAGTAGTTTCAAGCATGCATAATGGGGGAATAATTCATGGTGACTTAACTACATCAAACATACTAGTAGATAATAACATGCCAATATTCATTGACTTTGGACTTGGAAAATATAGCGATTTATTAGAAGATAAAGGAACTGATTTGCTAGTGTTTAAAAAATCATTAACTACAATAACACCTGAAATGTCAGAACAATACTTCAAATGGTTTCTCAGTGGATATGATGATAAAAAAGTAGTAAAAAAAATAGATGAGATCGAAAAGAGAGGAAGATACCTCTAAATTAAGAGTTATTTCATGACTCTTTCCCTTTTTTTATTAATTATTATAATACTATTGATAATACAAATGTTAGTATACCAACAATCCAACAGTAGTATGCAAATATATCTAGACTCCATCCTTCAATCATTTTCATGAGTAATTTAATGGATAAATATCCGAATATTACTGAGGATAAAAATCCAGCTACAAGAACTGTTGTAGTAGCATCGATAATAGCTAAATCTTTAACTTTAAATACTGCTGCTCCTACTACTGCAGGTACACTTAAAAGGAAACTATATCGTGCAGCGTATTCTCTGTTTAATCCAAGACATAAACCTGATGCTATAGTTGCACCTGACCTTGAAATACCAGGTAATACTGCAATTCCCTGACAAATACCTATAGTTATTGCCTGTTTAAATGACATGTCTTTTTCTGTTATGTTTCCTGATGAATGTCTTTCAGAGTAGTATAATATTATTCCTGTAATTATTAAGAATAGACCTACAAATACAGTTCCTCTGAAAATTGTTTCGACAGCGTTATTAAATAACAATCCTATAATTCCTGTAGGTATTGTTGCAATAAGTATCAGCCATGCAAAACGTTCTTCAGGTACTCTTCGTAATCCATCCTTAAATTTATCAAAACCCTCGGTTAGATTAATTATACTAACAATAAATCCTTTAATAATATTTATAATATCTTTCCAGAAGAAAGTAAATATAGCAACTAATGTTCCTACGTGTAGTATGACATCAAAAGCAAGTCCTGTTTCTACACCAAGAAGATGTGGAACTATAACTAGATGTCCTGAACTACTTATTGGTAGAAATTCACTAATACCTTGTACTGCTCCTAGAATGATTGCACTAATTATATCTAGCAATATATCACCATTTAATATGAATTAGGAAAGATGTAAATTTTCCTTAATTACTATTTGTTAAACAAGATATAAGGTTGTTAGTAATTTATTTAAAAATAAGATAAAAAAATAGAAAAAGAAAGATAATATTGATGGAGTTTAGATGAAATCTAACCATCCGTATTTATCTTCTACTTTATTGTTTAATACATCAAACAAGTGTTCCTGTATTTTCTTGGTTACTGGGCCACGTTTTCCTTTACCAATTTGTATTTTATCAATAGATCTAATTGGTGATAATTCAGCTGCGGTACCTGTGAAGAATACTTCATCAGCTGTGTATAATCTTTCTCTAGGTATACGTTCTTCATGTACTTTGTAACCTAAATCTTTTGCAATAGTTATGACAGTATCTCTTGTAATACCTTTTAATACTGATGATCCAATGTTTGGGGTGTATAGTTCACCATCTTCTACAAAGAACACGTTTTCACCAGTACCTTCTGCTACCTCACCATTATAGTTTAGTAATATACTTTCCTTGTAACCATTAGAAGTTGCTTCTATTTTAGCTAATTGTGAGTTCATATAGTTTGATCCAGCTTTAGCTAGGTTTGGCATAGTGTCAGGTGCCATTTTTCTCCAAGAGGAAGTGCATACATCTATTCCTTGTTCTAATGCATCTTCACCGAGATATTGACCCCATGCCCAAACACCTATAACTGTTTCTATAGGACAGTTTAATGGGTAAACACCTAATTCCTGATATCCTCTGAATACGATTGGTCTTATGTAACAAGATCGGATATTGTTTATGTTAATTGTATCCTTGACAGCTTCACACATTTCATCTAGTGTGTATGGGATGTCCATTCTGTATACTTTTGCTGAGTTTTCCAATCTTTTCATGTGGTCTTTTAATCTGAATACTGCTGGTCCTTTTTCTGTATCATAGCATCTAAGACCTTCAAATACACTACTACCATAGTGAACTACGTGTGACATTACATGTATTTGAGCGTCTTTCCAGTCTATTAATTCTCCATTGAACCAGATTTTTCCTGTTTCATCGAATGCCATATTATTAATTCCTTCTATTTATTCTTATAATATTATATCTTTTTCTTATAATATAACTATTAAGATTATAAATACTAATTCACAATTTCCTTTATAAAGAAACATGCTTTTCATAGTAATATTTAATAATTCTTTAATCATTTATCTATAAAAAAAAGTTCATGACAAGAAAGTGTCTTGCCATATCATGTTTTAATCATTTAATTTGAACTTGAACTTGACCCTGAGCCTGAGCTTGATCCAGAGGATGAACTTGATCCGGAATCTTCATAGTCTTGACTTGACCCTTCATCTGAGCTAACAGTATTTGAATTAGAGTTACTTTCCCCGTTTATGTCATCTGTTCCATTGATATCCATTGTTTCATTTGTTTCATTTGTCATGTTAGTTGTATTTGTATTATTTATAGTTGTATTATTGTTATTGTTTGTTGTATTATTTGTTGAATTATTAGTATTATTAGGAATAAATGGTGTAATTTGTCTAAGCATGTTTAAGAAATCATTCCACCACATGTCAACATGTCCTATTATTCCAGTTTCTTTTGGATGTTTACAGGAACAGTTATCTGGACAGTCACATGATTCGTTACAATAGTAACATCCATTATTATTCCTTATCTGATTTTCATTTCCAGTTATGTTTTCAAAGTTTGGATCTTTACATAAGCATGAATTATTACAATGACATTCTGTAGAATTACATGCATAACATGGTGCACTTTGGTCATTATAAGTAGGTTGTGCTGCTGATAATGAGGTTATGCCTATTGTAATAACTGCAATTAAAGATATGATTGCTATTATTATCTTTTTATTCATAGTATCCTTCTCTATTTATCAAAAAATTATTTCCTTATCAATTTAATCTGTTATATTATATCATTTTTAGTAAATAAAATATTTTGGATATTTCACGTGATTTTATTCTATTATTTTCAGACTTTATTATTTAATTAATCATGATAATTTATGGAAATGTTTATATATAATGATTATAAAAAGTATAATATGTTGATATAATTTATATCATAACATGGGCTGGTGGTCTAGGGGTATGATACCTCCCTTACAAGGAGGGGATCAGGAGTTCAAATCTCCTCCGGCCCATTCAAATTAACTAAAATAACTAATTTTCAGTTTAACATTACATGATTCAATATAATCATATTATTTTAAAATGTCAAATAAAATAGTAACATTTATATAGTACTTTAAAGTAATAGTATAATAGTGCTTTAATTAGGACTACTACGATTTTTTTAACATGGGCTGGTGGTCTAGGGGTATGATACCTCCCTTACAAGGAGGGGATCAGGAGTTCAAATCTCCTCCGGCCCATTCAAATTAACTAAAATAACTAATTTTCATACAATTAATCAGATTATTACTAAAATTAAATAATTTATTCTAAAAAATCCTTAGAAGTTATAATACTTATTTTAAAAACAGTAACTCAGTTTAATTAAAAAAATAGTATAGTCTAATTTTAAATTTAAGTTTTTTATATTTTAAAAAAATAGAAAATGAGAGAAACTTTAAATATTCTAGTTTTACATTGTTAATGTTGCAATAGCTATTATTAGTGATATAAAGAATAATACAAATCCTTTGAATAATACATCAGATAGGTTTCTATCCACCAGTAGTAATCCACCGAAACAAATTACTGCACTTGTACCAATTTTACCTATACCTGTGTATGGTCCCATTGTCATTATATTAAATAAGTAAGATACTGCTGATGCAATAATTAATAATACTATCATGTATACTATGGTATGGTTTTTGAAGAAATCTAATACTCCACCCATATTCACTGAAACATGACTTACACTAGAACCAACATTACTTAATCTGTTACGTGAAGAGTAAGATGGTCTTGAATAATTAATATTTCTATTATTATTGTTATTTCTTTTAAATAAGGAGTGGGAGCTACTTCTATTGCTACCTCGATGTGGATTTAGACTAGCTGGTTTAGTATTAACCGGTTCATAGTATTCGTAGTCATCATAGTCTTCTTCATCTGTTGGCTCTGTTACTATGGTACGTTTTGCCGCATAGTTTTTAGCTATTTTTATTAATCCTTTTCTGTCTACAAGTTTAATATTTCTTTTTTGTGCATATACTGCTGCACTATGTGTATAACTACTTGTTGTAAATATGATTATTTTAGATGCATTGGTAGCTCTTGCTGCATTTTCCATATCTTTTAATACATCTAATCCTATCTTCCAGGGTTCTTCATAGTTTTTACAAGCTACTATTACGTTAACTTCTCCTACAGAAGTATTAAGAACACCATAGATATCAATTACTTGATTAGCTATTTTATAATTTTTTGTTATTCTAAAACCACTATCTTCCATGATAGTAGCAATAAAATTAACCAATCGATCTTTTTCCAAGTTTCTCCCTCAATATAATTAGCTTTATGTTTGTTTTGTGTATATTTTTTATATTTAATACTGAGTTATATTTTTATTATTTCATGTATAATAATTTAACGATATACCTATTTTTTTGGTAATTACTATATTTCTATGTATTATCTTGTTAATTTATTGGAGAATAGATTATTTTCTCATGGTTTCAAGGGGCTTCTAGTATTATTTTTTAGTAAATGTTTAAAGAATAATAAGAAGAACGTGATATACATAATAATATGAAAATCTTAATAACGAACGATGATGGAATACATTCTAGTGGTCTTCTAGCTGTGAATAATGCTGTGAAGGATTTTGGAGAAACAACAATAATAGCACCAGTAACACAGCAAAGTGGTGTAGGACATGCAATAACATTAATGAAACCTTTAAGAGCTTATGATACAAAATTAAAGGATGGAACTATAGGATATGCGGTAACAGGAACACCTACTGACTGTGTGATAATAGGGTCACAGGGTATTATGGATGAACAGCCTGATCTTATAATATCTGGTATAAATACTGGTGAGAATTTAGCTAAATCAATTACAACATCCGGAACTTTAGGCGCTACTTTCGAAGCATCAACATTTAATATACCTGCAATTGCTGTATCTATACAGGTTATACGTGAAGATATTAAATTTAAAGATGGTGCACATGAAATTGATTATAGTTTTGCTGAGAAGATACTTAATAAATTAGTTAAAAAGGTCATGAAACAGGGAATGCCGGATGGAGTAGATATTTTAAATTTAAATGTACCATCAAAACCTAAATCTGAGGAAATTATTCAAGCTCCATTTGCTGATAGAATGTATAGTACTAATGTAGAAAAAAGAATAGATCCATATGGTCATCCTTACTATTGGATAGTGGGCAGTCTTACAGGAGAAGAAGATGTTGGAACAGATGTACACACATTACGGGTATTACGCCAACCTGTAGTAACACCAATATCAACAGATATGGATGCTAATGTAGATATTACTAAATGGTTAGAAGAATAAATATTTTTTACTTATTTTCTAATCACATCAATACCCATGACTTTGTCCACACCCTTTTTTTCTATATCATACGCAATATAACTGCTTCCAATAGCACCACTTTTACTTGTAAGAACCCGTACTGGTGCTAGACGTTCAACTTTTTCTTTTATCATACCACTTATGTTGATGGGAGTTGTCATACATCCTCCAGAACCTGTAAGGATAATACCATCAAGGTCAGATTCCATGATACCATATAATCCATATATTTCCATAACAACACTCATTACAAGGGAATCTATTGCTAATAATCCTTTCTTATCTTTTTGAACAGCTTTTTTTATTATATCCTCTTTCACATTGTTTATTTTACTGTTTACATCTGCAATTTTTGATATTCCAGCATGTGAAAAGCATTCATTTGCTGTTTTCTTGCCTTCATCTATTTCCCGTATCATGCTTAGGTCTAGAGGACCGTGTATAAATCCCATTGCTCCTAGACATGCATCTATTGCACCTTTTATTTCACCATTTTCTACCAGTATGCAGACAGTGTTTGAGCTAATATCTGCTATTATCATGTTTTTCCATCCAGTTGTTTGATATGCGTAGTAGGTTAGGCTTACTTTTTCTGAACTTGCACAATGTGAGTAGCTTGCCCTGAATCGGTCATCTAGGAATTCACAGTCTGAATGTAGTCCTGGTATGAGTACTGCTGGTATTTTTAGGGATTCAATGTCTGTGTATACGTTACTTCCTCCTCCTGTTACTTTTCCAGCACCGTGTATTGATTGTATTCCTCTGTTTTTTACTTGTCCTAGCGGTGTTATTTTTGTTATTGCATCACCCATTGCATAGGTCATTGCCAGTAGTTTTATTTTTTTTATATCTACTTTTTCTTGAAGTGTATCTTTGAATGATACTTCTTTTCTGGATAGTTTATTCCTGTTTAGTTGAATATATGTTACCTCTTCTTTGTTTTCATCTATTATTTCGAAGGATACTGCTGTTGTTCCATGATCCATACCCATATAGTAATTCATATTTTCACCGTTAAATCTATTTATTTTAAAATTAGTGGGGTGTAATGTAATAAAATAAGAGTGTTATTGTTTAAAAAGAGTTATTATATTTTTAGTTTAAGTTGTAATTTTTTTAAAAAAAAGAGTTAAAAGAGGTTATTGTATTTATTCCTCTTTTTCTAATCCACATGCGATTCTTAGGTTTTTACCTACTTTTTCGATTTGTTTTTCTCCTTCTAATCTTCTTTGTGTTAAGAGTTTAGGATAGGAGTTTGAAGAGTCTACAGCAAATTCAGTTGCGAATGTACCGTTCTGAATTTCTTTTAAGATTTCTTTCATGTTTGCTTTTGATTCGTCTGTGATGATTCTATCTCTTCTTGTTAATCCACCGAATTCTGCGGTGTTACTTACATCATGCCACATGTTTCCGAATCCTTTTTCATAGATTAAATCTACGATAAGTTTCATTTCGTGGCAGGTTTCGAAGTATGCCATTTCTGGTTTGTATCCTGCTTCTACTAGTGTTTCAAATCCAGCTTGAATAAGTGCTGTTAATCCACCACATAATACAGCTTGTTCTCCGAATAAGTCTGTTTCTGTTTCTTCTCTGTAGGTTGTTTCAATTACACCTGCTCTTGTGAGTCCTACTGCTTTTGCCATTTCCATTGCAATGTCAAATGCGTCTCCGGTTGCATCTTGTTCAATTGCTACTAGACCTGGTGTTCCGAATCCTTCGAGGTATGTTTCTCTTACTTTGGATCCTGGTGCTTTAGGTGCAATCATTGTGATGTTTACGTCTTCAGGTACTCTTATACGATTGAAGTGTATGTTGTATCCGTGTGAGAATGAAATTGTGTTTCCTGGTTCAAGGTTGTCTTTGATTTGGTTTTCATATACATCTTTTTGTATTTCATCAGGAATTAAGATGTGTATGATATCTGCTTCTTTAGAAGCTTCTTCGATTGTTTTTACTGTTAAACCTGCTTCTTTTGCTTTGTTCCAGGATTTTCCGCCTTCTCTTAAACCCATTACAATGTTTAATCCGCTATCTTTCATGTTTAGGGATTGTCCATGTCCTTGGCTTCCGTATCCTATTACTGCAATGGTTTTGTCTTTTAATACGTTTGTTGTAACGTCATCGTCATAATAAACTTTCATTTTATCGAGTACTCCTATAATTTAAATAAATTTTATAAATTACAAATCTGTATACAATAAATAATATGTCATGTCTTAATATAAAACATTTTATTTTATTATCATAACCAAAAGTTATTTTTTAATTATTTAATAGTCAATTAAAATAAAGAATGCATGCATATATATTATATAAGATTAGATTACCCTAGGTGAAAATATATGAAGCCATTAGAATTTAGAGATACAGAAATACGTGGAAGAAAACATCCTGCAATTGACCAGGTTCAGATTATAAATAATCAGACAAACTTTCCTATCAGTTGGTTAAATACTCAGGGGTATTGTGAATATTCCCTGTATTTAGAAAACTTTCAGCATATTAAAGTTAAAGCAAATAAAGCAATGCTAAGGGGTACAAAGGTACATAATAAACTTGAAGAGAACTTTAAGAAGGATGCGGTTGTTAAGCCATTAGATGAGATAATATCAACATCAAAGACACAGGAAGTTCTCTCCAGGGAATTTTTTGTCATGAGTGAATCCTATGGTATAAGAGGGTATATTGATGAAATATGGCTTACTCCAGATAGTATTGTTATAATAGATGATAAACCAGGTAGTAGAGCTTATTATTCAATGATTCATCAGGTATATGCATATTGTTTAGCATATAAGGATTCTATTGGTGATGATAGGAAAATTGAGGGAGCACTTAGAACTAGAGGTACTGATAATATATTTTGGCGTCATGAATTTGATGAGGAAGCTGAAAATGAGATAATAGATCTTATAGAACATGTGCAGAATTTAATTGCAGGTGAAGATGACTTTATTCCAACAACTAATCCGAATAAGTGTCGCGCATGTAGATTTAATAATGCATGTCCTAATGCACAATAAAAAAAGAGTATATATAAAAGGGGGATTATAATACTTTATGTCCCCGTGTAATTGCTGTCACACCCGTTTTTGCTGTTTCTTTTATACCATAGGGTCTTACTAATTTTGTCAATGCCTTTATCTTTGTTGGGTCTCCTGTTATCTCTATTGTCACTGATTTTTCTGTAACATCAACTATATGTCCGCGGAAGATGTTGGTGTACTGTATTATCTCTGATTTTGTTTTCTCATCTGGTGCATGTACTTTTATCAGTGCTAATTCTCTTCTTATACTGGTACTTGGATTTAGTTCTCTGACTTTTATTATTTCTATTAGCTTGTTTAATTGTTTTGTTATCTGTTCCAGTATCTGGTCGTCTCCTGTTGTTGTTATTGTTATACGTGAAAGTGCTGGGTCATCTGTTTTTCCTACTGTTATATTATCTATGTTAAAGTTACGTCTTGTGAATAGTCCTGAAACTCTTTGTAGTACTCCTGGCTTATTTTCTACTAATATGCTTATGGTGTGTTTTTGTATTTTACTCATATTAATCAGTCCTCTGTTTTATATTCTCCAACTATTTTTGTTATTTTTTCACCAGGTGGTACCATTGGTAGTAGTTCATCTGAATCTATCACTACATCGATTACTGTTGGTTCTCTTGATTTAAGTGCATTTTGTATTGTTTCTCTTAATTCTCCTGGTTTTTCTACTTTTGTTCCTTCTATGCCATATGATTTAGCTAGTTGTACAAAGTCTGGTCTTGGTGATAGTTTTGTCTGTGATATTCTGTTGTTGTAGTATAGTACTTGCCACTGGTATACCATTCCGAGGTATCTGTTATCTAATATAACTGTTACAATAGGTAGGTCGTAGTCTTTTATTGTTGCTAGTTCCTGGGATACCATTTGGAATCCTCCGTCACCAACTACTGCCAGTACATTTTCTTCTGGTTTTGCTACTTGTGCTCCTATTGCTGCTGGTAGTCCGAATCCCATTGTTCCCAGTCCACCGGATGATATGAATGTTCGTGGTTTTCTTGTTTTATAGTAGTGTGCCATCCACATCTGGTTCTGTCCTACATCTGTAGTTACAATGGTTGTTGGTGTAATGGAATCCATTATTTCTTTTATTGTATCCTGTGGTTTTAAGGGTGTGGTATTAAATGTCATTTTAGGTACATATGCCTGTCTTTTTGCTACTACATCATTTGTCCATGCATCATGATTTCCATCTTCTATCTCAGATATCATGTCTCTTAGAACTATTTTTGCATCTCCAACTATTGGAATGTCTATTTTAACATTTTTACCTATCTCTGCCGGATCTACATCAACCTGTATCTTTGTAGCATTAGGTGCGAATTCGGATACTTTTCCTGTTGTACGGTCTGAGAATCTGCATCCAATAGTTATTAGACAATCACAATCAGTGACAGCATGATTTGTTGATTCAAGTCCATGCATTCCAAGTAATCCTAGGGATAATTCATCATCCTCTGAAATAGCTCCTTTTCCCATTAAAGTAGTGGCTACTGGTATGTTTGTAATCTTTGCAAATTTAGCTAATTCATTTGATGCATTTGCTAGTATAACTCCTCCACCAGCAAGTATTATAGGTTTTTCTGCATTTTGTATAGTTTTTACAGCATGAACTATTTGTTTCTTATTTCCCTTGGTTGTTGGTTTGTATCCTGGTACCTTAAACTCCTTACGCATATCATGCTCTGTTACCTCACCTTCAAGAACATCCTTTGGTAGGTCAATTACAACTGCTCCAGGTCTTCCAGTTGATGCTATATGGTATGCTTCATCAACTACTTGCGGTAATATACTTGATTTTCGTGGTTGAAAGTTTTCTTTTGTAATAGGCATGGTTAAACTTACAGTATCTACTTCCTGGAATGCATCTGTTCCTATGATTCCTGTTGTTACCTGTCCTGTTAATGCTATTATTGGTGATGAATCTATATTTGCTGTTGCAATACCTGTTATTAGGTTGGTTGCTCCAGGACCTGATGTTGCAATACATACACCTGGTTTTCCGGATACTCTTGCATATCCATCTGCCGCATGTGCTGCTGCTTGTTCGTGTCTTACTAGTATATGTCTAATATCAGAATCATATATAGAATCATATAATGGCAGTAGTACTCCTCCAGGATATCCAAATACTGTGTCTGTACTATTTTCTTTTAGTTTTTTTAGTAGTGCTTCACTTCCGTTCATGTTTTATAGCTCCCATAATTGAATTATTCTTTACTTTCTATTATTTTATTCTCAAATATTTTTCTTTTTTTTTATAAATTCATAGATTGACATTCACAACGTTTTATGTCCCCGTGTAATTGCTGTCACACCTGTTTTTGCTGTTTCTTTTATACCATAGGGTCTTACTAGTTTTGTCAATGCCTTTATCTTTGTTGGGTCTCCTGTTATTTCTATTGTCACTGATTTTTCTGTAACATCAACTATATGTCCGCGGAAGATGTTGGTATACTGTATTATCTCTGATTTTGTTTTCTCATCTGGTGCATGTACTTTTATCAATGCCAGTTCTCTACGAATAGTATTCCCTGGTTTAAGTTCTCTGACTTTTATTATTTCTATTAACTTGTTTAATTGTTTTGTTATCTGTTCCAGTATCTGGTCGTCTCCTGTTGTTGTTATTGTTATACGTGAAAGTGCTGGGTCATCTGTTTTTCCTACTGTTATATTATCTATGTTAAAGTTACGTCTTGTGAATAGTCCTGAAACTCTTTGTAGTACTCCCGGCTTATTCTCTACTAGTATACTAATTGTATGTTTACGTGTACTATTCATCTTTTATTCTCTCCTAACTTAATGAAATTCTGTTTTCATACAATCAAGTCTGCTACCTGGTGGTACAATAGGTAATAATTCATCTGGATTTATTACAACATCTATCACAGTAGCTTCTCTTGATTTAAGTGCATTTTGCACTGCTTCTTTTAGTTCTCCTGGTTTTTCTACTCTTTCTCCTTTAAGTTTGTATGCTTCGGCTAGTTTTACAAAGTCAGGAGTATCTGTTAGTTTTGTAGCATATACGTGTTTGTTGAATAATTTCTGTAGCTGTGCTACCATTCCAAGGTATCTGTTATTTAGAATACATACTACAATTGGTAGATCATTTTCTTTTATTGTTGCTAATTCCTGAGATACCATTGCAAATCCGCCATCACCTACAATAGATACAACATTTTCTTCTGGTTTTGCTACTTGTGCTCCTATTGCTGCTGGTAGTCCGAATCCCATTGTTCCCAGTCCACCGGATGATATGAATGTTCGTGGTTTTCTTGTTTTATAGTAGTGTGCCATCCACATCTGGTTCTGTCCTACATCTGTAGTTATTATTGTGTCAGGGGTTACAGCTTCCATCAATTCTTTAATTGTCTGCTGAGGTTTTAATGGAACTTCATCGTAGCTAATATTTTCTACAGAGTTCTGTCTTATTTTTGTAAGTTCCTTTGTCCAATTAGTTCTGTCTGGAAATTCTACTTCTTTAATAAATTCATTTAGCGTGATTTTTGCATCACCTACTATTGGAACATCTATTTTAATTGTTTTACCGATTTCTGCAGGGTCTATATCTATCTGAATCTTTGTAGCATTTGTTGCAAATTTATCCATGTTGCTGACACTACGATCTGAAAACCTGCATCCAATAGCTATTAGACAATCACATTCCGTTAATGCTTTGTTTGTGGATTGTATTCCATGCATTCCAATCATTCCAAGAGATAAGGGGTCTTCCTCTGAAATTACTCCTTTTCCCATTAAAGTAGTTGCAATTGGAATCTCAGTTAGTTTAGCAAATTTAATTAATTCCTCAGATGCATTAGATAATATAACTCCTCCACCAGCAAGTATCAAAGGCTTTTTTGAATCATTAATTATTTCAATTGCCTTTTTTATCTGTTTTTTATTTCCTTTAGTAGTAGGTTTATATCCTGGTGTCTGAGTATTTGGTTTAATATTATCTAATGATATTTCCTCTTTAAGAGCATTAGTAGGTAAATCTATAACTACAGGACCTGGTCTACCTGTTGAAGCAATATAATATGCTTTATCCACCACTTCTGGTATTTTATCTGCACTTCTTGGCTGATAATTGTGTTTACTAATAGGCATTGTGATTCCAATAGTATCTACTTCTTGAAATACATCTTTTCCAATGAGATTTGTAGCTACTTGTCCTGTTAACAATACTATTGGTGAAGAATCCATATGAGCAGTTGCCACGCCTGTGATTGTATTGGTTGCTCCCGGACCTGATGTTGCTAGGCACACACCCACTTTTCCTGATGCTCTTGCATATCCATCCGCTGCATGAGCTGCTGCTTGTTCATGTCTTACGAGAATATGATTAATATCTGATTCACATAGGGCATCGTAAAATGGCAGTAGTACTCCTCCAGGGTATCCAAAGATAGTATCTGTACCATTTTCCTTTAATTTCTTAATTAATAGTTCACTACCTTTCATTTTAACACCAATTTTTTCCATATTGAAATTGTAAATCTCAATTATTTTTTATTATTATATAAATATGTTATTTGAAAGAATTATATTTTTTTATGAATTAAGCTAGCTGGATGTGAACAGTTAAATAGAATAATTATTAAAAATTTTACAAAAGAATTAAGATATCCAGTATTCTCATATGAATTCTTGAAAAATAGGAAGATATAATTTAAGTTTTATTTGGTGAAGAAATGGATGAAAACAAAAGTAATGATAATGTTGATATAATTAGAGGAGATCCTAAAGAAGCAATTAGAAAATTAGCACCGCCTTTAATTATTTCACTTTTAATTATGAGTCTGTATAATATTATAGATAGAATATGGATTGCAGGTTTAGGAACTGAGCCGCTTGCAGCATTAGGATTTGTAGCACCTCTTTACATGGTTATTGTAGGATTAGGTAATGGTTTAGGTGCTGGTGCAAATTCATTAATCTCACGATATATTGGTTCTAATAATTATGATGAAGCAAGTAATGCTGGTATTCATGGATTGTTGATTGTAGTACTATTTTCAATATTAATTCCAATCATAATAATACCTTTTTTAAAACCTATAATTGTTTTAATAGGAGCTTCAGAAGTATTAACATATGCTGAAAGTTATATTTCTATAATATTTATAGGTACATTTGCATTCCTGTTAAATGGTCTTTTTGCAAATCAATTAAGAGCTGAAGGGGATGTAAAACGTTCAACATTTATCATGGTTTCTGGAGGAATAATAAATATTGTCCTTGATCCTGTAATGATATATCTATTAAACTTTGGATTAACTGGTGCAGCTTATTCCACTGTGATATCGAATATTATTCCTGATTTACTGGCAGTTTACTGGTTATATATAAGTAAGTCTACTTATCTGGATTATGGAATTAATAGGTTTAAATTCAAATGGACTGTTATTAAGGATTTATTAGCTGTCGGACTTCCTGCAAGTATTGAAGAATTAATAATGGCAGTTGTAAACATAGTTACAAATGGAATGTTGTCAATTGTTGCTGGAACTGCTATTGTAGCATCATTCACATCTGCATTTAGTATTATTGAAATTGCTACAATGCCTACAGTCGGTGTTGGTATAGCTGCTATTACAGTTGCGGGAGTTGCATTTGGTGAGAGAAATTATAATAAACTTAAAACTACAGGTCATTATTCAATTAAATTAAGTTTAATAGTCTCCTGTATATCATTAATTATAATATACTTGTTTGCTCCACAAATAGCATATCTATTTGCATATGGTTCTAATAGTGGATCTTTAAATACATTAATAGTTCAATGTTTAAGAGACCTGTCTTTATTCCTTATTGCTGGTGCAATAGGTATTGTTTCTGCAAATGTTTTACAGGGAATGGGAAAAGGAACAATGTCTTTAATCCTAACAGTTAATCGTGAAGTAATCTTGATATTGTTATTCTCTTATATCTTAGGCTTTGTATTCTCATGGGGAGTAAAAGGCATATTATATGGTATGACTATAGGTGTGCTTGTAGGTTCATTAGTAGCTTTATTAGTATTTGAATTATATTTAAAAAGATTTAAAGAGATTGAACTAAGAGGCACGCATTGAATTTAATAATTACTAACTAATAGTAGTTATTTTTTCTATTTTTTTTAGATGCTTATTTTAACTTTATTAAGTATCCTTTCTGAATTAATGATTAATGTTAAATTTAATAGAAAATTAGGCTTTGTAGAAATCCTATTTTTGCAAAATTTGAATAGATCTATAAATATTATAAAACACATTTTTTAATTTTGTTTCTTTTATTTGTAATTTCGTAGATCTACTATTGTTTATTCCATTAAATCTTCTTTTTTGAATACTATTCACACATTCTACTTGATTTCTGAAGTTATATACTGGTTTTAAGAAGATAGTTCTACATTTACTCCTATATTTTCCTGATTTTTGTCTAGTTTTCACAGGTATTTGTGGTAATGCTGTTGTTTCTTCTACTATTGTTTTTTTAATTATTTCTGAGTCATATGCTCTATCTGCTAATATATACCGTGGTTTGTACTTCTTTATTGCTCTAATTGCACTTATTGCAAATACTGTATCGAATTTTGGTCCTTTTAAAGCATTGTAATGTCTTATTAACATATATTTTGAATCGATTGTGATATGGTTTTTTATGTATTGTCGTCTTGTTTTATTTGTTCTATTGTTGTAATAGATGTCTGAATAGGAATTAGTGTATCCTGTTCCATCTAAACTGAAATAACACTCTTTCACAGGGAAATATTGTAATAATAGTCTGTTAATATTGTTTATTTGTTTTGTTTCTATTCTTTTGAAGAATTTCTGAATTGTTGTGTGATGTGGTATCGTTTTTAGTCTTAAAGCTTTCTGTAATTTAGTTGATACGTTTAGATTATCAATTGTTGTTCTGTAATCGTATTTATTGTATATTTTATAAGCTATTATTGCAAATAATTGTGGTTGTGTGTATTTTTTCTTTGAATAGTGTGATGAATATTTGTTAAAAGTTAATTTAGCATAATTATATGCTGTTAATACGAAATCTAACATCATATTGTGTGTTAAATTTATTTTTTCATTTTTGGATATTTCTGATAAATAATTATTATTTTGTCTTTGAATTCCAAAATCGAAAAGTTTAAGTTGTTTAGAATTCAAATACTTATTTGTAGAATAGATATTTTCGTTTAGCATATTTATATCTATTCTACTCTTTAAATAAATACTTATTCTTATTGTATTACTTTTAAACTTATTATTATTCTTTGATTTTATAATTTAGATTAATTTCAAGTGTAATTTTTTTATTTAATTATCTATTTTCTATTATAATTTAATTTTAAAAGATCTGATAATGTTTTCATAAAGATTTTTATTATAAAATTATATGTTTTCTACAAAGCCGAAAATTAATAAAAATATAAAAATTATATATATTAATAACGTTACTATTTCATGATAGATTAAGAAATAACGGAATATCACTTAAATTAACGGGATGTGAATATAGAATGAAAATATTAGTAGTAGGTAGCGGTGCACGTGAACATGCAATAGCTAAGGCATTAGATAGGACTGCAGATGTATACACATATATGGGAAGAAAAAATCCAGGACTAGCAAGATTATCTGTAAACTATGAAGTAAATGATGAATCAGACTTTGGTTCAATAATTAAATTTGCAAAGGATAATGAAGTGGAATTAGCATTTATCGGACCTGAAGCACCTCTGGAAAAGGGTATTGTAGATGAATTAGCAAAAGAAGGAATCCCTTCTGTAGGACCAACAAAGAAAGCAGCACAAATAGAAACAAACAAAGCATTTATGAGACAGTTATTCGATGATTATAATATACCAGGATCAATAAAACATGGAACATTTTATGATCTTGACGAAGCATTTAAGTACATCGATGAGTTTGGTGGTCCAGTAGTAATAAAACCTATAGGATTAACTGGTGGAAAAGGAGTTAAAATTGTTGGTGATCAACTAGCAGATAATAATGAAGCAAAAGAATATGTAAAAGAGATTTTCGACCAGAAAATGGGTGGATTTGAAGGAGTAGTAATAGAAGAATTATTACTCGGAGAAGAATACACAATACAGGCATTTGTAGATGGAGAACATATTTTACCAATGCCAGCAGCACAGGATCATCCACATGCATTCGAAGGAAATAAAGGACCGATAACTGGTGGAATGGGTTCATACTCTGATAAAAATCATCTATTGCCTTTTTTAACTAAAAAAGATTACGATGAATCAGTATCCATAATGAAACAAACAATAGATGCAATAAAAGAAGAGGCAGAACCATACAAAGGAATATTATATGGACAATTCATGCTATGTGCAGATGGACCAAAAATCATAGAATACAATGCAAGATTTGGTGATCCAGAATCAATGAATGTATTATCACTACTAGAATATGACTTAGCACAGATAGCAAGACAAATAGTAGACGGAGAATTAAATACAGTAGTATTCAGTAACAAAGCATCTGTATGTAAATATGTAGTGCCAGATAAATATCCAAACACAGAAGCAAATGACACAATAGTAACAATTGATGAAGAAAAAATCAATGATTTGGATGCTGAAGTATACTATGCAGCAGTATACAGTGATGAAAATGATGATATAAAATTAACTTCATCAAGAGCAATAGCAGTACTAGCAGTAAGAGATACAATAAGCGAATCAGAAAAAGCATGTGAAGAAGCAATAAACTATATTAATGGTGAAGTATACCATAGACGTGATGTTGCTACAGAAGCATTGTTAAATGAGAAAATAGAGCATATGAAAGAGATTAGAGGATAATTTTAATATTATTCTTATTTAATTTCATACTACCACTATTTTTTTCTTAATCAATCATATTTTATAATTTTTTTTTAATTATTTTCGATAATATCTACGTAATTTAATAATCTTTTTTAATTACTTAAAACAAATAGATATATTATTTATTATTCGAAATTATAGTTTATAAAAAAAATTTTTTTATTAAAGGGGAAGGAATAAAATGGACAATTTATTATCAATGTCTGATGCAAAAGATGAAGTATTCGATATACTTGACACAGCAGCAGATTTAAAATCAGGCAAAATAAAAGAAAAACCGTTTAAAGACAAATATTTAGGAATGATTTTTGAAAAATCATCAACAAGAACAAGAGTATCCTTTGAAGTTGGAATGAATCAGCTAGGTGGAACACCATTATATTTATCAAGTAAAGATTTACAGTTAAATAGAGGAGAACCAATATCTGACACAGCACGTGTACTGTCACGATTCCTTGACTGTATAATGATAAGAGCAAAGAAACATGAAACAGTAGAAGAACTAGTTAAGTATGCTACAATACCTATTATCAGTGGATTAACTGATAAAGAACATCCTTGTCAAGCATTCGCTGATTTATTAACAATCAAAGAATATAAAGGAGATTTTAATAGGAAACTAGTGTTTGTTGGTGATGGAAATAATGTATGTAATTCACTACTATTAGCAGCAGCATATGTAGGTATGGATATGACTGTATCATGTCCAAAAGGCTATGAACCAGATAAAGAAATATATGATAGAGCAAAAAAAGTAGCAGAAAAAACGAATGCTACAATAACAATTGAAGAAGACATACACAAAGCAGTAGAAAATGCAGATATACTATATACTGATGTTTGGGTAAGTATGGGTGATGAAGAAGAACAAGAAGAAAGAGAGAGGATATTCAGACCATACCAAATAAACAAACAACTATTATCAGAAGCAAAATCCGATGCAATAGTTATGCACTGTTTACCTGCAATAAGAGATCAAGAAATAACAGATGAAGTAATGACCTCATCTCAATCAGCAATATGGGATCAAGCAGAAAATAGGTTACACGCACAGAAAGCAATATTATATCATATATTAAAAGAATAGAAGATAATTAACAAAAGAACCTTTCCCAAATTATCTTTTTATTACAATAAATCAACACCATATAAAAAATAATTTTTTTTTAAACTTTTAGAGTGGAAGTAAAAATGTTATCAAAAAGAATAATACCATGTTTAGATTGTGATTTACAAGTACCAGAGGGACGTGTAGTAAAAGGAGTTGAATTTAAACAGATTCGATATGCAGGTAATCCTGTAGAATTAGCAACAAAATACTACCAACAAGGTGCTGATGAAATAGTATTTCTAGATATAACTGCATCCCATGAACACAGGTCAACCATGGCTGATGTTATAAAAAAAGCAGTAGAAAATGTATTTGTACCAATATGTGTTGGTGGAGGAATACGTAAAGTGGATGATTATGTTAACATGTTAAAAGCAGGAGCTGATAAATGTTCTACAAATACTGCTGCTATAAAAGATCCATCACTAATCAACAGAGCATCTGAACTAGTAGGAAGCCAAGCATGTGTAATAGGTATAGATGCAAAGAGAAGATATGTTGATAATCCAAGTGAATCAGATGAACACTATATAGTGGAAACTGATGAGGGATATTGTTGGTTTGACTGTAGTATATATGGCGGACGTGAATTCACAGGAATAGATGCAGTTAAATGGGCAATTGAATGTGAAGAACGTGGAGCAGGAGAAATACTACTAACAAGTATGGACCGTGATGGAACTAAAGTAGGATATGATTTAGACTTAACACGTACAATAAGTGAGAACGTCACAATACCTGTTATAGCATCAGGTGGTGTGGGAAATCCAGAACATATATACGAGGCATTTGACAAGGGAAAAGCTGATGCAGCACTAGCAGCTAGTATATTTCACTTTGATGAATATCCAATACATGAAGTAAAACAATATCTTAAAAATAAAAATATTTCAATAAGATTATAAAAAGAACTGGCGATTAATATGACACTAATTATAAACGTGACAACACCTGATGGAATAGTAATGGCCTCAGATAGTAGACAAACACAGAGAAATAATAAACAGATAACAAGAATATCAACAAACAGTGCATACAAACTATTTGAAGTAGATAATAGAATAATAATCGGAACAGCAGGATTAGCATTCTTTGCAGATAAAACAGGAATTCAAAAAAATGTGTCAACATATATTAAGGATTATTGTAATAAAACAGACCTTGAAAATTTAACAGTAGAGGATATAGCTGTAGGAATACATGAATATACAAATGATAACTATCCATGGGAACAACAATTAGATATGTCTGCACAACAACTAAAAATGGATGCAGAACGAAATGGAGCTGAAGTATTATCAATAGAAAAAATCAATGATTCAGTAGAATTCAGAATTAAACAGCCATCAGGAAAAATAGAAAAAGGTCATCTTAATATAGAACCAGTAAATCTACTGATTAGTGGATATAATAAAGATGGAACTTCAGAAACATATGAAATAAGATTTCCTGGAAGAATAGATAAAAAACGTGGAAATAATGAGTATGGAAGTACCTGGGTAGGACAAGGAGATCTTGTATCAAGGATGATTTTAGGATATGATGGAAAAATGCTAAATCTACCGTTATTCCAAAAAACATTATCAACAGTTCCACAAGAGGAAGTATTACGACAATTAAGAGGTATAGAATACAACATACCATGGGGATTACTAACATTACAGGATGGAGTAGACATCGCAGTATTTCTAATAAAAGCAACATCAATGATTCAAAGATATGCTGATGGAGTAAATATGGATAATGGAGACATACAAGGAGTAGGTGGACCAATAGATGTTGCAACAATAACGAAAGAGAATGGAATTCAATGGGTAAAACAAAAACAGATAACATACCCTGAATTCTGAACACAACACAAATTTCAATTACATCCTTTTTTTGAAAATTCTTTTATTTATTTGGTGAAATAATGGTAACAGGAAGCTTTACAATTAACAATGAGGAATATGATGGAGATTTTAACCTAGAATTAACACTAAATTCAGGACAAACAAGTCAACCACCATGGAATCATGAAGGTGACGTATACTCCGAAATATTACTAGTAGATGATACATTAGTATTAGTAGAAGTAACACAGCAAGATACAAACACGCCTTTAATTGTTAACTATTACAGTAAAGAAGAAGTGAATGAAGAACACATAAGAAGTACATTATTCTATATATTTGACCTAGAATACAATATAACAGAAGTATATGATTTTCTAGCAGATAATAATGAGTTAAGTGAGGTATATAGTTTTAACAAGGGATTAAGATTATATAAAGCTCAATTTCCATTTGAATGTATAATTTCCTCAATATGTTCAGCAAATAATTCTATAAAACGATGGACATCATCAATAATGCAAATAAAAGAAGCATATGGTAAAAAAGTAACAATCAATAATAAAAGTGGATATATCTTTCCAGATGAAGAGGTATTTGTTGACATACCAGAGGCAGACCTTAAAGAATATGGTGTAGGATACAGAAGTTCATACATGATAAACTCATCTAAAATGATATTATCCGATTCAGAATTCCATGATACATTAGATAAAATGAATTACAGCGATGCATATGATAAGGTAATAGAATTAGAAGGAGTAGGACCTAAAGTAGCAGATTGTATTTTATTATATGGTTATCATAAACGTGAAGCATACCCTGTTGATGTATGGATAAACAGAATAACTTCCTATTTATATTTTGATAGTAAAAGACAAGCTAATAATGTTATAGTGGATTTTGGACAAGAAAAGTTTGGACAATATGCCGGATATATACAGTTATATCTATTTAACTATGCAAGACTATCTGGATTAATGGAAAAGATTAAAAACATCTAAAATAAGAATTCCTAGAAATATGTTAGAAAATGTATTTTTAGGGAGGTGAAGGGTTAGAATGAATATTACATAAATTCTATTATTCTATCTATTTTTTTTATTATTTAAAATTTTATTTAATTTTATTCATCTGTAACTGTTACTTTTGTCATAACGTCACCTTGTCTAATTTTGTAGACAACATCCATACCATCAATTACTTGACCAAATACAGTATGTACTCCGTCGAGATGTGGTTGTGGGCTATGAGTTATGAAAAATTGACTTCCACCAGTATCTTTTCCTGCATGAGCCATGGATAAAGCACCAGTACCGTGTTTATGTGGGTTACCTTCGGTTTCACATTTAATTGTGTATCCAGGTCCACCGGTTCCATCTCCGTTAGGATCTCCACCTTGAATTACAAAGTCTGGTATTACTCTGTGGAATGTTAGACCATCATAAAATCCACTGTTTGCTAATTTTTCAAAGTTTGCTACTGTTCCAGGTGCTTCATTAGGATATAATTCTAATGTAATGTCACCTTTTTCTGTCTTTATAACGGCTTTTTTCATTATTTTCACCTACTTAATCTTATGTTATAAGGTATATAATAAACTCATTGTTTATAATAACTTAGCAACTAACTTCATCGTATCTACTTAAATGATAATATATATAGTTAATAGAATATAAAATATAAAATAGAATATTATATTTTTTAAAATCTTAATTTTCATTATATTAAATAACATAACACACTATTTGGAGGCTATTTTTTTGAATACACAAGAAGTTAAAGATACACTTGATACATATGTAATGCATACATATGGAAGATATGATTTAGTAATAGACCATGGACATGGTAGTAAAGTTTACGATAAAGAAGGTAATGAATACATAGACTGTGTAGCAGGAATAGCAGTAAACAGCATAGGACATACACACGAAAAAGTTGCAAAAGTGATAGCAGAACAAGCAAAAAAATTAATACACGTGTCAAACCTATACTACACTGAGGAACAAGCAAAATACGCAGAAAAAATCGTTAAAAAATCACCACATGATAAAGTATTCTTTGCTAACAGTGGAGCAGAAGCAAATGAAGGTGCAATAAAACTTGCACGTAAATACACAGGCAAAGGAGAAATCATAACAACAAATGGTTCATTCCACGGAAGAACTCTTGCAACATTAACAGCAACAGGACAAGACAAAGTTAAAAAAGGATTCGCACCACTACCATCAGGCTTTAAATACATAGATTACAACAACATAAAACAGGCAGAAGAAGCAATCACAGATGATACAGCAGCAATACTAGTAGAACCTATACAGGGAGAAAGTGGAGTAAGAGTACCTGATGATGATTACCTACCATCACTTAGAAAATTATGTGACGAAAAGAACATATTATTAATCTTCGATGAAGTACAAACCGGTTTTGGCCGTACTGGTAAATTCTTTGCATCAGAACTAACAAACACAGTACCAGACATAACAACCTGTGCTAAAGCAGTAGCAGGAGGTTTACCAATGGGATTAGTACTTGCAAACAAAGAAATTGCAGATGCATTTAATCCTGGAGACCATGCTTCTACATTTGGTGGAACAGCATTAGTATGTTCAGTAGCATCAGCAGTACTAGACATATACGATGAAGAAAACCTTGTTCAAAAATCACATGATAATGGTCAATACTTCATGGAAAAACTAGAATCTTTAAAAGAAAACCACGACTGTATCAATGAGGTACGGGGAAAAGGTTTAATGGTGGGTGTAGATATTAACTATGACTGTGGTGACTTAGTAGCTAAAGCTCAAGAAAAAGGAGTTCTTATAAATGTTACAAATGGTAACGTAATTAGATTTGTACCACCACTACTCATCACAAGAGAAGAATTAGATAAAGTTGTAGAAGTTATAGATGAAATATTACCATAAACTTCTTAACTCTTTTTTTTATATTACTATTTTTTACTTACTTTGTTATAGCTTCCCTAAAGAATTTAGGAATTAGCTTTCTATACATCTTATTTCTAAGTATTGTTTGTATATTCTTATCCAGAATATATGTGTCACAATGATCATTTTCTGCTCTCATACCACGACCATATGCCTGCATTAATGTCATAATTGTTTTATAAGCATACCATTGAGGGTCAATATTTTTTCTTTCATTTATCTGTTTATCACCAAGATAAGGGTAAGGTACCTTGTATATTACCTGGAATTGACATTTCTCGTAGGGTAAATCTACTCCCTCACTCATTGAAGGACTTACTAGTACATAAGGATTCTTTGATTTTTCAAATTCTGCTAGTACTTGTTCTCTAGTCTTAGGAGTGTGAGATAATATTCTCTGGTCACGAATATGCTCTGTAATGTATTGTTGACATTTATAACTATTAGTATGTATTAATCCCTTCTCGTCTCTATGTTTATCTAATATTTCTCTAAGTACAGGTATTGTTTTTGGTGCTGTATGCCATAATGCTCTTTTTGACATAGGTCCAACGAGTCTCATGTGTATTGGACGGTATTCCTTTTTAAATGGACTTTCACTTTTTATGTAGTATACTTCCTCAGGGTCTAATCCTAGCCATTTACAGAATAAATCCTTGTCAAGAATGGTTGCACTCATAAATAGAATCTTATCTGCATACTGGAATAATGTTTTTTCTGCATATTTATCTATTTTTAATGGTTTGAATGATACCATTTCACCCTCTGTTGATACAACCCAATTTTCGGAATCATTCTTGATGTTCTCTGTTATTTCTTTTATTTTTCTTTTTGTATGGTCTATTCTATCTCCTTTTTGTTTTGTCAGCATTGTTGTATTTATAGTATTATAGGAGTCGAATATTGCTTCTAGGAAGGCTATCCAATCTTTAACATCTGTATAGCTCATCATGTCACGGGGTATTGTTTCATTAATGTCTTTTTCTAGTTGTCTGCTGTAAATGTTTAGTTCAAGTTTGTGCATTATCTTATCTTCGATGTTATGTGCTTCATCCAGTACCATTAGGTTACGTTTCTGGAAGTGTTGTACGTAGTTTAATTCTAGATATGCGTAGTCATAGTTAAGTAGAGTCACTGGTTCTTGTATTGCTATTGCTTTTTGATTCCAATATGGACATTTTTCTGTTGATTTGAATGTGAATGGTGTAGTATAATAGTTGCTATGATCGTCTTTTCTTAAATCTTTCTGATGATTTGGTTCCATCTTTATACCATAAGGGCATGTGAATTCATCAGATGTTCTTATTGTTTGACATGTTCCCTGGTCACAAGTATTTAAAGACCCGCTATCTAAACAGGAAAAGTTGTTTCTTCCCTTCACTTGCGCATATCCAAATTCATCAGAATACTGTCTTTGTAATTGTTTTGTCATGGTTAATATGTATGCTGGCTGTAAGATTTGTCCAAGTGTTGCTGCGATAGCTGATTTTCCTGTACCCGTTCCTGCTTCTAGAATCACATAACGTTTTCCATCTTCAAAGGCATTAAGTATTTCTGTTATAAGTTCTAGCTGGTTATGTCTTGCTTCTTTGAATGGAAAGTTTTCTATTATTTCATCATCGATGTCAGGGTGTTGTCTTTGTAGTTCTTCTTTTTCTTCTGCGGAAGGTCTTTCAAGTAATGAGTTATGTTCATTATCCTTATCTGAACATATACACTTGGTTTTTATCATTCCACATTTTGGACAAAATATTGTATTCATATTATCATATCTTTATTTCATCTGTTTTTATTTTTTTCAATGTTTTCCATGCGATTCATATTTAATTTATTACTTTGTAGCCTTTTTTAAATATGGATTTAAAAATTATATATACTTAAACTTTTAAATTATTAGTATAAAGATATTCTATATTAGAAATTTAATTTTAATTGAATTTTTTAATAGAAACAGGAATTTATTAATTATTTTTTTTTTAAACATTAAAGGAACGATAACATGGCAATTGGAAAATTATATGGTATAGGAGTAGGTCCTGGAGACCCAGATTTATTAACAATAAAAGCAGCAAAAATCATCAAAAATACAGATATAATATTTGCACCTAAATCTAAGAATGGAAAGCCTAGTGTTGCATTAAATATAGCTCAGCAAATTATTGATGAAAGAGAGGAAGAGTGTGAAATATTACAGCCATTATTCCCAATGACCGAAGATAAGGATGAACTTGATAAATCATGGGATGAAGCAACAAACATGCTATATGAGAAATTAGCTACTGGACTAAACGCAGTATTTGTAACACTGGGTGACCCAACAGTATTCAGTACATTCTCATATATTTCAACAAGACTACAGGCAAAAGGCGTTGAAGTAGAAATTATTCCCGGTATAACATCATTCACCGCCTGTGCATCAAGAGCTGGAATACAGCTAACAGAACAAGATGATATAATGGCAGTTGTACCACAGGTAGATGAAAGATTAGCAAAAATATTACCATATGTAGATACTGTTGTTGCAATGAAAACATCCAGACATCTTGATGTTTTAGAAGATTGTATAAATAAAGATCCAAGAGAAAAAGAAATAGTATCAGTACAAAACTGTACAATGGATAATGAAAATATTGTACATGGATTTGTTGATAATAAGAAATACTTTTCAACCAGTATTATTAAATTTAAGAAATAATCTTCCTCTTTCATGTTCTTTTTTTAGGAGATTATTTATTTTTTCATTTATGAAGTTTAAGTGTTATCTTTTTTACTACTAGAAATAGTAAATTATAAACGAGAGTATTTACTAATATAATAATATTGTTCTAATAACAAGTTATTTTTCATATGCTCCAATAGTGTAGTCCGGCCAATCATTCGGGCCTCTCGAGCCTGAGACTCGGGTTCGAATCCCGATTGGAGCATTTAATTATTCTAAAAATTATTATACTATTTTTATGAAAGCTTATTTAATTTAAGTATTATTTTAAAAAAAAAGTTAGGTGATTAATAAGAGGTTTAAATTATTCCTCTTAGTATTTATAAAATCCTTCTCCGGCATTAACTCCAGTTTTACCAGCATCTATTTTTTCTTTGAGTTTTGCTGCTATTTTTCCTTCTGTTGTGTTAATGTCAGATGCTTTCGGATTCATTATTACAATGTTGTAAGCAGTAGTTAATCCTACAACATCAAGAATTCTGAATGGTCCTACTGGTGCACCTGTTGCTAGTACCCATGTTTTATCTATTGTTTCCGGGTCTGCTACATCATTTGCATATAATGCTTCTGCTGCAGAGAGGAATGGTACTAACATAGAGTTTAATATGTATCCTGCTTGTTCTTTCTTTAGTTTTAGTGGAACCATATTGATTGCTTCCGCAAATTCCACTACTTCATCATAATATTTCTGTTCTGTTTTTGGTTGACCCATTATTTCTGCAGTATTGTTTTTCCAGATTTCATTTGCAAAGTGAAGAGCTAAATATTTTTCTGGTCTTCCAGTGAAGTCTGCTAGTTGACTTGGCAGTAATGTTGATGAGTTTGTTGCTATTATTGTTTTTTCAGGGAGGTGTTTTGATAATTCTTCATAGAATGCTTTTTTCTGTTCTGGGTCTTCTGCGATTGCTTCTATTACTAAATCAGCATTTTTTCCAGCTTCTTCGTAGCTTGTTGTGAGTGTTAGATTTTCATAGCCTGATTCTACTTTGTTTTTTAATTCATCTATTTCATCGTCTGTTAGATTTTGTTTATCTGTGAATCCTCTACAGTATGCTTGAGGGTTTGTTTTCATTGCTTCTAGTGTTTCGAGGTATATGTTTTTTAGTCTGTCGATTTTTGGCTGTGCTCTTTCTATTGATCCTTCGCTTCTTAGCCATATTGTTACATTAAATCCGCTAAATGCTGTTTGAAATGCTATTTGACTACCGAGTACTCCTCCACCAGCTACTACTACGTTTTTTATATTCATAATATGCCTCCATTATAAATGTCATGTCCGTGTTTTTTTTTTTGAATATTTATTATTTTATTAAGATTATTATATATATTTATCATGAATAATTATGATAATTAATTTTATCTGTTCATGTAATTATCTAATGTTTTACAAAGATTAATCCAGCTAAAATGTTCATATATTGTTTTCTGAATTTTTTCAGGATTTTCTTTTATTTTATTCCAATTTTTAATAGTGTTTTTCAGTGTATTTTCTAATTGTTCTTTGTCATGTTCTATTATTTTTCCGTATCCTGTTTTTTCTATTATATCCGGTGATCCTCCTACATTTGTTGATATAATATAGTTTCCATGATATGCTGCTTCTAATGTGGATATTCCAAAGCTTTCCTTACTAGAAGTACAGCAATATATACTTGATTTAGCATATTCATTTGCAAGCACATGTTTTTCTGAAATATATCCCTTAAGTATGATTTTATCCTTTAATTCAGGATTATTGTTATAGAAATTATCTATAAAATCAGTCATATCCTCTTTTACTTCACCAATTAACACTACTTTCCAATCATTTAATTCAATATTACAAATAGCATTTAATAACAAGTCTATTGACTTATTTTTCTTTTCAATAGAACCAACATATAATATTGTTTTATTCTTATTATTTACATCAACATCAGTTTTAAGAATCCCATTTGGCAGATAAAGTAGTTTATTATTATCAATTAGATTACTACTTTCTAAAACATGATAATTCCTAATAGTTTCAATACTAACAACATCTATAAACTTAAACAAGATTTTAACTAATAATCTACGTACACATGGCTTGAAACCTTCACGTTTAACTAGAAAATCAATAAAATCATTATTAGCATCTAATTTTAGGTGTATGGTGCCCTTTTTGTTATGAAGTTTATATGTAAATACATACCATGGCAGAAGATTATATCTAAGATGATAGAATTCAATAAAATCAATATCACCTGCATTAGATCTGATATATCTAGTAACATCCCGTCTCTCATTTCCTGTATTTTCCAGATAATTGATTTCCAGGTTATCACTATTTAAAATATTCTCCATGTAGGTGTAGTTGTCATTATCATATGTTGTGATAATAGAATCATATTTCTCTGACAGCACATAGGGAATCATTCCAACATCTTTAGTTAGAATATAATTATATAATCCCGGAAATATACAGTTAAATTTCTTCAATTTAATTAAAACTCCTATTTATTCTTTGTAACAAAGTATTTCAACTTATTTTTTAATGTTATGTTAATTATTTTTCACCTAAAATAATCAGCGTTTAAAGTCGTCAAGTAATTTAAAATCAGCTTCTATAATTTCTTCATAGTCCTTATGCATTATAATTTCCACTTCATTTATTCCTTTATTTGTTTTCATATCTTGAAATCTATAATGGTATGAGTCCTAAGTTGACATATTAATTACAAAAATTAATTGTTTTATATTGATATTATATTAATCAAATAAATTATATATAATATATAACTAATATGCTATGGAGTAATAAAACATGTCTAATAATAAAAATTCAGGGGATAATTCAAAAGAGGATATTATTCAAAAAGGTAAATATGCTTTAATATTCATGGGTGGAGTAGCTGTAGGATTAGGACTAAAAAAAGTTGTTGATTCTCCAGAATTCCAAAATATTAAAGATAATGCAGCAGAGATGATAAATGATTATTTTAATCCTCAAGTAGAATACGTGAATGTAGATGATAATGACATTGTAGCTGATGAATCAGCATCTCAGAATCAAACAGAATAATTAGAGGGATTATTATTAATAATGGGAGAGTATCTATAGTACTGCTTAATTGGAATGGTGAAGAGGATACTGTAGAATGTTTAGAATCATTAAAAAGAATAGATTATTCTGATTATGATATTTATTTAGTAGATAATGATTCAAAAGAAAATTCTGTTAATTATATAAAAAATTACCTTGAACATGATGATTATTATTCATTTGATATCAAAACTAAAAATGATTTAGATAATTATTATAAACCAGCAGATATTGATGTTTTATTTATATTGAATGATGAAAACAGTGGATTTGCTGGTGGTAATAATGTTGCTCTTAATTATATTTCAGAAAAGAAGATTTCTGATTATATAGTATTATTAAATAATGATACAATAGTATCTAACGATTTTATTAATGGATTGCTTGATAAATTTAATGAATCTGATGATACAGGATTTGTTGGAATTAATCATTATTACTATGATAATAGAACTACTTTACAAACTGTTGGTGGAGGTAAAGTTGATCTTGTTCATGGTGAGGCAATGGCTATTACTAGTAAGGGTACTGTGCATGATTTTGATTTTATAACTGGTTCTTGCATATTAATGTCCCTGAATATTTTATTAGATGTTGGTCTAATGAGTGAGGATTTCTTCATGTATTGGGAGGATGTAGACTGGTCTACTATTGCACGTGAACATGGATATAAATTACGCGTATCAGACTATGGATATATATTTCACAAGGAAGGAGCATCAATAAAATCATTATCACGAATATATTACCATACACGTAATAGAATATTCTATATGAAACGTCATACTACTGGTTTAAAGTACTATAAATTCATTATATACATAATTCTATACGTACTAAAAGAATCTGTTACAAACATGACAAAAAATAGTAGCTATTCAAAAACACTATTAAAAGGGCTAAAAGATGGATTATTAAAAAATTAATAATCTAAAAATATATAAAATGATTTATAAAATAATAACTATTACACCAACCACAATTAATATGGATAAAAAGAGGATTGAAACATGACAGACAGAAAATTAAAGATTGCAGTTTTTCATAATCTACCATCTGGGGGAGCAAAAAGGTCACTATACACCTATATAGATTATCTAACACAACAAGGACACACAGTAGATGTATATATACCAAGAACAGCAAATGAAGATTACCTACCATTAGCACCTATAGCCAGCAACATGATAGAATATGATGTTCGTCCAAGTTTTATCAGAGAAAAAATCTATTCAATATTCAGTTATGTACCAGCAATAATCAAAAGAGTATCCGTAAATAATGTAATGAAAACAGAAAAACAAATAGCAGAGGACATCAATAACTCAGATTATGATATTGTTTACTGTGAACAAGACCAATACACGATGACACCAGTAATACTAAAATATCTAAAAAAACCAACAGTATACTACTGTCAACAGCCTATCAGAAAAGACAGAATACTAAAAGTTGTCAATGACCAAAAAGAAAAAGTAGGCATATTCAATAATCCAATAATCAAACCATTTGCACAATACTTTGTAAACTACATAGAATCCAGGGATTATGATAGGGACATGGCCTTTGCACAATATGGAGAAAATCTACTTGCAAATTCCTACTTCAGCCATGAATCAATACTCAAACAATATGGTAAAAACTCCTACGTATCCTATATTGGTGTGGATACAACAATGTTTAAGCCATTAAACCTTGAACGTGACAATTTCGTATTATCCGTGGGTACATGTATACCACCAAAAGGATTTGATTTTCTAATAAAATCAATAGCACACATACCAAAAGATAAAAGACCAGAATTAGTTGTTGTTGGAAATAGTAGTGATGAAGGATGGGTGAACTTCCTAAAAGAATTAGCAAGAAATAAAGATGTAGAATTAGATATTCTTACAATGATATCTGATGAAGATCTTATAAGATTATACAATAAAGCTAAGCTAGTAGTATACGCACCTTACCTTGAACCATTCGGTTATGTTCCATTAGAAGCAATGGCCTGTGGAACACCAGTAGTAGGTGTTAAAGAAGGTGGAGTTAGAGAATCAGTAAAACATAAAATAACAGGATTATTAGCTCCAAGAGATGAAAAATTATTTGCAGAAGCAATAGTTAAATTATCAGAAGACAAAGAATTATGGAATAAATGTTCAGTAAATGGAGTTAAATATGTACATTCATTCTGGACACTAGAACATGCAGGAGAGAGATTATTAAATCACCTGTACCGAGTACTTGAAAAAGAAAAAGATGATTAAAAATGACTAAGTCGACAAAGCCCTTGGTATCAATAATTTTACTAAATTGGAATGGTTATAAGGATACATTAGAAGCACTAGAATCATTATATCAAATTAATTATCCAAATTATAATGTTATAGTGGTAGATAATCATTCAACTAACGATTCCATAGATAAAATAGAGCAATATGCTAAGGGTAATATTAAATTTGAAACAGAATATACAATGTTTCATGAAGAAAATAAGCCAATTGAATTGATAGAATTAGCAGAAGATGAATTAGACCATGCTGTTGATTATACCTCAACAGAAGATCAAAAAAAATTATTACTCATTAAGAACTTTGAAAACTATGGTTTTGCAAAGGGTAATAACATAGCAATGGATTACACACTAAAATACGATAAACCCGATTATGTGTTACTATTGAATAATGATACAATAGTAGACCCTGATTTTCTTATTAATATGATTGATGTAGCACTAACAGATGGTAATATAGGTATTGTAGGTCCTAAATTCTATTATTATGAATATAATCAATCACACAATAATGTATGGTGTATAGGAAATGTAGTAGATTTAAAACATTATCCGGGCCATCATAGTATAATGGAAGAAGATAGTTATGATTTATCAAAGAATGTGATAGATTGTGATTGGGTTTCTGGTGCAGGTTTGTTAATTAAAAGCGAAGCAATACCTGAAGGTTATTTAGACACTAGTTTCTTCTTCGGATGTGAAGATGTTGATTTAGCAGTCACCGTAAGAAAGGAAGGCTATCGCATAGTATCTGTTATGGATTCTATCATATGGCATAAAGTTGGAATGTCTAGACATAAAAGTTCTACATTTCATACAGAATATAATCATGTGAAAACTAACCTACAATTTATTAAAAAATATAATAAAAATTATTATAAGGATTTACCAAGATATATCGGTCAGATATTTAAATTGTATGTCAGGGCGATTATTAATAAATTCTAATAACTCTTCTTTTCATTCATTCTCTTTTTAGTAGACGTAAATTGCTTTAAAAATCTATTTTTTAGGATATAATTTTAATAGTATTGTTGAATAAAAATAGTATTACATACTTCATATGGAGTCATGTTAATTATTTTACAATAAAATAAATTATCTTTGAAATGAATATAATAGATAATTTTAATAGGAGTTGTTAAGATTAAGAAAGTACTTATCTTAGTACTACTGACAATAGTATTAATAGGTATATCTGCAGTATCTGCAGAGGATAATAATCAAACATCTGCCTTAACAACAGGTAATAGTCAATCATTATCTTCAAGTACAGCGGATACTCAGAGTATATCATCAAATATAGCTGCAGAATCGGATAATCATGTGAGCTCACAGTCAAATTCTACAGTAACTAAGAAAAATACTTCAAGTATTCAAAAAACAACGAATAAATCAGTAAAACAATCAACACGAACTACATCCACTAAACACACTTCAACAATTACAGTGACAAACAAAACAATAAAATACGGTAATAGTGTGACTTTAGTAGCAACCGTTGCTGATAAAACATTGAATAGTTATGCTAAAAGTGGAAAAGTAGTATTTAAGGTAAATGGTAAAACAGTTGGTTCTACAACAGTATCCAATGGAAAAGCTTACTATACTTACAACTCAAAATCATTAAGTGTTAAAACATATACCATATCTGCAGTATATGGTGGTAATTCCACAATAACAAGTAGTAGAAATACAGGTTATCTTAAAGTAATAAAACAAGCATCTTCGATGAGTGTAAGTAATAAATCTGTTAATGCTGGATCATCAGTACAACTAGTAGCTACAATCGTCAATAGCCAAACTAATGCTTATATTACTGGTGGAAAAGTAGCATTTAAGATTAATGGTAAAACAGTAGGTTATGGAACTGTAAGTAATGGTAAAGCATATTATACATACAGTACTAAATCATTGGGTGCAAAATCATATAAAATAACTGCAACATATTCAGGTAATAATAAATATCAATCAACAACTGGCTCAGGGACATTAAAGGTTACTTCTGTCTCTTTCACATACTCACAGGTTAAAAATGCTGCAGTATATGTTAGAAATCAACTAGAATCTAACCATATGATTAAAACAGTAACGGTAGGAAGTACTACAATGGGAATTGAAGATTTCTTACCAATAATGATAAATATGGTTAATAATGTTAAAAACAAGAAAAGCTCAAGTAAGGTTGCATACCAGAATTATAATTCAATATCATCACAGACTGATACAATGTCTACAACAACATTGTATTTATCACAGATGATAACTGTAGGAAATTCAGTGTTAACATTTTATAAAAATAATAATCGTCCGCCTACATATGTCACAGTAAATGGAAAGAAATTTGGATATTATAATATTATTTACTCTTATAGTAAGATATTAGATGTATCTACGACTTCATACTTGCCTGCAACAACAAAGGTATATAATTGGAATTCAATACATCCAACAGTTGTAACGGCTAGAGCAATATATATTTCATCAGATAATATATATTCAAACACTAAGGATAAGGCATTTGTAAAGCAGATAAAATCATTACTTGAAGCTAAAGGATTTAAAGTATATACTTTAGGCATTGGTCCGAATACACATAATACTGCAATATGGTCTGGTTCATTACCAGATAATGCAGTTCAATTATCATTATTTGGTGGAGCTGATGCTGGAGTAATATATGATGTATGTACAAGAAGCTATATGAGAACAAAAGCTAATCGGTTAGTCTTCTTTGCATTCAATGCTAATACTGCTAAAAATATTACTGGATTAAGTTGGCTTGAAAGAGCACACGATGATAACTATAGTCCAAGTAGTTTTAAAGGTATAGCAAATCCGGATACATATCTTAAAAACCATGGATACGACTATATGTATTATACTAGTGCGTCACAAATAGTAACTGCATTAATAAAATACATTAGTTAAAACTCAAGAAAAAGTATTTTTCATTTTTTCTTCTTTTTTTTATAAAAATAGTTAATTATTAGGAATTTAATTCTAATTTTATAAAATATAATTATTTATTTATTACAGATTCTATTGTTTCAGTAAATGCATTGACCATGTTAGAATACTGAAACTTATTTTCAATAATTATTCTAGAATTCTTACCCATTATTTCCTCTGTAGTGTCATCACTAATAATTTGATACATTGCTGAATATAATTCATCACTATTTCTTTCTGGAACAATAAATCCATTATCTTTTATCATATCCGGGGCTGCTCCAACAGCAGTTGTAGCAATTACTGGATTACCATAATACATTGCTTCATTTAATACGAAAACCCATGGATCACCCATACCCTCATTAATAGAAGGTATAACAACAAGATTGCTCTGTTGATAATAACTCTTCAATTGGTTATTATCTATTTTACCAGTAAATGTAACATTATCTATGTTATTATCACGCACATATTCTTTTAAAGTATCTTCTTCTGGGCCAGAACCAATAATAATTAATTCAATATTATTTATTTGTCTTTTTAATTTAGAATATGCCTTAATTAGATAATCTACACCTTTACGTGGAATAAGACGTCCAACATATAATATTTTTTTATTATCATGACTTCTTTTAATGTTCTCATCATATCCAGAAATATTACTTACATTAGGCATTATATGAATATTATCTGATAATACACCGAGTTTGGTGAAGTATTCTTTATGAAGTGTTCCAGGTACAAGTATAGCGTCGGAGTGGGTTGTTATATACTTTATAACACGATTTAATATCTTTTCTTTGAAAGTGTTTTCTCTTTCCCAATCCCAATCTTCACGCCATATTATGAATGGTTTATTTTTTATCCGGGTCATCAGATGTAACATAATTGTTTCAATAAGTTCCTGAGCAGTGTCCCAGCTTCCTCCAACTACTACATCATAATTTCCTCCTGCTTTTTTAAAAAGTCCCTTACAAAATCCATGAGTATTAGGTAGTATGGTATAATTCACACCTTCAAGACCTTCTATTTCATTGTTTATATTGTTGTCATAGATGTCTTTTATAACATTAATGTGTGTGAACACCAAATCTAAATCATAGATTTCGGATACTTTCTTGAAGAAAGGTAGCCTGTACCACATCGCTGTATTATGCGTAAATAGTATTTTTGTCTTGTGTGACATAGTTAATATCTCCATTTATGGTATTACTCGTTTATATATCTGTGAATCTCCATTATCATATATTTTACTTGACTTTACAAGTCCTTCATAAATTGGTATGTATTCTCCATTACCATAGAGGAATGTTGAATGTTTAATATTATGATCTCGCAGGAACAGGTAACTACCTGGCTGCATATCCGACATATTCTTAGGATTTGTTGTTCTAATATCATTAAGCCAGTATAATAGTATATTACTAAATGCATCAGAGAATACTGTGTCATTGTCATTCACCCGGTAATCTCTAAACCATGCTACTCCTGCATATTCACCTTGACTAAATATTGGAGCATCAATTGAGCTATCTAATGGTAGTGTAGAGCTTTGTCCTAATTCTAAATCTATTAAACCAGTGTTCAATATGAAGAATACTACCATAAATAATCCTATGACTTTAAATATGTTTTTATTCCTTTGTTCTAAGCTCATTGATTTAATGAATCCTATTGCAGAGTTACATATGTAATATAATCCTATTACACAGAATGGTGCAAGAACCACAAATGTTACCTCATAAATTCTCTGTAGACTAAGCTGACCTCTGAATGATGGTATGAATAATCCACATGCAAGTATAACCATGTTAAATACTGCAAATGCATTATATTCTCTTGTGAAATGATAATACTTAGGTTTTATAAGATTCATTACAAATCCTACAATAATGAAGTATACTGATAAGAGAATTACTCTCTGAGCATTAATGCTAACAATATTCATGAATCTGAATGGCCACCAAATATGAAGAATCACAAGCACAGTGATTAATACAATTATGCCCTGTTTTCTTCTAAGACTCATATTAGTTAATTTAACAATGCTATCATGTATTCTAGGATATGATGTTATATCCTCTGGGTCAATATCCTTGGATATTTTCTTAAATATTTTATATCCAACAACTGCTATTATGATAACTAACCCAATACCTGCTAATATAAGCATAGGATGGACAGCACCTGAGACGGTTAATGTTTTAACATTACCACTAACTATCTTTAAAGCATCAAATAAAGAAGCTATTGGCTTACTGTCTGCGGTAAGAGAATAATACACTATGATAAATCCAATGAAAAACAATGACAAGGGTAAACTTATTGTCTGATCCTTTGTTTTGAAATATTTACCAAAGTATTTACGTTGAGCTCCACATTTAATCAAGATAGTGTTTAGTATATTACCAAAACTGCTATGTAGTAATGTTAATGTTATGATAGTAGTAAGTAACATGAACATGAATAGGTATGTAATACTGTAATGTGATAGAATCAATCCAACACCAAACAAGAGGTATAATAGTTTACGCTTGTTTTGTGGAATTTGTCTATCTATCATCAGCCATACTAGAAGCACAAGGAATATTTCAGCGATTTGCTGACGTGCCATTTGCACCATCCAACCATATGAAAACCCATTGTAGGCTATGAAGAAGAATGCTGCGAGGAATGCCACTTTACTTCCTGTGTGTTTTGCAAATATCTTATATAATCCCATACTTATTAATGAGAATAGAAATGGATAAATGAATTTTAAAATCCATGTTAACGTCATTCCAGATAATTTATTATATATAGGAGCATACATCACAACACTTAACATAGCATTATAGGCGTGTGGCCATGTATAATCCCATATACCATTCTTTATAACATATGTAGCAAACTGGTACTCGAAGAATATGTCATATCCCCATATATGGTTAGATATTAAAACACTATAATATAATAAAGATATTGCAATACTGAAGATTGCTAAATGATAATATTCCTTTTTCAAGTAACCCCAAGCCATAGCTAAAACTACAACACATATACAAAGTAATAATAATATTTGAATGCTATTATTATCATAGTACTGGTAAGTATATGCACCTATAATAGCAATTAAGGGTAACAGACAAATACAAAGGAATTGATTTGATGTTAATAATTCAAAACTTAACTTTGAACTACTTTCATGATAATAATCCCTATCAGTAAAGTATGATATCACTAGCAATACCATGTTATATATTGTGAATGTTACCAGTAATGGTATAGTCTCTATTGGATGAGCTATTCCAAACCAAGGATATACCTGATTCATGAATAAACCAATTAACATCACAGATATTATACTCAAACCAACACTAAGCAGAGTAGTAAAAGTGTTTCCAAGATCATGTAGCTTAAGGTCTCTTAAAATTATTATACCTGGTATGAATCCTATGTATAATAATGTTATAATATCATTAAAGATAGGTATATGAATACTATTATTGGCAGCTATACCTACAATCCACATTAAAACCTGGACTAATATAATTACAGCCGCAAATTCATTAAATTTCCAGTCATTTAATGTAAACATGTTTCGAACTTTCATAATATTCATGTCCTTAATAATTTTTTATATTCTTCAATCATTCTGTCTGTCATTATCTTCATAGAATTTTCTGGTAATGTTGAAGCAGCATTATCCTCTAATCGTCTGAGTAATACATTATTATTAATTATAGTCAATATTTTATCTTTTAAATCTGCACTGTTTCCTGGTTCAAATAATAATCCATTATAGTTATCTATGATAAGCTCGGGTATTCCTCCAATGTCACTGCCAATAACAGGGGTTCCTGTACTAAAACTTTCATAAATGACAAGTGGTGAGTTATCATAACATATTGATGGAATGATAACAATATTAGAAGAATCATAATACTCTGTTATGGAATTGTTATCTACAAAGCCATGGAATATGATTCTTTTATCATTCTGTGCTCTTTGTTTGAACTCTTCCTCATCATAACCTTTACCTATGATGTGTAATCTGATATTTGAATTAGGTATCTCTTTAAATGCATTAATTAAGGTATGTACACCTTTATGTTTTCCAAGTGTACCAATATATGTTATATCTATTATATCATAGGTCTTGGCTGATTTGTGATTAGTATATTCTACACCTAAAGGTATTTTTACACAGCGTGTATTGTTAAAGAATTGATTTTCTTTAAATTTTTCTATCATGAAGTGTGATGGAGATATTAATAAATCCACATTGTCTGATAATAGTTTACGTTGTTTATCAACATATATATCACATATCAGGTTTCTTTTTTTACATAATGTGTTATTTCCACGTATTAAATTAGCCCTAGGACATATTAATGAGAAATCATGTGATTCAAATACAACAGGAATACCTAAATCCTTTCCAGCTTTGAAACAAGATAAAGATAATCCTTTATAATTGTTAATATGAATAATATCAGTATCTGTATCCTGTAGTATTTTCTCTATCCTGTTTAATGTATCATTGTTCCAAAGGTCATAAATATGCCATAAAGGCTTTTTAATACCACTAACCTCTGTTTGTCTGTATACGGGGTATAATTTTGTAGTATTTATCTGATAAATACGGATATTTTCATGTTTTATGAAGTGTTCTTCATAATCCGGACTAGTGGTAATGACAATAACCTTATGACCCTTTTTAACCATTTCCAGAGCAGTTTTTTCTACAACTATCTCTGCTCCACCCAGTACTGTTGGCGGATATAGATTAGTTATATAGCATATTTTCATAGTAACTCCTCATATAAGCTGTGTATTTCATGGGCAATTTTTTTCCATTCATATTTCTCTTGTACTAGTTTTCTTCCTGCATATCCCATTTTTTCTTGTAATTCTGGATTTGATAGTATTTCTATTATGGCGTCTGTTAGAGCGTCAACATCTTTGGGTGGTACTATTATACCACTATTTGTATTAATAACATCATCTGCAACGCCTACAATATTTGTACTGATAACGGGGGTTTGACATGCTAGGGCTTCCAGTACTACTATTCCGAATCCTTCCTGTAAAGATGATATTGATGGTAATATGAATAATTCAGATGTTGTATAGTAATTTATTACTTCCTCATCTTCTAGAAATCCTTTAAACTCGACATTATCTTTTAATCCCATTTCTTCTACTTTTTCCTGATAATATTCAAGTAGTTCTCCTTTTCCTCCTACTATGAGTTTAATATCGGGTATTGTTACTTTTACGTTAACTAATGCTCTTAGAAGGTAGTCTAATCCTTTATATTTATGGAATTTGTCTAATACGCTTAGGAAGAATATTTGGTGTTTTTGACGTTTAGTATTCTGAGGTTTGAATAGTACTGTATCTACTCCGTTAGGTATTGTTACTATCTTATCCTTATAGTTTTGTAGATGTGGTGATTGTATGTAGTCATCTTGTGTAATTATTATCTTGTCTGCCTTGTTCAATAGGAATTTTAGTGCTGTTTTGTTGTATATATTTGCTATTGTGTTAGCTACTCCTGTTCCTATTATGTCATTATGATATGTTACTACAAGTGGCTTGTTTTTTATTCGGGTTATGATGTTACTCCAATCACTACTCCAAGGTGTGGGTATATGTGTATGAATAATGTCAAAGTCTTCATTGTAAAGAACATTTGGAAGTGATAACGTTATGTTTGTATTAGCAATTTTTCCAGAATATTTAAGACGTATAATATTTATGTCATTATACTGTTCTTTAGATACATTATTTGGTTCATTTGCACAAATAACTGTAACATCACAATCATCATACTTCACCAATTCTTTGGAAATATAATAAACATACTGCTCCACCCCACCAATAAAGGGATAAAAACGTACGGGGGTTTGTAAAACTTTCAATGTGTAACCTCTCCTAAAAGTAATAAATTAAAAAGAATAACTATACACTAATTATTCATATTCCATGAATTTAGATTTAATATAATATATAAGCTTAATTACTTAATAGATTTATCCTTAATTATAAAAAAAATAGTAGAAATATCTAATAAAAAATAGATAAATGATATAAATAAGAGAATCATGTCTTATTAACAATATCATAGTAATAATTTTCAGTTAAACTAGTTATATGATTCCAATCATACTTTTTAGCAAATTCTCTACATTTATTTCGCATTTGATGAGGAATACCCTCAGAAATACATTGATTAATAATCTTTGCGAGATTTTCACAGTTATCATTAATGACCCATCCATTTTGATGAACCACTAAATCCTTAGAAGCATTCATAGGAGCATTCACTGTAACAACAGGAACACCACAAGCATTAGCTTCAATAACAACTATTCCAAAACCTTCTCTAAGTGATGGTAAAACAAACAGAGATGAACTTTTCAAAGTCTTATATAAATCTCGCTGATCCTCATAAAAGCCTTTGAAGAAAACATTATTTTCAAGATTTAAATCTGACACTTGTTTTCTAAGAGCATCCTCTGATGGTCCCTCACCAACAATAAAACATTTAACATAAGGATGTTTCTTTCTAACTATATCAATAGAATCAATGAGAAGATCCACATGTTTCTCAGGTATCAATCTACCCGCATATAATACATCACAATAAGTATCACTAGGATCAATGTAGACAATATCCTTAATATTCACACCATTTGGAATAATACAAGCGTTAGAAGGATTACTGTTCTGTATCATGTTATCATATGTTAATTCTGATACACATATAACATTATCAGTTAAGTGAAGAAGTCCTTTCTCAACAATCTTTCCAATGAATCCCTTTTTACCCAGGTACTCATACCAATAATCATTCCATATTTCATGTAATGTGATAACAAGATTTGTTTCATTAATAAATGTTTTAATTTTACTGGTATAACATGAAAAATATGGAAAACCCTGACAATCAACTATATCAAAATCATCAAAGTTAGCACTTAATACACGTCTAGCAAAATATAATGCCTCTCTAACAGACCTAGTATTATTATCAGTGTATAAATCCATTGGTTTTCCCAAACTATGGTATGTTATTCCCTTATATTTTATAACTTCTTGTCCTGCATATTCCTTGGTATTCATCCAATAGCCTAGAGAAAAAATATGAACGTCATGTCCTCGAACCACAAGACGAGTTCCAATTTCATAAATTCTACGTTCTGCTCCTCCAGTAACCCATGGATAGGCAGTATCATATATTAATGCTATTTTCATCGATAAGCTCCTGAAAGTATATATTTAATAAGATTCTTTATAAAAAAATTAGGTGGTAAGTAAAGGTGTTTATTATGTTAATTTTTGCCAAATTTACGGGTTAACATGTATTTAACATGTCTCCATCCATCATCAAATGAACTGAGTTTGGCTTCTCCACCACCACGCTTTTTATAACGTATAGGTACTTCTTTTATATGCAAACCTTTTTCACTAGCTTCAATAACCATTTCTATAGCAAATTCCATTCCGGGTGCTTTTAAGTCCATTTTATCTAATGCTTCTCTTGTAAAAGCTCGCATTCCACAATGAGTATCCGAGTAATCTGAGTGGAATAAAATATTTAACATCTTGGTTAATAATGGATTTCCAATGTACTGGTGTAATGCAGGCATAGCACCATCCTCAATAGTACCATCAAATCGTGAACCAATAACAAAATCACAGTTATCATCAACAAGATAATTTATGAAATCCATTGACTGCTCTAAAGGATAGGTTCCATCAGCATCACCCATTATTATAATATCACCTGTAGCTTCCTTGAAACCACGTAGGTATGCATTACCATATCCTCTTTTCTCTTCTAAAAATACTGTTGCACCAGCATCGCTTGCTTCTTGAGCTGTATTATCTGTAGAATTATTGTTAACCACTATTATTTCAACAGTATATCCTGCTTCTTCTATTTCTTTAACAGGAATACTTCGTATAGTTTTTCCTACAACTCCCTCTTCATTTAAAGCTGGTATTACAAATGAAACTTTCATATTTCGACAATCCTTAACTAGTTACCCCTATGAATTAATGTTATATTAATTCTAAAAAAATACGTATATATTATATTATTTATGTTTTTATTAATATATAATTAGAATGTTTTTAATTATTTTAAGTTATATTACTATTTCATCAATTATCTTTTCTATTTTATGTGTTGCCCTCTTCCATGAATAATTTTTTTCAACAAATAATCGGGCATTATCTGAAATCCTATTTCTAAGCTTATCATTGTGGATTAATACTATAACAGAATTTTTAAAGGTAATTGCATCATCGGCTAATATAAATTCTTTTCCGTCTGTAGCATCTATTCCACTTATACCTCTTGTTGTTGATACAACTGGTAAATTCATGCTCATAGCTTCAAGAATCTTATTTTTTATTCCAGTACCTGAAACCATTGGTGTTATAAATATTGTGCCCTGTTTCAAGTATGTTCTAACATCTTCAACAGAACCTGTCACAGTTATATGTGAATCCTTTTCTAAACTTTTAATATAAGTAGAAGGGTTACGTCCAACAATATAAAAGGGAATAGTTTCCTTTTCTAGAATTAATGGATAAATTTCATTAATAAAATACGTTACAGCATCATTATTTGGTGGTGTACTCATATCTCCAAGAAATACTAATTTTTTTTCTGATTGAGCTTCACTATTTTTAAAATAATTTGTGTCTACACCATTAGCAACGACTTCAATTGGCGTATGAATATATTTTTCCAATAATTCCTTGTCTTTTTCATTAACAACTATACATGAATCAAAACAATTGTATGTTTTTTCATATCTATGAATCTTAAAGTAGTTTAAATAC